>NZ_CP078013.2:4049861-4361388 GCF_024112395.2 Pseudomonas pergaminensis | reverse complement strand
CTTGGAAGGTGGAAATGGCCCACTGATTGTTGACCACGTTAAGGATCACCGGCGCACGGTACACGTGGGCAAAGGTGAGGGCGGTGTGGAAGTCGGATTCGGCGGTGGCGCCGTCGCCGATCCAGGCGGAAGCGATTTTGGTGTCGCCCTTGATCGCCGAGGCCATGCCCCAGCCCACGCCTTGTACGAACTGGGTGGCGAGGTTGCCGGAAATCGTGAAGAAGCCAGCGTCTTTCACTGAATACATGATCGGCAACTGACGGCCCTTGAGCGGGTCGCGCTCGTTGGACAGCAGTTGGCAGATCAGGTCCACCAAGGGCACGTCGCGAGCCATCAGGATGCTTTGCTGGCGGTAGGTGGGAAAGCACATGTCGTCGATGTTCAGGGCCAGGGCCTGGGCGCTGCCGATGGCTTCTTCGCCAAGGCTCTGCATGTAGAACGACATTTTTTTCTGACGCTGGGCGACCACCATGCGGTTGTCGAAGATCCGCGTCTTGAGCATGGCGCGCATGCCTTTGCGCAAGATCTCGACGGGGACGCCTTCAGCCCAGGGACCGAGGGCCTGGCCCTGGTCGTCGAGCACGCGGATCAGGCCCTTGGCCAGGTCGGCAGTGTCGGCGGGTTCTACGTCGATGGCGGGTTTGCGCACCAGGCCGGCGTCGGTCAGGCGCAGGTAGGTAAAGTCGGTCTTGCAGCCTGGGCGTCCCGAGGGTTCAGGGACGTGCAGGCGCAGTGGTTCGTACTGCTGAGTCATGGCTTTCTACGCTCTATCTTGTGAATTTCTTGTAGTGGGCGCGCTAGCTGACAGTCAGACTCCGGGTAGGAGAAATCTTGTCCTACAACAATCATAGGCGTGGCGTAGAAGAATATTTATCTCTGTTTCGTTGCGCTCAAGACCATTTGCGGATAAAAAAACTGCATAAACATAATAAACAGGTGATTTTGTCTCATGCGCAAACTGGACCGTACCGATATCGGCATTCTCAACGCCCTGCAGGAGAATGCCCGCATCACCAACGCCGACCTGGCCCGCTCGGTCAACCTGTCGCCCACGCCGTGTTTCAACCGGGTGAAGGCGATGGAAGAACTGGGCCTGATTCGAGACCAGGTCACGCTGCTCGACGCCGACCTGTTGGGCCTGCACGTCAACGTGTTCATCCACGTGAGCCTGGAAAAGCAGAATGAGTTGGCGTTGCAGCAGTTCGAAGGCGCGATCTCGGACCGGCCAGAAGTGATGGAGTGTTACCTGATGGCCGGTGACCCGGACTATCTGATCCGGGTGCTGGTGCCGACAATCCAGTCGCTGGAGCGTTTCATGATGGACTTTTTGACCAAGGTGCCGGGCGTCGCCAACATCCGCTCCAGCTTCGCCCTCAAGCAGGTGCGCTACAAAACTGCGTTGCCGCTACCGGCCAACGGCATCAACCTGGGTTAGAGGTGGTTGACCGGAATCTTCAGGTACACCACACCATTGTCCTCCGCCGGCGGCATATTCCCCGCCCGCACATTCACCTGGATCGCCGGCAGCAACAGCGTCGGCATCCCCAGCCCTGCGTCGCGCGTGGTGCGCATCTCGACAAACGTGGCTTCATCCACGCCATCATGCACATGGATATTCCCCGCACGCTGCTCTGCCACCGTGGTCCGGCACTTTGCCTCACGGCCTTCGGGCGGGTAGTCGTGGCAGACGTACAACTCGGTTTCCAGGGGAAAGCCCAGCAACTTGCGCATCGACGCATACAACTGCCGCGCATCGCCGCCAGGGAAATCACAGCGCGCCGTGCCGACATCCGGCATGAACAGCGTGTCACCCACCAGGATCAGTCGGTCGTCGATCAGATAGGCCATGTCCGCCGGGGTATGCCCTGGCACATGCAGGGCCTGGGCCTTGATCGTGCCGATGTGAAACACCTCATCCGGCGCAAACAGGTGATCGAACTGCGAGCCATCTACGCGAAATTCCGGCTCCAGGTTGAACAGGTTCTTGAACACGCCCTGCACTTTGCTGATCGACTGCCCGATGGCGATCTTGCCACCCAGCGTGCGGCGCAGGTATGGCGCGGCAGACAAGTGATCAGCGTGGGCGTGGGTTTCCAGCAGCCATTGCACCTGCAGCCCATGCTCGCGCACAAAGCGGATGACCTTGTCGGCCTGGGCGGTGTCGGTGCGCCCCGAGGCCGGGTCGTAGTTGAGCACCGAATCGACGATGGCACAGGGGCCGCCATCGGTTTCATAAACCACGTAGGTGTAGGTCGACGATGCCTCGTCCAGAAAGGCTTGGATCAGCGCTGGCATGGCGGTTGTCCCGGATGAAGAAAAAAGTAGTTACAATCAGTTTACGTTTTCACATAATGTTTTGAGCTTAAGTGACAAAAAGGACCCGAGGCAAATGGAATCTACTCTGAGTGAGGGCGAAGTCGCCCAGTTGCGCGCATCGGCGTCCAAGGCCTGCTCCTTGCTCAAGGCCCTGGCCAATGAGGATCGTTTGTTGATCCTGTGCCAGTTGACTCAGGGCGAGCGCAATGTCGGCGAACTGGAAGCCCTGACCGGCGTGCGCCAGCCCACGCTGTCTCAACAGTTGGGCATCCTGCGTGACGAAGGGTTGGTCGCCACCCGTCGGGAAGGTAAATACATCTTCTACGGGTTGGCCAGCCACGAAGTGATTCAAGTAATGAAGACCCTGTCCGGCTTGTACTGCGGCGCGGTCATAAAAAGCTGGGCGTGACGCCATCCGGCAGCGACCCTTGTGTGCATGTATGACAAAGGCGATAGACCATGACCGACCAACACTGGGGCCCAACCATCAGTGGCGACATCGTAGTCATCGGCGGCGGCTCGGCGGGCATTGGCCTGCTGGCCAGCCTGCTCAAGCGCGACCCGCATCTGAATATCATCCTGATCGAACCGAGCGACCATCATAGCTACCAGCCCGCCTGGACCCTGGTGGGTGGCGGCGCCTATGACCTGAAAAAGACCCGCCGCCCGCTGGCTGATGTATTGCCCAACGGCGTTACCTGGGTGCAAGCCGCCGTCACCGAAGTACTGCCCGACGAGCAGACCCTGATCCTCGACAGCGGCCAGCGTGTCAGCTGGCAAAACCTGATCGTCTGCCCCGGCCTGCGCCTGGCCTGGGAGAAGATCGAAGGCCTGCAAGACACCCTCGGCAAGCATGGCGTCACCTCCAACTACAGCTACCAGCACGCCGCTTACACCTGGCAACTGGTGCAGCAACTCAAGGGCGGCAAGGCGATCTTCACCCAGCCAGCCATGCCGATCAAATGCGCAGGCGCGCCGCAAAAGGCCATGTATTTGTCCTGCGATCACTGGCTCAGGCAGGGCGTGCTGAAAAACATCGATGTCGAATTCAACCTGGCCGGTGCCGCGCTGTTCGGCGTGGCGACCTTCGTGCCGCCGTTGATGAAATACGTGGAGAAGTACAACGCCCGCCTTGCGTTCAACGCCAACCTGGTGAAAGTCGACGGCCTAGCGCGTAAGGCCTGGTTCGAAGTGAAGGACGCCGAAGGCAATGCCCGCGTTGAAGAAAAATCCTTCGACCTACTGCACGTGGTCCCACCGCAGGTTTCTCCGGACTTCATCCGCCAAAGCCCGCTGGCCGATGCAGCGGGCTGGTGCGAAGTGAACCCCCACAGCCTGCAACACCTGCGTTACCCGCACATCTTCGGCCTGGGTGACGTGTGCGGCACCACCAACGCCAAGACCGCCGCTGCAGTACGCAAGCAGATCGTAGTGGTCGCTGAAAACCTGCTGGCCCTGCGCAAACAGGCGCCGCTGCCGCTCAAATACGACGGCTACGGTTCCTGCCCGCTGACGGTGGAGAAGGGCAAGGTGGTGCTGGCCGAGTTTGGCTACGGCGGCAAGCTGCTGCCGACCTTTCCCCTCGACCCGACCCAGGCGCGTCGCTCGATGTGGTTCCTCAAGGCCACGTTGCTGCCGTGGTTCTATTGGAATGGCATGCTCAAGGGCCGCGAGTGGCTGACCCGCCTGAGCAAGGTGGACTGAATGCTGCTGGCCAGTGTGTTGGGGTTATTGATGGGCCTGGTCATGGGCCTGACCGGCGCGGGCGGCGGCATCCTTGGGGTGCCGGCGCTGGTGCTTGGTTTGGGCTTGAGCATGACCCAGGCCGCGCCGGTGTCGTTGCTTGCGGTTGGCGCGGCGGCGGCGGTGGGAGCGGTCGATGGTTTGCGCCATGGCCTGGTGCGTTACCGCGCCGCGTTGTTGATCGCCTTGCTCGGTGCGCTGTTCTCGCCGGTGGGGGTGTTTCTCGCCCACCAACTGCCGGAAGCGTTGCTGATGGGGCTGTTCAGTGGCTTGATGGTGTTGGTGGCCTGGCGCATGTTGCAGCGTGAAAAACGTGAGGCGGGGCCGAGTGACCATGGCACGGCGTCCTGGGGACAGAAGAACTGCATGCTCGATCAGCAGACCGGGCGCTTCGCCTGGACCGCCAAATGCAGCGCGACCCTGGCCGCCCTCGGCGCGGTGACCGGTGCGGTATCCGGCCTGCTCGGTGTGGGCGGTGGCTTCCTGATCGTGCCGGCGTTCAAGCAACTCACCGATGTGCAGATGCGCGGCATCGTCGCCACCTCCTTGATGGTGATCAGCCTGCTCTCCTTGGTCGGTGTGGCTGGCGCGTTCCATGCCGGTGTACGCATCGAATCAGTGGGCTGGGTGTTTATCGGCGCGAGCATCGTCGGCATGCTGGCCGGGCGGCGCCTGTGCTCGGTGATTCCCGCGCGCACCTTGCAGGTGGGGTTTGCCAGCCTGTGCGTACTGGTGGCCGTTGGCATGTTGGTCAAGGCCTGTCTTACATCCTAAGTGCCGGGCCTGTGACGGGGCCCGTCCTACGCCGAATGTGCCGGGCACCCGCTGCCCGTCCACGACCGCTCTCGTTTGGAGGATCAATCACCCCCTCGACATGGCAAGATGAACTCCGCTCAGGTTTACTACTCCCTGAGTAATGGTTTTACCGACATCCTGCGTCGGATCATCTAGGTCATCGAATGAACAAATACACCCCACACACCTGGGAGCCCCATGAGCGGCCAAGCCTGCCTGGCTCGCCGTCGACGCCGTTGCACCCCACCCACAAGCGGTGGCTGTTCGCGATGGTGGGCGTGCTCGTAGCGATTACCGGGGGGTTGGGTAATGCGCTGGTGATTGCCAACCTGCAATACCTGCAGGGTGCCCTCGGCGCGACCACCGCCGAAATGGCCTGGCTGCCCGCCGCCTATGTGATGACCAACGTGTGCATGAACCTGCTGCTGGTGAAGTTCCGCCAGCAGTTCGGCCTGCGCGCGTTCACCGAGGTGTTCCTGGTGCTGTATGCATTGGTGACGTTCGGGCATTTGTTCGTCAACGATCTCAACTCCGCCATCGCCGTGCGAGCGGCCCACGGCATGGTAGGTGCGGCGCTGAGTTCATTGGGTTTGTATTACATGATCCAGGCTTTCCCGGCCAAGTGGCGCTTGAAGGCCTTGGTGCTGGGGTTGGGCACGGCGCAATTGGCCTTGCCACTGGCGCGGCTGTTCTCCGAGGACCTGCTGCAAATCGCCGAATGGCGCGGGCTGTACCTGTTCGAACTGGGCATGGCGCTGATTTGCCTGGGCTGCGTGTTCCTGCTCAAGTTGCCGCCTGGTGACCGCTTCAAGACCTTCGAAAAACTCGACTTCCTCACCTTCGCCATCCTTGCCACCGGGGTTGCCTTGCTCTGCGCCGTGCTGTCCCTGGGCCGAATCGACTGGTGGCTGGAAGCGCCGTGGATCGGCGTGGCCTCGGCCTGCTCGCTGGTGCTGATCATGGCCGGGCTGGCCATCGAGCATAACCGCGCCAACCCGATGCTGATGACCCGTTGGCTGGGCAGTGGCGTGATGATTCGCCTGGCACTGGCGGTGATCCTGATTCGCATGGTGCTGTCCGAGCAGTCCACCGGCGCCGTGGGGTTCATGCAGATGCTGAACATGAGCTACCAACAGATGCACACGCTGTACGTGGTGATGCTGGCCGGGGCGATCGCGGGCCTGGCGGTCAGTGCGCTGACCATCAACCCGGCGCATTTGCTGATGCCGCTGGTGATTTCCCTGGCGCTGATGGCGACGGGGTCGGTGATGGACAGCTTTTCCAGCAACCTCACTCGGCCGCAGAACCTGTATATCAGCCAGTTCCTGCTAGGCTTCGGCGGTACGTTCTTCCTGGGGCCGACCATGGTGCTGGGCACCAAGAACGTGCTGACCAACCCGCGTAACCTGGTGAGTTTTTCGGTGATGTTCGGGATCTGCCAGAACCTCGGCGGGCTGATTGGCGCGGCGTTGCTGGGCACGTTCCAGATTGTGCGCGAGAAATATCACTCCAGCATGATCGTCGAACATTTGACCTTGCTGGACCCACGTGTGGCCGCGCGGGTGCAGAGCGGCGGCTCGGCCTACGGCGGTATTGTCGCCGACCCCGAGCTGCGCAACCTGATGGGCATTCGCAGCCTGGCCACGGCGGCAACCCGCGAGGCGAATGTGATGGCCTACAACGATGTCTTCATGCTGATCGCGATCATCGCGATACTGACCATGATCTGGATCTTTATCCGCAGCCTGTGGCTGATGAGCACCACCCAGGCAGCAGCCACTCCCGTTCAACCCAGCGGCGCTTCTTCATGACCGAACCGACTTCCACCACCACGACCACCAACGCCATCGCCTCCACCCCGGAAGGCAGTACACCGCCCGGCGCCACGGTGACCGAGCCGCGCTCCTTGCGGGTGCGCATCGTCTCGTCCCTGGGCTTTGCCGCGATTGCCATCGTCGGGGTGCTGATCGTGTTGTATGCCTGGCAGTTGCCACCGTTCAGCAGTGCCGTGGAAACCACCGAGAACGCCTTGGTGCGTGGGCAGGTGACGATTATCGGCCCGCAGCTCAGCGGCTATGTGTTCGAAGTGCCGGTGCAGGACTTCCAGTACGTGAAGGCCGGCGACCTGCTGGTGCGCCTCGACGACCGAATCTACAAGCAGCGCCTCGACCAGGCGCTGGCGCAACTGGCGGTGCAGAAGGCCTCGTTGGCGAATGTGGTGCAGCAGCGCAACAGCGCCGAAGCCACCATCCAGTTGCGCCAGGCGGCATTGGCGGACAGCCAGGCGCAGGCGCGCAAGAGCACCGCCGATCTGCGCCGCAATGAAGAGTTGATCAGTGACGGCTCGGTGTCCAAGCGTGAGTTGGACGTGACCCGCGCCGCCAACGCGCAAACCATCGCGGCGGTGGCCCAGGCCCAGGCCAGCCTGGAAATCGCACGTCAGGACCTGCAGACCGTGATCGTCAATCGCGGCTCCCTGGAAGCGGCCGTGGCGAGTGCCGAGGCGGCGGTGGAGCTGGCGCGCATCGACCTGTCCAACACGCGCATCACCGCGCCACGCGACGGGCAACTGGGGCAGATCGGCGTGCGCCTGGGGGCCTACGTCAACTCCGGTGCGCAGTTAATGGCGCTGGTGCCGAAGCAACTGTGGGTGATCGCCAATATGAAGGAAACCCAGATGGACAATGTGCAGGTCGGCCAGCCGGTGACCTTCACCGTCGATGCCCTGAACCACCGCAAATTCCACGGCACGGTGCAGCATATTTCCCCGGCCACCGGCTCGGAGTTCAGCCTGTTACAAGCGGACAATGCCACTGGCAACTTCGTGAAGATCGCCCAGCGCGTGCCGGTGAGGATCACGGTGGACCCCGACCAGGCCGAGAGCGAGCGGTTGCGGCCGGGATTATCGGTGGTGGTGAGCATCGACACCGCCGGGCGCCTGAAAAACGCTCCACCCTGACACAACACAAATCAAAACTGTGGGAGGGGGCTTGCCCCCGATAGCGGTGTCCCAGCCACCACTGTATTACTGATACACCGTCATCGGGGGCAAGCCCCCTCCCACATGTTGTATGTATTTGAGCTTGAAGTTGAGTTGTACCGACTGATTGTGTTCCAGCAGTTTCAGGCCCGGCCGGCCGGGCAGGTGATGAGCATTCACCGGATGGCTCACCGGCTCGATGCAAAAGAACCCCAGCCCCGGCGGGCAGTACAGCAGGAAGTAATCCGCGCCGCTCGCCTGGCATTCCAACGCATACCCGAGCTCCGGTTGTTCTATCCGGCAGTGCCCGTCCCATTGGCAGAAACCATTGTCCACCAGGCCTTCCGGCAGGGCTTTCAAGGTGCTGAAGTCCCAGGCCTGCGGCACCGGCGCCAGCCTCGTGGGCAACTTGGACGCGTCACTCATCCACACCTGCGACGCCCTGGCCTGCAGCCGCGTGGTGGCTCGGCGTGGCAGGTAAGGATGCAAACCCAACCCATGCCAGGCGGCTTTTTCGCCGAGATGGGTCACGCGCAGGGCAATGCTCAGTTCACCTTCGTGCAGGCGAAATCGCTGCTCGGCGCGATAGGCGAACGGCGTGTCGCACTCCACCGCCAATACCGCTTCATCCTCGGTGTGGCTCAGCACCTGCCAGGCCTGTTGCCAGGCCGAGCCATGGATCGGCAACGGGTCGGTCAGGCTGTTGGGGGCGAGGGCCAACCAACCGTCGGGGTTGTCGAAACCGCCTTGGGCAATGCGGTTGGACCAGGGCGCCAGGGGGTAACACCCCAGCTTGCCCGGCAGGCCGGTACTGATCGCCTGCTCGTCGCTATGGCGCAACAGCGGCTGGCCGGTGGCGCGCACGCTCCAGTTGACGATGCTGCCGCCCACGGCCGGGGCCAGGGTCAGCACGGTCAGTTCATCGCTGAGTTCCAGCATCACATGTTTACCTTGAAATGCAGGTCACTTGTAGGCGCCAGCTTGCCGGCGCCTACAAGGGGAGGGTTACAGCACCACGCTGGGCAGCCACAGCGACAGCGCCGGGATGTAGGTCACCGCCATCAGCACCAGGAACAGCACGGCATAGAACGGCAGCAACGCTTTCACGGTTTTCTCGATGCTGACCTTGCCCACCGCCGCGCCCACAAACAACACGGCGCCCACCGGTGGGGTGATCAACCCGATCCCCAGGTTCACCAGCATGATCATGCCGAAGTGCACCGGGTCGACGCCGATCCCCAGGATCACCGGCAGCAGGATCGGCGCGAGGATCAGAATCAGCGGCGCCATGTCCATCACCGTGCCGAGCAACAGCAGCATGGCGTTGATGCACATCAGGATCACGTAGCGGTTGTCCGACAGGGTCAGGAACAGCGTGGTGATCTTCGCCGGGATCTGCATCAGGGTCATGATGTAGCCGAAACTGGCGGCAAAGGCGATCAGGATCATCACGATGGAAATGGTGCGCACCGTGCGGTGCATCAGCTTGGGCAGCTCGCTCCATTTATAGTCGCGGTAGATGAACATGGTCACGAAGAATGCCCACAGCACGGCAATCGCGGCGGACTCGGTGGCCGTGAAGATGCCCGAGAGAATACCGCCGAGGATGATCACCATGGCCATCAGGCCCCACAGCGCATCGGCGCAGATTTTTAGGGCCTGCTTGAGCGGGATGACTTCGCCCTTGGGGTAGTCGCGCTTCTTGGCGAAGATCAGGCACAGCACCATCAGGCAGGCACTCATCAGCAAGCCCGGGACCACGCCGGCCATGAACAGCGAAGCGATCGACACCGTGCCACCCGCTGCCAGGGAGTAGAGCACCGAGTTGTGGCTGGGCGGTGTCAGCAGGGCCTGCACCGAACCGCTGATGGTCACGGCCGTGGCGAACTCCCTGGGGTAGCCCCGGCGTTCCATTTCCGGGATCAACACCGAGCCGACCGAGGCGGTATCGGCCACCGACGAGCCGGAGATCGCACCAAAAAATGTCGAGGCCATGATGTTCACCAGGGACAGGCCACCGCGCACAAAACCGACCAGCACCCCGGCAAACGCCACCAGCCGGCGCGACATGCCGCCCTCGGCCATGATCGCCCCGGCCAGCACAAAGAACGGAATAGCCATCAGCGAAAACTTGTTCACCCCGCCAGCCACCTGGATCATCAGGGCCTGGAACGGAATGTCGATCCACCACGCGCCGATCAATGCGGCCAACCCCAGGGCGTAGGCCACGGGCATGCCGATCAGGATCAAAGCGATAAAGCTGCCCAACAGAATCAATGCGTCCATATCAGGCGGCCCCTTCGCTTTCTTCAACCAGGTCAAAGCGCACGACCCGACGGTTGCTCTGGTCACCGAGCAGGAGTTTCTCCAGCACAAACACCAGGGTCAGCAGCCCGCCAATCGGGATCGGCATGTAGGTGATGCCCACGCGCAACGTGGGGATGGCGCTCATGAACTGGTTCCAGGTGGACAGGCACAGCTTGGTGCCCCAGATCGCCATGAACAGGCAGATGGTTGCCATCAGCAGCTGGGAAACGATGCCGACGACGCGGCGTTGGGTGGGAGGCAGGCGGTCGGTGATCATCGCCACCGACATATGCGCCCCGGCGCGATAACTGGCGGCGGCGCCGATGAAGGTGAATACCAGCATCAGCAGGATGGCGGTGGGTTCCGGCCAACTGGAACCGGTGCCGAGGACGTAGCGGGCGAAGATGCCCCAGGGAATGATCAATGCGACCCCCAGTACCGAGAGGCCGGCGACCCAGATACAGGTCATGTAGATGCGGTCGTTGATGCGCAGCAGTAAATTCTTCATGGCGTTCACCGTAACCGGGCGCGTCAGTGCCGACCGCGCCGGGCCTTGCTAGAGAAGGAGGGCGTTACTGAACGGCGTCGATGCGCTGGATGATGTCGGCGTAAGCCGCACCGTATTTGGCGCGCACCGGCGCGGTGGCGTCATAGAAGGGTTTTTTGTCGACGGTGATGAACTCGACACCGGCGGCCTTGAGCTTGGTTTCACTGCTGGCGGACTTGGCGTCCCACAACACGCGCTCGTCAGCCTGGGCGGCCTTGGCGGCGTTTTTCACCATCACCTGCTGGGCGGGGGTGAGCTTGTTCCAGGTGATTTTCGACATCACGATGGGCTCGGGCAGGATCAAGTGCTCGGTGAGGGTGTAGTACTTGGCGTTCTGGAAATGGTTGTGTTCCAGCAGGGTCGGCGGGTTGTTTTCTGCGCCGTCGATCACGCCGGTTTGCAGGGCACTGAAGATCTCGCCGGTGTCCATGGCGATGCCATTGGCGCCCATTTCATTGAAGGCCTCGATGAACAGCGGGTTGCCTTGCACGCGGATCTTCATGCCCTTGAGGTCTTCGATCTTGCGGACCGGTTTCTTGGTGTAGAGGTTGCGCGTGCCGCCGTCCATCCAGGCCAGGGCCACCAGGCCGAACTCCGAGTCGGTGATCTTGGCGAGGATCTCATCGCCGATCTCGCCGTCGATAACCTTGCGCATGTGCGCCTGGTCGCGGAACACGAACGGCAGGTTGAACACGTTCACGTCGGGGACCACCGGGCCGACGATACCCAGGCTGACCCGGGCCATCTGGATAGCACCGACCTGGGCCTGTTCGACCACTTCCTTTTCGGAGCCCAGGACGCCACCGGGGAAGAACTTGAAGGTCAGTTCACCGTTGCTTTCCTTGGTCAGGGCCGCGCCCATGTTCTTTTCGGCGACCACGGTGGGGTAACCGTCCGGGTGGATGTCGGCAAATTTGATTTCCAGCGCGTGGGCGGCGCTGCTGAGGGTGAAGAATGCAGCGGCGAGCAAGGTGCGTTTGAAGTCCATGGGATGTCTCTCCTGTCTTGTTATTGTTGTATTCAAGGCACAGCGATGCAGCTAGAGGATGAACTGGGGCTCCGGCAATCCGACAACGCCGGGGTTGAGGGCGAACACGCCGCCGGACAGTGACTGTGCACTCTGGTCATCACGGATCGAGGTGACGAACAGGGTGTCCAGGCGACTGCCGCCAAAGGCGCACATGGTGGGTTTTTTCACCGGTACGGTGAGGGAACGGTCGAGGCGACCTTCGGGGGTGAAGCGGTGGATGAGCCCGGCGTCGTTGGCGCAGATCCAGTAGCAGCCATCGGCGTCCACGGCGGCGCCATCGGGGCGGCCCAGGTGGTTGTGCATGTCCACGAACACGCGGCGATTGGACGGCGTGCCGGTGTCGATGTCGTAGTCGAAGGCCCAGATCTGCTGCACCAGTGGGTGAGAGTCCGAGGCATACATCGTGCGGCCATCCGGGCTGAACGCGAGGCCATTGAGGGTAATGAACCCGCCCAGTTGGGCGTGGGGTGCCGCGCCGGACGCGTAGCGGTAGAGGGTGCCCTCAGCCGCGTTCAAGCCCATGTTCAGCACCATGCTACCGGCCCAGAAACGGCCCTGGCGATCACAGCGGCCGTCATTCAGGCGCATGTCCGTGCGCGGGTGCTCGACGCTCGCCAGGGGCGTGGTGTCGAGGCTGCCATCGTTGTGCGGGGTGAGCTGGAAGAAGCCGGTTTCCATCCCGGCGACCCAGTTGCCTGCCGTGGTGCGGGCGATACAGGCGAGCATTTGCGGGGCTGTCCAGGCGGCGATATGGCCGCTGGCGGCGCTCCAGCGTTGCAGGCCGCCCTTGGGGATGTCCACCCAGTACAGGGCGTTTTCCTCAGGCACCCACACCGGGCATTCACCCACGGCATTGCGCGCGTCGACAATCAATTCGGCGCTCATGGGTCAATCACCGAAGGGGCCGGCTGCGCAGAACGCGCCGCCTTGGTAAACCTTGGCCGGATCATTGTCGGCCACCGGTGGCTGGGTTTCGACCTGGGCGCGGAACACCTCGGAGCTGTCCTTTGGCGCAAAGCCCAAGTGGGCGGCGTAGCGGTTGTCCCACCAAGTGTCGAGGTTATCCGACATGCCGTAGACCACCGTGTGGCCGACGTTCGGCGTGTACAGCGCGCGTTCGAGCAGTTGGGTCAGGTCATCGAAGCTCAGCCAGGTGTGCATCATCCGACGGTTCTGCGGCTCCGGGAACGACGAGCCGATGCGGATGCTCACGGTCTCGATGCCGTAGCGGTCGAAGTAGAAACTGGCCATGTCTTCGCCGTAGGACTTGGAGAGGCCGTAGTAGCTGTCCGGGCGGCGCGGGGAGTGGGCGTCGAGGGTTTCGCCCTGCTTGTAGAAGCCGATGACATGGTTGGAGCTGGCGAAAATCACGCGCTTCACGCCATGGCGGCGGGCGGCCTCGTAGATATGGAAAATGCCGCAGATGTTGGCGCCGAGGACCTCTTCGAACGAGCGCTCCACCGATACGCCGCCGAAGTGCAGGATCGCGTCGACGCCTTCCACCAAGTGGTGCACGGCTTGTTTGTCGGCGAGGTCGCAGGGTTGCACTTCTTCGCACGCGTCGGCAGCCGGAGCCATGTTGGCGATATCCGACAGGCGCAGTACCTGGGCGTAAGGTCGCAGGCGCTCGCGCAAGACTTTACCCAGGCCGCCAGCGGCACCGGTGAGCAGCAGGCGATTGAATGGAACGGGCGTGGTTGTGGTGGTGGTCATGAGGGTTCCACTGTTGTTGTAGGTTGTCGTATGACTATGCCGAAGTATCGTTAGGGATTCCCTAGGTTGTCAACGTTCTTGCTGACGCCAAAATACAATTGTGGGAACTGGCTTGCCTGCGATTGCGGACGGTCAGTTGACATCTACATTGCTGATGCGCCGCCATCGCAGGCAAGCCAGCTCCCACATTGGGCGGGTTACAACAGTGAAATCGGATAGCTGATAAACAGCCGATTTTCATCAAACTCGTTATTGCTGAAATCCCGACGCATGGTCGAATTGCGCCAGCGCACGTTCAGGTCCTTCAGCGCACCGCTTTGGACCGTGTAGGCCAGTTCCGATTCGCGGCCCCATTCCTTGCCGTCGGTGATCGCCCCGGTGTGTACGTTACTGCCACTGATGTAGCGGTTCATCATGGTCAGCCCCGGAATGCCAAGCACCACAAAGTTGAAGTCATGGCGCACCTGCCAGGACTTTTCCTTGGCGTTATCGTAGCTGGCGTTGTAGCTGTCGTTGGCCAGGGTGCCGCCGCTGGTGCCGTTGACCCGCATCCACACGCTGTCGCCGGTGAGTTTCTGCAGGCCCACATAGAAGGTATTGCCGTTGTACTTGGCCGAGAGCAGGGCGAAGGCGGTCTTGTTGTCGAGGTCGCCGGCCAGGGCGCTGCCGTCTTCCTTGCCGTTGAAAAAGCCGAGGTTGGCGCCCAGTGTCCAGTCGCCCACGGGTTGGCTGTGGGTCAGGTTGAAATACTGTTGCTGGTAGATATCCGTGAGTTCGGCGTACCACACGCCGACCTGGGTGCGTTTGTCGTTGAAGCTGTACTCACCGCCGCCGAAGTTGAAACGGTCGGAGGTGAACGCGGCTTTGCCGTTCATGAACATGTCTTCCATGCTCGCGTCGTTGCGCGGGCTGTTACCGCGAAACTGGCCGCCGTAGAGGGTCAGGCCGGCGATTTCGCTGGAGGTGACCTGGCCGCCACGGAAGGTCTGGGGCAGCGAGCGGCCGTCGTCGGAGCGCAGGATCGGCAGCACCGGCATCCACTCGCCGACCTTCAATTCGGTCTTCGACAGCTTGGTTTTCAGGGCCACGCCCAGGCGGCCGAAGTTGTCGGCGGGGCGCCCGTCATCGTGGATCGGCAATAACTGCGTGCCACCGGTGCCTTTGCCGCCGTCGAGTTTTTGCGAGTACAGGCCCAGGACATCAATCCCGAAACCCACGGTGCCTTGGGTGAAGCCGGACTTGGCATCAAGGATGAAGTTCTGCGTCCACTCTTCGGCCTTGCCCTGGGGGTTGGTCGGGTTGGTGAAGTTGCGGTTGAAGTAGGCGTTGCGCAGGTTGAGCGTGGCCTTGGCGTCTTCGATAAAACCGTCGGCGTGGACGCTGAGGGGGAGGGTAAATGCCAGGCTGCCTAGACCGAGGAGGCCGATAGACGAGGAGGAATTGCGGGCGAATTGACTCACAGTGGAACTCCCTTTTTGTTGTTTTTATTATTTGTCGTACGTCGTCGTACAACATTGAAGGGGATATTTGCGGGGTTTTTGAGGGCTGTCAAGCGGAAGTTATACGATGACCTGGGGTGGCTTGATCTAGAGGGGCAGGGTCAATGGGGGAGCTGGCTTGCCTGCGCAAGCGGCCTGGCAGCCGACCACAATCTAACCGTTACCCCGCGATCCAACTGAGGGAGCGGGCTTGCCCGCGAAGGCGGCCGGACAGCTGACCGCTCCCTGACTGTAGCCCCGCGATCTAAATGTGGGAGCTGGCTTGCCTGCGAAAGCGGCCTGGCAGCCGACCACAATCTAACCGTTACCCCGCGATCCAACTGTGGGAGCGGGCTTGCTCGCGAAGGCGGCCGGACAGCTGACCGCTATCTGACTGTAGCCCCGCGATCTAAATGTGGGAGCTGGCTTGCCGGCGATGGCATCGACTCGGTCTGTCTGATGTACCAAAGTGTCTGCATCGGTAAGCCAGCGCCCACATTTATTCCATTCCAATTTCTTTTTTAGCCAGCCATGACCATCGGCGGAAGGGTTCCCAGCAGCGAAACGGCGGCTACCGCCGAAACACCCAGTAACCATTCCAGCATCACGCTGGCCTTCAGCGTGCCCGGTCGCGCTTCACAGCGTTCGATGCGCAGGCGGTTCAACAAGGCCAGCGCCAACATCCCCAGCACCAACAGAACCTTGATCAACAGGATCAGCGCGAACCCGTTGAACACCGGCGTGGGCCACAGTTGCCCGGTGAGTACGCGCACGTTGATAAGGCCGGTGACCAGCAACCCGGCGACCAGGCCATAGCCCACGCCGCTGAAGCGCCTGAGGATCGCCGGCACAGGGTGGCCATGCGACTGCCTGAGGATCAGGACCAGCAGTAACAGCCCGCCGAGCCACGCCCCCACGCAGACCAAGTGCACCACTTGGTTGAGGATCAACAATTGTCCGCTGAGCCCATCGAGCATGGCGCCATGCCCGACCGGCGCCAGCGTCGCCAGCAGCAGCGCGATTACCGGCAGGCGCAATGCCGGCCAGGGCTTGATCAGCACGATGACCAGCAGCAGGTTCAGCAGCAGGTGCCAGGTCCATACCTGGCCGAAGAAGGTTTTGCCCAGAACCAGTTGCACCGTGGCCGGCTGCAACGCCGCCGCCCAGCTGCCGGCCATGCTGGCAGTGATCAGCAGCAACCAGGCGAGGCCGGAGCCCAGCCCCAGCCAGGCCAGCCCACGGGTGATACGGTGAAGTTGCCGGTCGAGTACCGGTTGCGGTTCAGCGCCCACCAGCCAGGGCCTGAACACACAGGCCCCAAACATCAACAACACGACGGTGAAATGCAGGAAGCGGCACAGCACCAGCAGGGTCGTCATGGGTTATTGGCCGACCTTGAAGCTGTATTCACCGTTGCTCTTGTGGGTGTCGACCGAGACTGCGTTCCACACCACCTTGTAATTACCGGCGGCCAACGGCGCGGCCGGCGTGACGACCAGGACTTTTTTGTCGGCATCCGGGGTTTCCAGGCCCTTGATGGCGATTTCGGTGCCGTCCTTGCTCAGGGACACCTTGGTGAACGTGGCTTCGACGCCTTCGCTGAAGGTCAGCCGCAGGTCCTTGGGCGCGGCGACGCTGCTGTCTGCCGCAGGTTCAGCGCTCTTGAGATGGGCATGGGCAAACGCCGCCGAAGCGCCCAGCAGGGAGGCGAGCAGGGCGACGGTGGTGAGGCTTTTCTTGATCAACATTGTTCAATACCTTCAGGTTCAGGGAGTCGGTAGAGCCATGTGCAGCAAGGGAAAGGGCTTGCCTTCGCCATCCAGCGGCGAGCGCGCGACCTGGATAAAACCATAGTGCAGGTAGAACCCCACGGCCTGGGGGTTTTGTTCGTTGACATCCACCGTAAGGGTGTCGTGACGGGCGCGGGCGTGGTCGAGCAACTGGCGGCCAATGCCCTGGCCACGACGGTCCGGGTCGATAAACAGCATTTCGACATTTTGCCCTCCGGTGCCGATAAAACCGGCGATACCGTCCTGATCCTCGTATACCCACACCTCCAGGGCGGGCATGGGCAAGTAAGTATCGCGCACCAGGGGCAGTAACCGTTGAATGTCATCCTCGGGGAGGAAGTCATGGGTGGCGCGTACCGAGCGCTCCCACAGCGCTCCCAGCACAGGGTCGTCGGTGGCCACGCGAGGTCGAATAGTCATTGCAATGATCCTTCATGGGGATCGCGATCCTAACCAATCCGTTTTCCAGGCGAAAGGCTCGCGTCAGAAGTTTCATTATGGCCTGTCGCCGCGATCTAGAGCCGATGGTAGTCTTTAAGCCAAGTTGTTGTCAGGGAGCCCTTATGGGCAATCACAAGATCGGAATTCGTCGGGTCAACGTCGAAAAAATCCTGCTGGCGGCGGAGAAAGTCTTCGCCGAAAAAGGCTATGGCAGCACCGCCATGGCCGACATCGCTGAAGAAGTGCAACTGCCGCGCTCCAACCTGCATTACTACTTCACCACCAAAAGCGAGCTGTACAGCGCCGTGCTGTTCGACCTGCTGGAAGTGTGGAAGCAGGACGCCCTGAGCTTCGAAACCTTCGATGACCCACGGGTGGTGCTCAGTAGCTACATTCGCGCCAAGATGCAGCGCTCGCGCACGCGGCCGTATGGTTCGAAAGTCTGGGCCAACGAAATCATCCATGGTGCGCCGACCCTGGGTGAGGCGCTGGATGAAAGCCTGTACGACTGGGCCAAAATGAAGGAAGCGAAAATTCGCCAGTGGGTGGAGGACAAACGCATCCTGCCGGTGGAGCCGTCGAGCCTGCTGTACATGATCTGGGCCTCGACCCAGCACTATGCCGACTTTGATCACCAAGTGAACATTTTGAATGATCACCAGCCGTTGTCGGATATGCAGTTCGAGAAGGCGATCCAGACGGTGACAGGTGTGATTTTGCGGGGGATTGGGTTGGAGCCTTGATATCGGTGAGCTGATCCCATTGTTGTGGTGAGCGGGCTTGCCCCGCGCGAGGCAAGCTCGCTCACCACACTATTTCGGGCTACACAGCCTCCCGGTAGGGATTCCTCGGATCCTGCGTCCAATTCAAAAACGGCTTGCCGGTGTCTATCGGTACCATCTCGATGCAATCGGCCACCGGGCAGGTGATCTGACACAGATTACAGCCCACGCACTCATCGTCGATCACCTCATATTTATGCGTGCCATCCGCCTGTTTCAGGCTGGCAATGGCCTGGTGCGAGGTGTCTTCGCAGGCGATATGGCAACGCCCGCAGCCAATGCAGGCTGCCTGGTCGATCTTGGCGATCACCTGGTAGTTGATGTCCAGGTACTTCCAATCCGTGGTGTTGCCCACCGCGCGCCCGGAGAATTCCTGCAGGCTTGTGTAGCCTTGGCTGTCCATCCAGCGTGACAGCCCGTCCTTCATCTCTTCCACGATCCGAAACCCGTGCAGCATCGCCGCCGTGCACACCTGCACCGCGCCGCAGCCCAGGGCGACGAATTCCGCTGCGTCGCGCCAGTTGCCGATGCCGCCAATGCCGCAGATCGGCAGGCCCTCGGTCTGCGGGTCACGGGCGATTTCGGCGACCATGTTCAGTGCAATGGGCTTCACCGCCGAGCCGCAGTAACCACCGTGGGTGCTCTGGGTGCCGACCACCGGCAGGGCGACCATGCGTTCCAGGTCCACGCTGGTGATGGAGTTGATGGTGTTGATCAGCGACACCGCATCCGCACCGCCCCGATACGCCGCCCGCGCTGCCACACGGATGTCGGTGATATTGGGCGTGAGCTTGACGATCACCGGCAGCGAGCAATACGTCTTGCACCAGCGTGTCACCTGTTCCACATACTCCGGCACCTGGCCCACCGCCGCGCCCATGCCGCGTTCGGGCATGCCGTGGGGGCAGCCGAAGTTCAGCTCGATACCGTCGCAACCGGTGGCTTCCACCAGCGGTAGGATGTTTTTCCAGGATTCCTCCACGCACGGCACCATCAGCGACACGATCAGTGCGCGGTCGGGCCAGTCCTTTTTCACCTGGGTGATTTCCCGCAGGTTGGTCTCCAGGGAGCGGTCCGTGATCAACTCGATATTGTTGATGCCCAGCACCTCACGGTTGGCGCCGTAGTGGGCCGAGTAACGCGATGACACGTTGACCGCTGCCGGGTCCTCACCCAGGGTTTTCCACACCACGCCGCCCCAGCCGGCTTCGAAGGCGCGCACCACGTTGTAGGCCTTGTCGGTGGGCGGCGCGGAAGCCAGCCAGAACGGATTGGGGGCTTTGATACCGGCAAACACAATCGAGAGATCGGCCATTACGCAGCCTCCACATTCAGCATGAGTTGGGCGTGCATGGCTTCGGCAGCCAGCTTGCCGTGTTGCACGGCCTGCACGGTAAGGTCCTGGCCGAGGCTGACGCAGTCGCCACCGGCATACACACCGGGAATACTGGTGCGCAGCTGTTCGTCGACAAAGATGCGCTCACCGACGCGGTGCAGTTGCTGCGCCAACGGGTCGTGCAGTGCCTCATTATCGAAACCCTGGCCGATGGCTTTGAAAATCGCATCGGCGGCCAGCTCGAAGGTTTCGCCGGTGGGGTGCAAGCGGCCGTTCTCCATGCGCGTGCGCACAAAACGCATGCCGCGTACGTGGCCCAGGTCATCCAGCAGCACGGCTTCGGGCTGGGCCCAGGTGAGCAGGCGCACCTGGTTGGCCTTGGCGATGTCTTGTTCATGGTGGGTAGCGCCCATGTCCGCCAGGCCACGGCGGTACACGAGGTTGACGTCGCGGGCGCCAAGGCGGGCCATTTGCACGGCCATGTCGATGGCGGTATTGCCGGCGCCAAGCACGATGCAGCGGTCGGCCAGCGGCAGTTGAGTCAGGTCATCGGCCTGGCGCAACTCGCGGATGTAATCGGTGGCGGCGAGCAGGCCGGGGGCGTCCTCAAAGGGCAGGCCCAGCTGTTTGCTCGCGGCCAGGCCCAGCCCCAGGAAGACCGCATCGAATTGCTGATGCAGTTCGCTGAGGGTGAGGTTGTCCCCCAGGCGCTGGCCGTGGCGAATCTCGATGCCGCCGATCTGCAGGAGGAAATCCAGCTCCTTCTGTGCGAAGTCGTCCACCAGTTTGTACTTGGCGATCCCGTATTCATTCAGGCCACCGGCTTTCTCCCGGGCTTCGAAAATCACCACGTCATGACCGTGCAACGCACTGCGGTGGGCGCAGGCCAGGCCAGCGGGGCCGGCACCGACCACCGCAATGCGCTTGCCGGTGGACGCGGCGCGGTGGAAGGGATGTTCGGTGAAGTGGGCATTGTCGACCGCATAACGTTGCAGCAGGCCGATCAGCACCGGTGCGCACTCTTCGGCGTTGTTACGCACGCAGGCCTGCTGGCACAAAATCTCCGTGGGGCAGACCCGCGCGCAACTGCCGCCGAGGATATTGGCCGAGAGGATTTTCTGCGCCGCGCCTTGCACGTTTTCGGTGTGGATATTGCGGATAAACGAGGGGATATCGATCTCGCTGGGGCACGCGTTCACGCACGGTGCGTCGTAGCAATACAGGCAGCGCGACGCTTCCAGTTGCGCCTGGCGCGCATTGAGGGGCGGTGCCAGGTCGGTGAAGTGGCTGGCGAGGGTGGCGCCATCCTCAGCGGGATGGGGGAGGTGGGTCAGGGTCTGGATCACGGTGGTGGCCTCACGGTTATTGAGGTGCTGCCTCTGATGGGCATTGGTTTTTGTGTTGCCGTTGCTGGCTTTATCGCAGGCAAGCCAGCTCCCACATGGGATCGGGTTCACATCGTTCAAATGTGGGAGCCGAGCTTGCCCGCGATAGGCCGAAGGCCGCTTTTAGCGTTTCACTGCAGTGGGCCTGGAACGCTCCGCCCGCTTGCTCAACTGCTCGAACACCGGCGGATACGTCGGCCGCTCCACATACCGCCCGGCACCGCGCTCGGCGCGCAGGTCGCCATCGGCCCACACCAGCTTGCCCTGGCTGATGGTGTGGCTCGGCACGCCGCGCACGGTCTTGCCTTCGAAGATGTTGAAGTCGACTTGCTGATGGTGGGTCTTGGCGGAAATGGTCCGCGTGCCCTCTGGGTCCCACAGCACCAAGTCCGCATCCGCACCCACGCGAATCGCGCCTTTGCGCGGGTAGAGGTTGAAAATCTTCGCGGTGTTGGTGGAAGTCAGTGCGACGAACGCCTGCATCGACAGACGCCCGGTGTTGACGCCTTCGTCCCACAGCAGCGCCATGCGGTCTTCGATACCGGCGGTGCCGTTGGGGATCTTGCTGAAGTCGTCACGGCCGGCGGCTTTTTGCTCGGCGCAGAAGCAGCAGTGATCGGTGGCGGTGGTGTGCAGGTTGCCGGATTGCAGGCCGTGCCACAGCGCCTCCTGATGCCCGCGCGGGCGGAACGGCGGGCTCATTACATAGCCGGCGGCGGTTTGCCAGTCGGGGTGCTGGTAGACGCTGTCGTCCAGCAGCAGGTGGCCGGCGAGGACTTCGCCGTAGACTGGCTGGCCCTTGCCACGGGCGTAGGTGATTTCGTCCAGCGCCTCTTTGGTGGACACATGCACCAGGTACAGCGGCGTGCCGATGGTCTCGGCGATGCGGATCGCGCGGCTGGCCGCTTCGCCCTCCACCTGGGACGGACGCGACAGCGGGTGCGCTTCCGGCCCGGTGATGCCCTGGGCCATCAGCTTGCGTTGCAGGTGATACACCAACTCGCCGTTCTCGGCATGCACCGTAGGCACTGCGCCCAGTTCCAGGCAACGCTCGAAGCTGGCGACCAGGGTGTCGTCCGCCGCCATGATCGCGTTCTTGTAGGCCATGAAATGCTTGAAGCTGTTGATGCCGTGGTGGCTGACCAGCTCGGCCATTTCCTCGCGCACCTGCTCGCTCCACCAAGTGATCGCCACATGGAAGCCATAGTCGGACGCGGATTTTTCCGCCCAGCCGCGCCACTGGTGGAAGGCTTCCAGCAAGGATTGCTGTGGGTTGGGAATCACGAAGTCGATGATCGACGTGGTGCCTCCCGCCAAGCCTGCCGCCGTACCGCTGAAAAAGTCTTCACTGGCCACGGTGCCCATGAAGGGGAGTTGCATATGGGTGTGGGGATCGATGCCGCCGGGCATCAAGTATTGGCCGCTGCCATCGAGTATTTCAGTGCCGGCGGGAATATCCAGGTTCGTGCCAATGGCGCGAATTAGACCGCCTGCGCATAGCACGTCGGCGCGGTAACTTTCATCATGGGTAATAACGGTGGCGCCACGGATCAACAGCGACATGTCGAGTTCCTCACAGGCTTGACCGGCTTGTGCCAGTTCTAAGTGTTGTAATGCTGCTTACCGATGGTCGGTTAATTCCTGTCATCGGTGACAGGAATAGAAACTAGCCCGAGTTTTTCGATTGGGCAAGAAGATTTTTTATAAGCTTATATCGTGTTTAATTCATTGATTAATAAGGCAAAAAATTTGAAATCACCAAAATGTAGCGCGCTCTCACCATTTTGACGCACTTGACAGGTTCTTAAATTGAGCAACATTTCTTATTGCAAATCAGACGCTTGAGACATGCCTCTTGACGAAGGCAGTGAATAAAAATAATTGTGTTGCACCAGATTGAGTCCTGATCGTTCGGGCAACTTCCACGTTATCTAGCCTGAGTAACGCGGCAAGTACCGAAGGCTCAATCGGAAAGCTGATTAACATCAGCCAGTTATATACGCGGTGTAGGTGCGGTATCGGTTGTCGGCACGGTTATTGAGTGCAGTGGCGGCTGGCCGGACCCGTGATGTCATGTTGTTTACGAGGTACTCCGGCCGCCTGCACCCAATGGCAGGCGAGCAACAATAATTCGAAAAAACCGTGGAGCGGCCATGCAACAGAACAGATCGCAAGTCATTGAGCGCAACGGCCTGTACGAACTCGACGCCGGCCCCGACGTCCTCGACAGCCCTCGCTACAACCACGACATGGCACCGACCAAGGTGCATGAACGCACCTGGAACAAGTGGCACATCACCGCGCTGTGGGTCGGCATGTCGATCTGCGTGCCCACCTACACGTTGGGCGGCGTGCTCACTGCGTATTTCGGCCTGTCGGTGGGCGAAGCGCTGATGGCGATTTTGCTCGCCAACATCGTGGTGCTGATCCCGCTGACCCTCAATGCGTTCCCTGGCACGAAGTACGGCATACCGTTTCCGGTGCTGTTGCGTTCGTCGTTTGGCATCCTCGGTTCGAACGTGCCGTGCCTGATTCGGGCACTGGTGGCGTGCGGGTGGTTTGGTATCCAGACGATGTTCGGCGGGTTGGCGATCCACCTGTTCCTGGGCTCGATTTTCGAGGGCTGGAAATCCCTCGGCGGCACGGGTGAAGTGATTGGCTTCATGATTTTCTGGTGCCTGAATTTGTGGGTGGTGCTGCGCGGTGCCGAATCGATCAAGCGCCTTGAAACCCTGTCGGCGCCGCTGCTGGTGGCGGTGGGGATTGGCCTGCTGGTGTGGGCGATGCCTAACGTGTCGATCAGCGAACTGATGGCGATCCCGCCCAAGCGTCCCGAGGGCGCGAGCCTTACCGGTTACTTCATGGCCGGCCTCACGGCGATGGTGGGTTTCTGGGCCACCTTGTCATTGAATATTCCCGACTTCAGCCGCTACGCCAAAAGCCAGAAGGACCAGATCCTCGGGCAGATATTCGGCCTGCCGCTGACCATGTTCCTGTTCGCCGCCCTCGGCGTGATCATGACCGCCGCCTCGGTGAAACTGGTGGGCGTCAGCGTGTCCGACCCGGTGACCCTGATCGGGCATATCCAGAGCCCGGTGTGGGTCGCCATTGCCATGGCGCTGATCATCATCGCCACCTTGTCCACCAACACCGCGGCGAACATTGTCTCGCCCACCAACGACTTCCAGAACATCGCCCCCAAGCTGATCAACCGCACCACCGCCGTGATCCTGACCGGCCTGGTGGGGTTGGCGTTGATGGCCCATGAGCTGCTGAAAAAACTCGGGCTGATCGTTTCCGAGGTGAGCCTGGAGACCGTTTATTCCAATTGGTTGCTCGGCTATTCAAGCCTGCTGGGGCCGATTGCCGGGATCATGGTGGTGGACTACTTCATCACCCGCAAACAGCAGCTCGACCTGGCGGGCCTGTACCGCGATGACGTTTACCCGGCGTGGAACTGGAGCGGCTTCATCGCCTTTGGCGTGCCGGTGGTGCTGACCTTGCTGTCACTGGGCAGCGATGCGTTCAGTTGGTTCTACAGCTATGGCTGGTTTACCGGTTCGGCCTTGGGTGGCTTGTTGTATTACGGCCTGAATGCCAAGCGCGGGGCCAGCCCGGTCGCGGTGAAAACACCACTGTAGATCATTTGAAATGCAATCCACATGTGGGAGCGGGCTCGCATCGCGAATGCGGTCTTTCAGGCGACATTTGCAGCGACTGACACGGCCTCTTCGCGAGCAAGCCCGCTCCCACATGTATGACCGCATTCCATTGATGGAATTGAGTCAATCCATAAGAAATGTAGCCTGAGGAGATCCCCCATGAACGCTGCCCTCGACGTTCTGCAATCGACCCATCAGCACATCAACCGCGACCGCTTGTGGCAATCCTTGATGGACCTGGCCAGACTCGGCGCCACCCCCAAGGGCGGCGTCTGTCGCCTGGCCCTTACCGACCTTGACCGCAAGGCCCGCGACCTGTTCGTGCAGTGGTGCGAGGCCGCTGGCTGCACCGTGACCGTCGACGGCATCGGCAACATCTTCGCTCGTCGCCCCGGGCGCAATCCCAACCTGCCACCGGTGATGACCGGCAGCCACATCGACACCCAGCCCACCGGTGGCAAGTTTGACGGTTGCTTTGGCGTGCTGGCGGGTGTGGAAGTGCTGCGTACGCTCAATGACCTCAAGGTGGAAACCGAGGCGCCCTTGGAGGTGGTGGTGTGGACCAACGAGGAAGGCTCGCGCTTCCCGCCGTGCATGATGGGCTCCGGCGTGTTCGCCGAGAAATTCACCCTGGCGGACACGCTGGCCAAGGTCGATGTGGACGGCGTCAGCGTCGGCGATGCTTTGAATGCGATTGGCTATGCGGGCTCGCGGCCGGTCAGTGGGCATAAGGTGGGTGCGTATTTCGAAGCACATATCGAGCAAGGCCCGATTCTTGAGGACGAGAAGAAAACCATCGGTGTGGTGCTCGGCGCACTGGGGCAGAAGTGGTTTGACCTGAAGCTGCGTGGGGTTGAAGCGCATGCGGGGCCAACGCCGATGCACCTGCGCAAGGATGCACTGGTGGGCGCGGCAGCAGTGGTGGCGGCGGTCAACGCGGCAGCGCTGGGTCATCAACCCCATGCGTGTGGGACGGTGGGTTGCTTGCAGGCTTATCCGGGATCGCGCAATGTCATTCCCGGCGAAGTGCGCATGACCCTGGACTTCCGCCACCTGGAACCGGCGCGCCTGGACTCGATGATTGCCCAAGTGCGCCAGGTCATTGAAGACACCTGCGCCAAACATGGGCTGAGTTTCGAGATGGAGCCCACCGCGGACTTCCCGCCGCTGTACTTCGACAAAGGCTGCGTGGAAGCGGTGCGCAATGCGGCGAATGGCCTGGGCCTGTCGAACATGGACATCGTCAGCGGGGCAGGGCACGACGCAATCTTCGTCGCCGAACTGGGCCCGGCGGGGATGATCTTCGTGCCGTGTGAAGGCGGCATCAGCCATAACGAAATCGAGAATGCCGCGCCGGATGACCTGGCGGCAGGGTGTGCGGTGCTGCTGCGCGCCATGGTGGCCGCATCGGCGGCAATCGCCAGCGGCAAGCTCGCCGCCTAAGCCTTCACTGCCCACCGTAGGAGCCGGCAAGCCGGCTCCTACGGAGGAAGGACAGTGTCAGGAAGAGGGCTGCCAGCCGCCACCCAACGCGGTCACCAGCCCGACGCTCGCCTGTAACTGCCGGGTCTGCACCGCCTGCAAGGTCCGCTGCGCTTGCAACGCTGCCGTCTGCGCCGTCACCACGTCCAGGTAGCTCACGGCCCCGGCCTGGTAGCTGTTCATGGCCAGCGCTTGGGTGTGCTGCGCCGCATCCGCCGCCGCTTGCTCATCCTGCGCCTCCTGCTGCAAATCGCGCAGTTGTGCCAGGTTGTCTTCCACCTCGCGCACGGCCTTCAGCACCTGGCTGCGGTAGTGCGCCGAGGCTTCTTCAAACTCGGCCTTGGCCTGGCGTTCATTGGCGCTCAAGCGCCCGCCATCAAAGATCGGCAAGTTCACCAACGGCCCCAGCGCCCAATAGCGATTGCTAGCGGACAACAAGTTACCAACCCCTTGGGTCTGGCCGCCGATCAAGCCGGTCAGGCTGAAATCCGGGTACCACGCCGCCTTGGCCACGCCGATATTGGCGTTGGCGGCAAACACGCGACGCTCCGCCGCCGCGATGTCTGGCCGGCGTTGCAGCAGATGGCTCGGCAACTGCGACGGGATGCCCGGCAGTGCGATCAGTTGCTGGCTCGGCGGCACGCTGAAGTCACTGGCCGCCACACCCACCAACTCACCCATGGCGTGTTCAGTAAGATTGCGCTGCCCGCGGACTTCATCCAGTTGCGCCTTGGCTTCGGCGAGTTGGTTTTGCGCGCGGGTGAGGTCCAGCTCCGAAGCAATCTGGCCCTCATACCGACTGCGGGTCAGTTGCAGTGCCTGGCGGAAATCCTCCAGCGAACTGTTGAGAATCCGCGCCTGTGCATCCAGCCCATTGAGTTGCACATACAGCGTCGCCAACTGATGTTGCAGGCTCAGGCGCGCCACGGCCAAGTCATCGCCGGACGCTTGTGCCTGGGCGTCGCCGGCCGCGACCTGGTTGCGGATTTTGCCCCACAGGTCCAGGTCATAACTCAGCGAAAACCCCGCCGTATTGCTGTTGTACACCGACGGCTGCGTGGTCCCCCGCAATGGCCGCGAGTCTGATTGACGCTGGCGCAATGGCTGCGCGCTGGCGGTGATCTGCGGGAACAGCCCGGCATGCAGCTGGCTGGCATACGCCTGGGAGGCATCGAAGTGTGCCAGTGCCGCCGCCAGGTCCGGGTTGGCCTTGAGCAGTTGCTGTTGCAGGTCGTTCAGGCGCGGGTCGTGGTAGAGGGTCCACCAATCGGGCGCCAATGAGTCGGAGGGCTGCGCGCTGTGCCACGGGCCATCGCTGGTCTGTTCGCGGTAATTCGCGGGCAGGTCAAGTGACGGCACTGTGTAGGTGGGCGCCATCGAGCAACCCTGCAACGCCAACAGCATCAACGCCGCGAGGGGCTTAAGCCTTGGGCGCATGCGTACCTCCAGAAGCGTCGGCCAGTTGTACCGGGTCGCCTTCTCGCAGGGCGTCGGGCGGGTTGTCGACCACGCGGTCGGTGGGTTTCAGGCCTTGGTCGATGACCAGGCGTTCGCCCAGGTCGAGGCCGATGTGGATGTCTTGCAGGTGCACATGATTCTGCGCATCCAGCACCGCCACCTGGGTGCCTTGGGCGCGGAAGATCAGCGCGCTGGCCGGGATGCTCACGCCATGGGTGTCCGCTGGAATCGGCAGGGTGGCTTCGGCGTAGTCGCCGGGCAGCAACTCGCCATTGGGGTTGTCGGCGACGAACTGCGCGAGCAGGGTGCCGGAGCGGCGGTCGATGGCGGTGGAGTCGCCGATCAGGCGCGCCTTGAAATGCTCGCCGGGGTGCTCGGGCACGGTCAGCTCGGCTTCGAGGCCTGGGTGAATGACCGCCGCATAGTTCTGCGGCACTGGCACATACAGGCGCAATTGGTGGGTGTCGGCGATGTTGAACAGCTCCGGGTCGCTGTCGGTATCGGCCTTGATCAACTGGCCGATGTCGGTGTTGCGTGCAGTGATGGTGCCCGCGAATGGCGCGCGGATAGTCTTGAAGCTTTCCAGTGCCGTAAGCCTGGCGTAATCGGCAGCGGCGGCTTCGGCGTTGGCTTTGGCGGCAGCGGCGTTGGAGGTTTTTTCATCGGCCTCCTGGCGCGACACCGAGTGACTGGCCAGCAGGTTCTGCCAGCGGGTGGCGGTGGTGGCGGCCAGGCGTGCATTGGCCTGTTCCTGCACCAGCCGCGCATGGGTTTGGGCCAGTTGTTGGTCGAGGTCGGGGCTGTCGATCTCGGCGAGGATCTGCCCGGACTTGACCTGGGTGCCGATGTCGGCTTTCCAGTCCTTGAGGTAGCCGCTGACGCGGGCGTGGATCGGCGCCTTGCTCCAGGCTTCCAGGTGCGCCGGCAAGCGCAGGGTGTCGCCCGCGGCATTCTGCTGCGGTTGGAACACCATCACTTGCGGGACGGCGGCGGTCTCGGTCCAGGCGGTGACCGATTGTTCGTGCAATGTGCGGGCGTGCAGGCCGTTGGCGACCAACAGGGCGGCCAGGGTCAGGCCGCCGACACCCATGAGCATCAGACGCTTGCGCGAGGGTTTGTGATCAGACGACATGAGACGTTTCTCCAGCAGTTGCGCGAGTAGGGTGACGACCGTGGACCAGGCTGAAGACCACGGGGACAAACGACAGGGTGGCGGTGGTGGCGAGGATCAGGCCGCCGATCACGGCGCGGCCGAGCGGGGCGTTCTGCTCTTCGGAAATCGCCAGGGGCAACATGCCGATGATCATCGCCAGGGCGGTCATGCACACCGGGCGGAAGCGCGTGTAACCGGCTTCAAGGGCGGCCTTCAGTGCATCACCATGTTCGGCCAGGCGTTCACGGCAGAAGCTCACCACCAGGATCGAGTTGGCGGTGGCGACGCCCATGCACAGGATCGCGCCGGTCAAGGCGGGCACCGACAAGGACGTGCCGCTGAGAAACAGCATCCACACAATCCCCGCCAGGGCCGCCGGCAAAGCAGTGATGATCACGAACGGGTCGACCCACGACTGGAAGTTGACCACGATCAGCAGGTAGATCAGCACCACCGCACCGAGCAGGCCGAAGCTCAGGCCGCTGAAGGCTTCATGCAGCGCGTCGATCTGCCCATGCAGGCTGATCACCGCGCCTTTGGGGCGCATGGATGCGGTGTCGTCCAGCACTTTTTGCACGTCGCGGGCCACGCCGCCGAGGTCGCGGCCTTGCACGTTGGCGTACAGGTCCAGGGTCGGTTCGATGTTGTAGTGGGTGACCACCGCCGGGCTTTGCACGCGGGCAATAGTCGCCACGCCGCCCAGGATCTGCGACTGACCGTCAGCGCCGGTTACCGGCAGGGCTTCCAGTGAGGGCAGGCTGTCGAGGCGGTATTGCGGCGTCGCCGCTACGATGGAGTAGGACACGCCGTTGGCCGGATTGAGCCAGAAGGTTGGCGCCACCTGGGAGCTGCCGGCGAGGGAGGCGACCATGCTGTTGGTCACGTCACGCTCGGTGATGCCTAGGCCATTGGCGCGCATGCGGTCGACGTTCACCTGCAGCGACGGGTAGCCGGTGGACTGCTGGATACGCAGGTCGGCAATGCCCGGTACGTGCTGCAAGCGACGCTCAAGCTCCACCGCATAGGCACGGTTTTCTTCATCGCTGCGCCCGGAGATTTTCACGTCCAACGGGGCCGGGGCGCCAAAGTTGAGGATCTGGCTGCTGATGTCCGCCGGCAGGAAGGCGAAGTGGCTGCCGGGGAAACTTTGCGGCAAGGCTTCGCGCAGTTTTTTCACGTAGTCGGCGGTGGGGGCGTGGTCTTTTTTCAGGGTGACCTGGATATCGCCGTCCTGCGGGCCGATGGTGCCGCTGCTGCTGTAGGCCATGTCGATGCCGCTGAGCGGGATGCCAATGTTATCGACGATGGTGTCCAGCTCTTCGGCGGGAATGACTTCACGAATCCGCGCTTCGATGCGGTCGAAGGCGGCGGCGCTTTCTTCGATACGCGTGCCCAGTGGCAAACGCACGTGAAGGGCCAGGGCGCCTGCATCGGTGGCCGGGAAGAAGTCTTGGCCCAGGCTGGGCAACAGCAGGAAGGACGCCAGGACACAGGCCAGGAAACCGACGATAAAACCCTTGCGGTTGCCCAGGGCCAGGGTCAGCAGGCCGTGGTAGGTGTCACGGATATTCGAGAAGTGGCGCTCGAAACCTTGCTGGAAATTCAGCACCGATTGCAGCACCGCGTTGCGTGGTGTTGTGTGCTGCTCGCCCTCGTGGTGGTTGATGAACGCATCTTCCGGATGATGCCCTGCACCGGCCTCGGGCATGTGCGGCTTGAGCAGGAACATCGCCAGGGTCGGCACCAGCGTACGCGAAAGGATGAAGGAGCTGGCCATGGCAAAGATCACCGCCAGGGCCATCGGCCGGAACAGGTAGCCGGCGATGCCTTGCAGCAAAAACATCGGCACGAACACGATGCAGATACACAGCAGCGAGACGAACGCCGGCCCGACAATTTGCGCGGCACCGTCGAGGATCGCAGTCTTCACCGCCTTGCCTTGCTCCAGGTGCCAGTTGATGTTTTCGATGGTCACCGTGGCGTCGTCCACCAGGATCCCCACCGCCAACGCCAGCCCGCCGAGGGTCATCACGTTGAGGGTTTGCCCGCTGACCGCCAGCAGCGCGATGGCCGACAGCACGGCCAGCGGAATCGAGGCGGCGATGATCAATGTCGAACGCCAACTGCCGAGGAACAGCAGGATCATCGCGCTGGTCAGCAACGCGGCGATGATGCCTTCCTGGGCCACGCTGCCCACCGATTGCTTGACGAACACCGAGGCGTCGCCGAGCAGCGAAGTCTTCAGCGACGGCGGCAGGGTTTCATTGATGCGCGGCAGCATCTGGCGGATGCCGTCGATGATCGACAGGGTCGAGATGCTGCCGTTTTTCAGCGCCGGCATCAGTACCGCGCGGTGGCCGTCGACGCGCACGATATTGGTCTGCGGCGGCGAACCATCGCGTACGTGGGCCACTTGGCCGATGGTGATCAGCGCACCGTCGACGGTCTTGATCGGCAGGTCGTTGAGTTCATCGATGGCCTTGGGGCTGTTGTTGAGCAGGATCGTGTATTCGTTCGGGCCTAGTTTGGCGGTGCCCACCGGGATGATCTGGTTCTGCAACGCCAGGGCATTGCCCACGTCCTGGGCCGACAAGCCTTTGGCGGCGAGCGCCTGCGGGTCGAGGTCGAGGGTGATCTGGCGTTGCTTGCCGCCCATGGGCGTGGGCATGGCCAGGCCGGGCAGGGCGCTCAGCGGCAGGCGGATATTGTTCTGCACCAGGTCGCGGATCTTCGCTTCCGAGAGGCTCGGGCTGGAGAACGCCATCTGCAGGATCGGCACCGTCGAGGCGCTGTAGTTGAGGATCAGCGGCGGCGTGATGCCCGGGGGCATTTGCTTGAGTACGGTTTGTGACACCGCCGTCACCTGGGCGTTGGCGGTGCGGATATCCACGCCAGGCTGGAAAAAGATTTTCACGATGCCCATGCCGGGCAGCGATTGCGATTCGATGTGTTCGATGTCGTTGACGGTGGTGCTCAGGGAGCGTTCGTAGGTGTAGATCACCCGACCGGCCATGGCGTCCGGCGACAGGCCGTTGTATTGCCACACCACGGCGACCACGGGGATGCCGATATCCGGGAAAACGTCAGTGGGGGTACGCAGGGCCGCCATCGGCCCGATGATGCAGATGAATATGGCCAACACGATAAACGTGTACGGCTTTTGCAGTGCGGTCTTTACCAGCCCGAGCATGCGTGAACCTCCAGAGGAGCAGGATTGCAAACCCCGGCAGTCTCACGCGACCCACCTAACACGCACCTTTCAGCCAGGTGAAGGAACATTTAGGTAGGCGCTGAAGATCGTTTCATATGTATTCATTTGTTCTACACAGGTCTGCTCCCCAAGCTTGTAACCCATCGGACACATGTCCTGCTTTGGAGCCCTGCCATGTCACTCAAAACCCAGTCACTCAAAACCATTTCACTCAAACCACTGCTGTTGATTCCCGCCCTCGGTGCCGTGCTGTTGTTGTCGGCGTGCGCCGGCCCGATCCCCAAGGCTGACCCGAGCGAAGCGTGGATCGGTCTGAAAGAAGAAGCACCGAACGACCTGATGGCCGAGCGTGTAGACGGCAAGCGCGTGGATGACGGGCGCTTTTTTGAAGTGCCGCCGGGCGACCATCGCTTGGATGTAACGCTGTTCGAAGAAGAACCGGGCGACGACAACCAGCAGGACTGCCAGGGTCGCGTCGAATACAAGCACTTCAAGGCGGGTGAGCACTACACCCTGGTGGAATCCAGCCTCGGCACCACCGTGCGCGCCGCCTTGATGGATGGCCACGGCAAGGAAGTCGCGGCGACTCAGGACTTCAATTGCATGCCTGGCTAGGCGTGATGCACTGCCGCCTTATGGGGCTTGGCAGGTGCAGCGGGTTTGACGTGGGGGTGATGGTGCCGGCGGGTTATGCGCAACACCCCCCACAACATGGCGCCGGCAACCGCCAGCCAACCGCAGATCAATAGGAAAATCGTTGTTGCAAGGCTCATTCGGGCCTCCTTTCGCCCCGTCCGGGGCACACACAGTCTTCTCAATGGACAGTCTAGCTACCTGACCGTTGCCTGCTATTGACCAATGGTCGTGTCCTTCCAACTTCTTTGCTCTATCCATTCCCTTTACTAAGCCCGCGGGCTATACCCACGTGGCCGGGCGTCCTATGATCAAGGCCCTTACCGGCAGTTGATCAAGAGAGTAGAAAATTGCGGTTACGGTCGAACCTTAAAACATCCGTTCTATTGGCCTGCGCCCTGGGGCTTGCGGCCTGTTCCGCGACGCCGTCGAAACTGGCGGGCCTGCCGGAACGTGTCGAACTCAATGGCGTGCCGACGTTTCGCAGCGAGGCTTATCAGAGCGGTCCTACGGCATTAGCCAGCATGCTGTCGCAACAAGGCATTGTCATGACACCGGGGTTGCTGGATAAGCCGCTGCACCTGCCGGGCGGCGAAGCGGACCTTGAGCGCAACATGCAGGTGCTGGCGCGCGAGTACGGGCTGATGGTGTACCCGGTGGACGCCAAGCTGACAGCGGTGCTGGCACAGGTGGCGGCGGGTTATCCAGTGATGGCGCGAATCGGCGGCGGGCTGTGGTCGGACGCGCGCTACGTGGTTGTGGTGGGTTTCAATCAACAGAAAAGCACGGTGTTGCTGCGCTCGGGCATGGACCGGCGGTTGTTGATGAGCTTCAGCGACTTTGAGTCAAAGTGGAACAGCGCCGGAAGTTGGGCGATCCTCACCCAGCGCCCGAGCCAGTTGCCGGCGAATGTGGACGCGCAGCGCTGGCGGGATGCGGCCAACGCGACGGGCCAGGCGGGGCAGGAGCGCGCGGCGGCGCAGGCGCTGAAGGTGCTGGCGGAACGCAAGTAAACAACACACCAACGCTCCAGTGTGGGAGCGGGGTTGTGTGGGGGCCGGGCTTGCCCGCGATGCAGGCACTGCGGTGTTCCAGTTACACCGCAGTGATGCGATCGCAGGCAAGCCAGCTCCCACACACGCCAGCTCCTGCATCAGTGTGTGATCAGCGACGTACTTCGGCGGCGTTAGGACGGTTTTTCAGGTTCTTGTCAGCCTTGTAGCGCAACGCCACATCCGGCACCGAACCGCTTTTGCCGGTCTCGACCCAGTTGCGAATGCGGCTGGCATCGGCAAAGTGAGTGAATTTGCCAAAGGCATCCAGGATCACCAGCGACACCGGACGGTTGCCCATGCTGGTCACCAGCACCAGGCAGTGGCCGGCCTGGTTGGTGAAGCCGGTCTTGGTCAGCTTGATGTCCCAGTTGGCGCGGTTGATCAGGTGGTCCGTGTTAGAGAAGCCCAGGGTGTAGTTGGGCTTGCGGAACGACACAGTCTTTTCCTTGGTGGTGCTCAGTTGGCTCAGCAACGGGTAGTGACGCGCGGCGGCCAACAATTTGCTCAGGTCGCGGGCGGTGGACACGTTGTGGATCGACAGGCCCGTGGGTTCGACATAATGCGTGCTGGTCATGCCCAGCGCCTTGGCCTTGGCGTTCATCGCGGCGATGAAGGCTGCATAACCACCCGGATAGTGGTGGGCCAGGCTCGCGGCGGCGCGGTTTTCCGAGGACATCAGGGCGATCAGCAGCATTTCCTTGCGCGGCATCTGGCTGCCGATCTTCACGCGCGAAAACACGCCTTTCATTTCCGGCGTGTCGGTGATGTTGATATCGATGTACTCATCCATGTTCTGCTTGGCTTCGAGCACGATCAGGCCAGTCATTAATTTGCTCACCGAAGCGATGGGCACCACCACGTCCGGGTTGCTGGAATAAATGACCTTGTTGGTCTGCAGATCCACCAGCATGGCGCTGCCAGAGGCGATTTGCAGCTTGGACGTATCACGCGGGGCCTGGGTGGTTTCGGCGGCGTGCGCGAAGTGGCCTGTGAAAGCGAAAAATAGGCTGATGATAGAAAGACGAATTTTCACGCGGATGAACTCGCTAAAAAAGTAAGGAAATACCGTTCGGAAACGGGTTTTTGATAAATGCCGTTACATTTTAGGAGTATGGATCAGAAACTGTCGAATGTTCTTCTAGAACCGGACGAAAGTGCTTAAAAACTAAGAAAAAACAGGTTTTATTGCGGGCAATAAAAAGCCCTGCGATAAAGCAGGGCTTTTTCAGTACGCCTGGTTATTAATCGTGCAGGGTTTCGGCGGCGTACAAGGTGTTCTCAAGCAGGCAGGCGCGGGTCATCGGCCCGACACCGCCTGGCACTGGAGTGATCCAGCCGGCGCGGGGCAGGGCGGTTTCGTACACCACGTCGCCGACCAGCTTGCCGTCGTCCTGGCGGTTGATGCCTACGTCGATGACGATGGCGCCTTCCTTGATCCACTCACCCTTGACCAGGCCCGGCTTGCCGGCGGCGACGACCACCAGGTCAGCGCGGCCAACGTGGCCGGCAAGGTCCTTGGTGAAGCGGTGGGTGACGGTCACGGTGCAGCCGGCCAGCAGCAGTTCCATGGCCATCGGGCGACCGACGATGTTGGACGCGCCGACGACCACGGCGTCGAGGCCGTACAGGTCGACACCAGTGCTTTCCAGCAAGGTCATGATGCCTTTCGGGGTGCACGGGCGCAGCAGCGGGATACGCTGGGCCAGGCGGCCGACATTATAAGGGTGGAAACCATCGACATCCTTGTCCGGGCGAATGCGCTCCAGCAGTTTGGAGGCGTCCAGGTGCTCGGGCAGTGGCAATTGGAGCAGGATGCCGTCGATCGCCGGATCGTCGTTGAGGCCGTCGATCAGGTCGGTAAGGGCCTGCTGGGTGGTCTCGGAAGGCAAGTCGTAGGCCTTGGAAATAAAGCCGACCTCTTCACAGTCTTTACGCTTGTGCGAGACATAAACCTGAGAGGCAGGATCGCTGCCGACCAGGATCACCGCGAGGCCCGGCGTGCGCAGGCCTTGCTGGCTGCGCTCGGTGACTCGTTTGGCGATCTGCTGGCGCAGGCTGGCGGCGATTGATTTGCCGTCGATAAGTTGTGCAGTCATTACGCGTGATTAACCATCGAGAGGGGGAAGAAAAGTGCGCGCATTCTCGCATGCCAGGACGTGAGGGCAAAGGCGCTTGGTCTGCAAATTGCCCTAACCCCTTAAATAAAATCAGTTTTTTTCAAAAAAGATTTGACGGGTTTCGAGGGCGTCTATACTATTCGTCGCACTTGTCGGGCACAGCCTAGCACTGGTTAAGAAGGTCGAGCAGAATGGCGTGTTGTTCTGCAAGGCTGGAAGCACTTAGTTTGTAATCCTCCAAGAGTACAGATTAATCAGGCGCCCGTAGCTCAGCTGGATAGAGCATCCGCCTTCTAAGCGGATGGTCGCAGGTTCGAGTCCTGCCGGGTGCGCCATCAGGCAGCTTTGGCACAAGTAGCGCTATATGGTGGGCGTAGCTCAGTTGGTAGAGCACGGGATTGTGACTCCCGTTGTCGAGGGTTCGATCCCCTTCGTCCACCCCATATTTTTAAAAGGCGCCAGATTAATCGTCTGGCGCCTTTGCTTTAAGAGCTTCAAGCGCGGATGTGGTGGAATTGGTAGACACACTGGATTTAGGTTCCAGCGCCGCGAGGCGTAAGAGTTCGAGTCTCTTCATCCGCACCAAATAAAGCTTGGCCCCGTTGAAAAACAGGGTAGGGCTCAACAAAGAAGAAGTGGTTTGGTTTCTTTGTTAACGCAATATGGTGGGCGTAGCTCAGTTGGTAGAGCACGGGATTGTGACTCCCGTTGTCGAGGGTTCGATCCCCTTCGTCCACCCCATATTCGAAAGGCGCCAGATTTAACAGTCTGGCGCCTTTTTTGGTTTTAGCGGTTCGAAATATCCAGCGCCTGCAGGTAATGGGGTGCGACGGCAGGGCGTTTCATCGTATTTGTGTATCTCGATGATGCTGCGCTGCCAGCCAGCCCTGTTTGCGGGGTTGGCCGTCAGGGAGATGGATGACGACTTCTTCTATATATAGAAGGGGCGGCGCAGAGCCCTGGCGTGATGGGCTGTATTTGTCACCGGGGCGGGGTGCATCAGTGCCTTCGTACCGATAAATTGCCGGCTGTTTTCGGGCGTATTTCCAGTAGGGTGACTTCTTGAGTTTGACCCACTAGAATGCATGCCCTTGATTGGGGTCGGAAATGGCCGGCTAACGTCTGTGCAACGAGGAATATCCATGCAAGTTTCTGTTGAAAATACTACTGCTATCGAGCGTCGCCTGAGCATCACCGTGCCGGCTGAGCGCATCGAGACTGCGGTCAACAAGCGTCTGCAGCAGACTGCCCAAAAGGCCAAGATCGCTGGTTTCCGTCCAGGCAAAGTGCCAATGAGCGAAATCAAGCGCCGTTTTGGTGCCGATGCGCGCCAGGAAGCTGTGGGTGACGTGATCCAGGCTTCTTTCTACGAAGCGGTCGTTGAGCACAAGCTGAACCCGGCTGGTTCGCCGTCGATCGAGCCTAAGTCGCTGGAAGCTGGCAAAGACCTGGAATACGTTGCCGTATTCGAAGTGTTCCCTGAGTTTGAAGTGGCCGGTTTCGACGGTATCGCCATCGAGCGCCTGAGCGCCGAAGTGGCTGATTCGGACCTGGACAACATGCTGGAAATCCTGCGCAAGCAGAACACTCGTTTCGAAGTGGCCGACCGTGCTGCCCAGAACGAAGACCAGCTGAACATCGATTTCGTTGGCAAGGTTGACGGCGAAGTGTTCGCTGGTGGCTCCGCCAAGGGCACTCAGCTGGTGCTGGGTTCCAACCGCATGATCCCGGGCTTCGAAGACGGCCTGGTTGGCGCCAAGGCTGGCGAAGAGCGCGTTCTGAACCTGACTTTCCCTGCTGACTACCAGAACCTGGACCTGGCTGGCAAAGCCGCCGAGTTCACCGTGACCGTCAACAGCGTGTCCGAGCCTAAGCTGCCAGAGCTGAACGAAGAATTCTTCGCCCAATTCGGCATCAAGGAAACCGGTATCGAAGGCTTCCGCACCGAAGTTCGCAAGAACATGGAGCGCGAGCTGCGTCAGGCCATCAAGTCCAAGGTCAAGAACCAGGTCATGGACGGTCTGCTGGCCGCCAACCCGATCGAAGTGCCTAAGGCTCTGCTGTCCAACGAAGTGGATCGCCTGCGCGTTCAAGCTGTTCAGCAGTTTGGTGGCAACATCAAGCCTGACCAACTGCCGGCCGAGCTGTTCGAAGAGCAAGCCAAGCGCCGCGTCGTGCTGGGCCTGATCGTGGCTGAAGTGGTCAAGCAGTTCGACCTCAAGCCTGACGAAGACCGCGTTCGCGAAATGATCCAGGAAATGGCCTCGGCCTACCAGGAGCCTGAGCAGGTTGTGGCTTGGTACTACAAGAACGATCAGCAACTGAACGAAGTGCGTTCGGTTGTGCTGGAAGAACAAGTTGTGGATACTGTTCTGCAGAAGGCTAAGGTGACCGATAAAGCGGTCTCTTACGAAGAAGCAGTCAAACCGGCGGAAGCAGCACAAGCCGACTGATTGTCCAACTCGTTGGAAAATTCAACCATAAGCCAGCCTCGCGCTGGCTTATGCGTTTTCAAGACATGACTATTTGGGAGTAACTGCAGAGCATGTTCCGTAATTCCTATATTCAGCAGAACTCTGATATCCAGGCCGCTGGCGGCCTGGTCCCGATGGTTGTCGAGCAGTCCGCTCGTGGCGAACGCGCCTACGACATCTACTCGCGCCTGCTCAAGGAGCGAGTGATCTTTCTGGTGGGCCCCGTAGAGGACTACATGGCCAACCTGATCTGTGCGCAGCTGCTGTTCCTTGAAGCGGAAAACCCGGACAAGGACATCCATCTCTACATCAACTCCCCAGGCGGTTCGGTCACTGCAGGCATGTCGATCTACGACACCATGCAGTTCATCAAGCCGAACGTATCGACCACCTGCATCGGCCAAGCCTGCAGCATGGGCGCGTTCCTGCTGACCGCAGGTGCGGAAGGCAAGCGTTTCTGCCTGCCGAACTCGCGCGTGATGATTCACCAGCCATTGGGCGGTTTCCAGGGCCAGGCTTCGGATATCGAAATCCACGCCAAGGAAATCCTGTTCATTCGTGAGCGTCTCAACACGCTGATGGCCAAGCACAGCGGGCGTACCCTGGAAGAAATCGAGCGCGATACCAATCGCGACAACTTCATGAGTGCCGAAGCGGCCAAGGAATATGGGCTGATCGACGCAGTGATCAGTCAGCGCCCCGCTTAATATAAGCTGCTCAAAATAGGGCTGGTCGGCATGCCGACCACTGGCGGGCTTGAAAAAGCCCGCATAAGCCTTCATCTTGTGTTGCAAGCCTATCGGATTTGGATCGAACGAATGACTGACACCCGCAACGGCGAGGACAACGGCAAGCTGCTCTATTGCTCCTTCTGTGGCAAAAGCCAGCATGAAGTACGCAAATTGATTGCCGGCCCCTCGGTGTTTATCTGCGACGAATGCGTCGACCTGTGCAATGACATCATCCGCGAGGAGGTGCAGGAAGCCCAGGCCGAAAGCAGTGCGCATAAATTGCCTTCGCCTAAAGAAATCAGCGGCATCCTTGATCAGTATGTGATTGGTCAAGAGCGTGCAAAGAAGGTTCTGGCCGTAGCGGTGTACAACCACTACAAGCGCTTGAACCAGCGTGACAAGAAAGGCGACGAAGTTGAACTCGGCAAGAGCAACATCTTGCTGATCGGTCCTACAGGTTCGGGTAAAACCCTGCTTGCAGAAACCCTCGCTCGCCTACTGAACGTTCCGTTCACCATCGCCGACGCCACCACCCTCACCGAGGCTGGCTACGTGGGTGAAGACGTCGAGAACATCATTCAGAAACTGCTGCAGAAGTGCGACTACGACGTAGAGAAAGCCCAGATGGGTATTGTCTACATCGACGAGATCGACAAGATCTCGCGCAAGTCGGACAACCCGTCGATCACTCGGGACGTTTCCGGTGAAGGTGTGCAGCAGGCCCTGTTGAAACTGATCGAAGGCACGGTTGCTTCCGTACCGCCACAAGGCGGCCGCAAGCACCCACAGCAGGAATTCCTTCAGGTTGATACACGCAACATCCTGTTCATCTGTGGCGGTGCGTTCTCTGGTCTGGAAAAAGTGATCCAGCAGCGTTCCACCCGTGGTGGCATTGGTTTCAGTGCAGAAGTGCGCAGCAAGGAAGAAGGCAAGAAGGTGGGCGAGTCCCTGCGTGAAGTCGAGCCTGACGATCTGGTCAAGTTCGGTCTGATCCCGGAATTCGTTGGCCGTCTGCCGGTCCTCGCGACGTTGGACGAATTGGATGAGGCGGCTCTGATCCAGATCCTCACCGAGCCGAAAAACGCCCTGACCAAGCAATACGCCAAGTTGTTCGAGATGGAAGGTGTAGACCTCGAGTTCCGTACCGACGCACTCAAATCAGTGGCCAAGCGGGCACTGGAGCGCAAGACCGGTGCACGTGGCCTGCGTTCGATTCTTGAAGGCGTGCTGCTCGACACCATGTACGAGATCCCCTCGCAGTCCGAGGTGAGTAAAGTGGTGATCGACGAAAGCGTTATAGAAGGTAAGTCCAAGCCACTGTATATCTACGAAAACAGTGAGCCGGCTGCCAAGGCTGCGCCAGACGCGTAAGCGTTTCGCAGTGTCGGTATGAACAAAGGGGCCTCCAGGGGCCCCTTTGTTTTTACGGCGTTTTTTACGCCAGAGCGTTTACTGCGTTTAACTGCTGGCAATAAGCTTGTTTTTTTTGCATGCAGCCCCCATCTTGGTTTCAAGCTTACTTTTCAACTGTCATAGAGGCGAAATCATGAAGACAACCATCGAATTGCCTCTCCTGCCGTTGCGTGATGTCGTCGTCTATCCGCACATGGTTATCCCGCTGTTCGTGGGGCGCGAGAAGTCTATCGAAGCCCTCGAGGCCGCGATGACGGGCGACAAGCAGATCCTGCTGTTGGCCCAGAAAAATCCTGCTGATGATGATCCAGGCGAAGACGCCCTGTATCGCGTCGGTACCATTGCTACCGTGCTGCAATTGCTCAAGCTGCCCGATGGCACCGTCAAGGTGCTGGTGGAAGGTGAACAGCGCGGCGCGGTCGAACGCTTCATGGAGGTGGATGGCCACCTGCGCGCTGAAGTGGCGCTGATCGACGAAGTCGAGGCTCCGGAGCGCGAGTCCGAAGTATTTGTACGCAGCCTGCTCTCGCAATTTGAGCAGTATGTGCAGCTGGGCAAGAAAGTCCCGGCTGAAGTCCTTTCCTCCCTTAACAGCATCGATGAGCCAAGTCGCCTGGTCGACACCATGGCCGCGCACATGGCGCTGAAAATCGAGCAGAAGCAAGACATCCTCGAAATCATCGACCTGTCGGCCCGTGTTGAACATGTGCTGGCGCTGCTGGACGCTGAAATCGACCTGCTGCAGGTCGAGAAGCGCATCCGTGGTCGCGTGAAGAAACAAATGGAGCGCAGCCAGCGCGAGTACTACCTGAATGAGCAGATGAAGGCCATTCAGAAGGAGCTCGGCGACAGCGAGGAAGGCCACAACGAAATCGAAGAGCTGAAAAAGCGCATCGATGCCGCCGGCCTGCCGAAAGACGCACTGACCAAGGCCACCGCCGAGCTGAACAAGCTCAAGCAAATGTCGCCGATGTCGGCCGAAGCCACCGTGGTGCGTTCCTACATCGACTGGCTGGTGCAGGTGCCGTGGAAGGCCCAGACCAAGGTACGCCTGGACCTGGCGCGCGCTGAAGACATCCTCGACGCTGACCACTACGGCCTGGAAGAAGTCAAAGAACGCATCCTCGAATACCTCGCCGTGCAAAAGCGCGTGAAAAAGATTCGTGGTCCGGTGTTGTGCCTGGTCGGCCCGCCTGGTGTAGGTAAAACCTCCCTGGCCGAGTCGATTGCCAACGCCACCAACCGTAAATTCGTGCGCATGGCCCTCGGTGGTGTGCGCGATGAAGCGGAAATCCGTGGTCATCGCCGAACTTACATCGGTTCGATGCCAGGAAGATTGATTCAAAAGATGACAAAAGTGGGCGTGCGCAACCCGCTGTTCCTGCTTGATGAAATCGACAAAATGGGCAGCGACATGCGTGGCGATCCGGCCTCTGCCTTGCTGGAAGTGCTCGACCCCGAGCAGAACCACAATTTCAACGACCATTACCTGGAGGTCGACTACGACCTGTCCGACGTAATGTTCCTGTGCACCTCCAACTCCATGAACATTCCGCCAGCCCTGCTGGACCGGATGGAGGTGATTCGTCTGCCGGGTTACACCGAAGACGAGAAGATCAACATCGCCGTCAAATACCTTGCGCCCAAGCAGACTTCGGCCAATGGCTTGAAGAAAGGTGAGATCGAGTTCGAGGTCGAGGCGATCCGCGACATCGTGCGCTACTACACCCGCGAGGCCGGTGTACGGGGCCTGGAGCGCCAGATCGCGAAGATCTGCCGCAAAGCGGTCAAGGAACATGCACTGGAAAAACGCTTCTCGGTGAAGGTCACGGCCGACTCCCTTGAGCACTTCCTGGGCGTGCGGAAATTCCGCTATGGCCTGGCCGAGCAGCAGGATCAGGTCGGTCAGGTGACTGGCCTGGCGTGGACCCAGGTGGGCGGCGAGTTGCTGACCATCGAAGCCGCGGTGATCCCGGGCAAGGGCCAGCTGATCAAGACCGGTTCCCTCGGTGACGTGATGGTCGAATCCATCACGGCCGCGCAGACCGTGGTGCGCAGCCGCGCCCGGAGCCTGGGGATCCCCCTGGACTTCCACGAGAAGCACGACACTCACATCCACATGCCGGAAGGGGCGACCCCGAAAGACGGCCCTAGCGCTGGCGTAGGCATGTGCACGGCCCTGGTGTCGGCATTGACCGGCATTCCGGTGCGCGCCGATGTTGCCATGACCGGGGAAATTACCCTGCGTGGCCAGGTATTGGCTATCGGTGGCCTGAAAGAGAAATTGCTTGCTGCACACCGCGGTGGTATCAAGACCGTGATCATTCCTGAAGAGAATGTTCGCGACTTGAAGGAAATTCCGGACAATATCAAGCAAGATCTTCAGATTAAACCGGTTAAATGGATTGACGAGGTCCTGCAAATTGCGCTGCAATACGCGCCGGAGCCCTTGCCGGATGTGGCTCCGGAGATAGTTGCAAAGGACGAAAAACGCGAGTCTGATTCCAAGGAAAGAATTAGCACGCATTAATGCGTTAAAGCCTGGTGGCTTCCTTGACAGCTTTTTAGAGCCCTTGTTATAAAGCGGCTCTTAAGTGTCTGTAGGCCATTCAGCACTGGTTTTTGCTTTCACCAAAAAACTTAGAATCATACTCAATAGATATATAAGGGGACTTAGAGTGAACAAGTCGGAACTGATTGATGCTATCGCTGCATCCGCTGATATCCCGAAAGCTGCTGCTGGCCGTGCGCTGGATGCAGTAATCGAATCCGTCACTGGCGCTCTGAAGGCCGGCGACTCCGTGGTACTGGTAGGCTTCGGTACTTTCTCTGTGACTGACCGCCCAGCTCGCACTGGCCGCAACCCACAGACTGGCAAAGCACTGCAAATCGCTGCTGCCAAGAAACCAGGTTTCAAAGCCGGTAAAGCCCTGAAAGAAGCCGTTAACTAAGCTTCGATCTAGCCTTTGCCTACCCGGGTCGAACGCAGGTTCGACCTGGCAGCGGAGCGGCAGCTGACCCACGTATCCATCGGGTCGCCACGCCGGGGGTGTGGGTTCAAACCCCCGTCCGCTCCGCCAGTTACGAGAAGGCGCATCCTCGGATGCGCCTTTCTTCTATCCGGACTCTACCCACGCTCCACGGTTGCCTATTTTTGAAGTTCAACCGTTTCTGGGGGACGCATGCTGCAAAATATCAGGGACAATTCACAAGGCTGGATTGCCAAGACCATTATCGGGATCATCGTCGCATTGATGGCGTTCACCGGTATCGAAGCCATTTTCCAGGCTTCGGGTAACAGTAAGCAGGACGTGGCCAAGGTCAACGGTGAAGAAATCACCCAGACCGAATTGAGCCAGGCCGTCGACATGCAACGTCGCCAGCTGATGCAACAGCTGGGCAAGGATTTCGATGCTTCCCTGCTGGACGAAAAACTGCTGCGCGAAGCGGCCCTCAAGGGCCTGATCGATCGCAAGCTGCTGCTGCAAGGCGCCGCCGATTCCAAGTTTGGCTTCTCTGAAGCCGCGCTGGACCAAGTGATCCTGCAGACGCCGGAATTCCAGGTGGACGGCAAGTTCAACGCCGACCGTTTTGACCAGGTCACTCGTCAGTTGGGCTACAGCCGCCTGCAGTTCCGGCAGATGCTGACCCAGGAAATGCTGATCGGCCAGGTTCGCGCAGGTATTGCCGGCAGCGGTTTCGTCACCGATTCCGAAGTGCTGGCATTCGCCCGTCTGGAAAAACAGACTCGCGACTTCGCCACCGTCAACATCAAGGCCAACCCTGCGGCGGTGAAACTTACCGACGACGAGGTCAAGGCTTACTACGACCAGCACGCCAAAGAGTTCATGACCCCTGATCAAGTGGTCATCGACTATCTGGAACTGAAGAAGTCTTCCTTCTTCGACCAGGTTACCGTGAAGGACGATGAGCTGCAGGCTGCCTATCAGAAAGAAACCGCCAACCTCGCTGAACAGCGTCGTGCCGCGCACATCCTGATTGAAGTCAACGACAAGGTCACCGACGCGCAAGCCAAGGCCAAGATCGAAGAAATCCAGGCACGCCTGGCCAAAGGTGAGAAGTTCGAAGCCCTGGCCAAGGAGTTCTCCCAGGATCCAGGTTCGGCCAACAGTGGCGGCGACCTGGGCTTCGCCGGCCCTGGCGTCTACGATCCGGACTTCGAAGCGGCCTTGTACGCGTTGAACAAGGACCAGGTCTCGGCGCCGGTGCGCAGCACCTTCGGTTGGCACTTGATCAAGCTGTTGGGCGTTGAAGCACCCCAAGTGCCGACGTTTGCCAGCCTGAAAGACAAGCTGACCAAAGAGCTCAAGACCCAGCAGGTCGAGCAGCGTTTTGTCGAAGCGACCAAGCAATTGGAAGATGCGGCATTCGAAGCCTCCGACCTGGCCCAGCCAGCGTCCGACCTGAAGCTGACCGTTCACACCTCCGCGCCATTTGGCCGTGACGGTGGCGAAGGTGTCGCGGCCAACCGTGCCGTGGTCACCGCTGCGTTCAGCCCGGAAGTCCTGGATGAGGGGGCCAACAGCACCGCCATCGAGCTGGACCCGGAAACCATCATCGTGCTGCGTGCCAAAGAGCACCTGAAGCCTTCGCAACTGCCGCTGGAAAGCGTTGCAGCGGCGATTCGCACCCAGATGGCCAAGGAACGCGCCAGCGCGGCTGCCAAGGCCCACGCTGACGAGTTGATCGCCAGCCTGCGTGATGGCAAGACCCCGCTGAACCAGCCGGTCGACGGCCAGGCATGGAAGGTCACTGAAGCGGCTACCCGTAGCCAGGAAGCGATCGACCCGGCCGTGCTGCAAGCCCTGTTCCGCATGCCCAAGCCTGCGGCCAAGGACAAGCCGACCTTCACCACCGTGACCCTGGCTGACGGTAGCCTGGTGATCGTGCGCTTGAACGGCGTCAACGAAGCCGTTGCCCCAACGGACGAAGAAAAGGCGCAATACCGCCGCTTCCTCGCCTCCCGCGTGGGCCAGCAGGACTTCGCGGCCTACCGCAAGCAGCTGGAAACCAAGGCTGACATCAAGAAGTTCTGATGTTGGTTTGAACAAAAAGCCCCCGGCCTGAAAAGTCCGGGGGCTTTTTTATGTGCGCTAGACTGGGCATTCGTTATCGCCGACCCTGGAGTCTCAAGCGTGTCTATTCAAGGAAAAGAAGGCTGGGTGATCCGTCGTGCCAGCGCAGCGGATGCCCCGGCCATGCTGCAGGTATTTGACGAGGTAATTGCCTGGTTTGTCGGGATGGGTAATCACGCCCAATGGGGCACCGAGCCCTGGTCCGCATTGCCCCGGCGGGTCGCGCAAGTCACGGACGCGTGTGGCATGCCCGGTGCCTGGGTGGTTGAAACGCCTGAAGGACGGGTGCTGGCGGCACTCGTGCTGGGCGAGCCCATGCCTTACGTGCCGCCGGCGTCTGAGCCGGAAGTCTATGTGCGTTTGCTGATCGCCGCACGTGATGCCCGTGCGCGTGGGTTGGGCCGGCAGCTGTTGGCTTTCGCCGATGAGCGTGCCCGCGCTGCCGGGGTCAACCGCCTGCGCGTGGACTGTTACGCCGGCGGCACGGGCGACCTGGTGCGTTTTTACGAGGCGTGCGGGTATCAGCGTATTTCAACGTTTGACCTTGAAGGGTGGCCGGGCCAGTTGTTGGGGCGCCGCCTGTAACGCGCCGGCCAGGGCCAGTACCATCAGCAGCACAACCGCCCAGGCAAATGCGCCGACGCCCCAGCCCTGGAGCAACACACCGCCCACCAGGCCGCCGCCTGCGATGCCCAGGTTCCACACGGTCACCAGCATCGATTGCGCGGCGTCCGCCGACTCGCCGGCCGATTTGGCCAGCGCCGTTTGCAGCAGGGCCGGCAGGCCGCCGAACGCCAGGCCCCATAACGCCACGGTGAGGTAGATCACCGCTGGCAGGTTCATCCAGAACGCCAGGGCCAAGGCGACTAAACCAAACAGCGCGCAACTGATCAACAGCAGTGCACGCAACCACCGGTCAATCAACACACCGGCCAGCCAGATGCTCAACAGCGCGGCGAGGCCGAATACCAGCAGCACGCGGTCGATGTCGGCGGCAATGCCCGCCGGCACCAGCAATGGGGCGATGTAGGTGTAGAGAATGTTGTGGGCCAGTACGTAGGTAAAGGTCACCCACAGCACCGGACGAATACCCGGCAAGCTCAGCACTTGATGCAGGGCCAAGCGTTTTCCGGCCTGTTCGCCGGCGAAATCCGGCAGTTGCAGACGCGCCCCTATCAACAGCAACAGCGTCAGGCCGGTCATGAGTGCAAAGCTCAGGCGCCAGCCAACGGCGGCGCCAAGAAACGTACCTGCGGGCACACCCAACGACAGCGCCAGCGGGGCGCCCAGCATCGCCACTGCAATGGCTCGACCTTGCAGGTGTGGCGCGACCATCCGGCTGGCATACCCCGCCAGCAATGCCCACAGCAGCCCGGCGAACACGCCGGCAAAGAAGCGCGCCACCAGGGTCAGCCCATAGTGGCTGGAAAGCGCGGTCACGCTGTTGACCAGGGCGAAGCCGCCAATGGCCACCAGCAACAACGGCCGACGGCGCCAGCCGCGCGTCAACAGCGTCAGCGGGATGGCGGCGACGAGTGAGCCCAGGGCATACAGCGTCACCAGTTGGCCAACCAGTGCGGGCGACACGCCCAGGCCTTCGCCCATTTGCGGCAGCAGGCCGGCGGGCATGGCTTCGGTAAGGATGGTAATAAAACCGGCACTGGCCAAGGCCAGCAAACCACCCAGCGGTAGGGTGTCTTTTTGAGCGGTCACGGGGGAATCAGTGAGGGAAGTCATCACACTCTATCCATGCAAAAGGGCAAGCAGGCAGAGTAGGGGGCTGTTGTCCACGGAAAAACAGGCTAAGGTTCCGAACTTATCGGACGTAGGCGTCCTTAATCATTACGAGGCATCATGGACAACTTGGGCAGCCTCTCGGTATTCGTGCAGGTGGCGGAGACGCGCAGCTTCACCCTCGCAGGGCGTGTACTGGGTGTGTCATCGTCGGCCGTCGGCAAGAGCATCGCGCGGATGGAAGAGCGCCTGGGCGTGCGGCTGTTTCACCGCAGCACCCGCAGCATCACCTTGACCAGCGAGGGAGCGCTGTTCCTTGAGCGTTCGCGGCGTATCCTGGCCGAAGTCGAAGCCGCCGAGCGCGAACTGACAGAGGCCAGCGCCACGCCCCGAGGCAAGTTGCGCATCAGCGTGCCGCAAGTGCGCGGCTTGTTAATGCCGGTGCTCAGCGATTTCATGCGGGCTTACCCGGAGATCGAGTTGGATGTGGATTTCTCCGACCGCATGGTGGACGTGATCGAAGAAGGTTTCGACGCGGTGATTCGCACGGGCAAGCCGGAAGATTCGCGCCTTATGGCGCGTCACCTGGGGCATTACCAGTTGGTAGTGGTGGGCACCCCGGCCTATTTCCGCGAGCATGGCACCCCGCGACTGCCGCAGCAGTTGAGCGAGCATGCCTGCCTGCGTCACAAGTTCTGCGCCACGGGCAAGCTGGAGCCCTGGCCGTTGCGCCTGGCTGCCGGCGCCTCGGAACCTGTCTTGCGCGCCCCGTTGGTCAGTACCACCATCGAGTCCCTCAACCACGTGGTGCATGAAGGGCTGGGGATCGCCTGCCTGCCGGACTACATGGTCAATCAGGCCGTTGCCGACGGGCGCCTGCAACGGGTGCTGGATGACCACCTGGAACATCGGGGCAGTTTCTGGCTGTTATGGCCATCAAGTCGCCATGCCTCGGTCAAATTGCGCGTGTTTATTGAGCATATGTGCGCAGGGCTTTTTCCTGCGAGTGGTTCAATCTAAGGCTGTGACGTTTTACCGACAGGAATGCGCGCGCCAAGGCCTCGTTCTGTTGCACAATACCGCCCGGACCGTTTTCCTCAGGATTTTCAATGTCGACATCATTTCACTTGCGTAGCCTCGGGTTGGCGCTGGTGTTGGCGGGCGCCGCGGGCTGCTCGTCACCCAAGACCGCTATTTATGAACATGAGAATTTCGACGACTCCGGTACGTTTTCCCGGGATTACCCGGTGACTGACGTCGCCGCGTGTGAAGCCGCACGGCGCGCCTTGCTGAGCCAGGGCTACATCATCACCAGCAGCGACCCGAAACTGGTCGTGGGTAACAAGAGCTTCCAGCAGACCGGCGAAACCCACTTGCAGATCAGCTTCAACGTGGTGTGTGCCGATGATGGCAAAGGCACCAACCATTCGACGATGTTCGCCAACGCCTTGCAGGATCGCTATGCGCTGAAGAAGGTCAACAACTCCGCGAGCCTGGGGGTTGGGGTGTTGGGTTCGGTGTCGATGCCGATCGGCTCCACCGATGACTCGATGGTGAAGGTGGCGAGCGAGACCGTTTCGGCGCCGAAATTCTACGAGCGTTATTTTTCGCTGGTTGATGTGTTCCTGCCACAGGAAGTGAAGAAGGCCGAGCATATCCCCGAGCAACCTAAAGCCGAGCTGGGGGTGCCGGAACCCAAGGCCGCCCCGGCTACCGAGAAAGTCGAGCCGCCGAAGGAAGAGCCTGCCGCCCCGCAGCCTGTCTCCCAGCCCGTCACGCCACCTGCCGAGGCCGCGCCGATTGCGCCGCAGGCAGAACCCGCACCGGCCACCAGCAACCCGGACTTGCCTGCGCCGACAGAAGCGATTCCGCCCCTGCCGACGCCTGCGCAGTAGCTCAGACTGCTACGGGGTTGACTTTGTCGACGTTGATCCCGTAGCGGCTGATCGCTTCACTGACTTTCTCGCGTCCGATCACGCCGTCATCCGCCAAGGCCTTCAAGGCCGCCAGCGCGATGAAATGCCGGTCCACTTCGAAGAACGCCCGCAGGGTTTCACGGGTGTCCGATTGCCCAAAACCGTCCGTGCCCAGCGCCACAAAGCGCCGGCCGGGAACGAAGGGGCGAATCTGATCGGCAAACAGCTTCATGTAGTCCGTCGCCACCACCACCGGCCCTGTTTCACTGGCCAGGCAGTGCTCCACGTAGCTCACCCTTGGCTCGCTCTGCGGGTGCAGCAGGTTCCAGCGCTCCACGGCATGCCCGTCACGGCGCAACTCGGTGAGGCTGGTTGTGCTCCATACATTACTGTGGATGCCGAAGTCCTTGTGCAGCAACTCGGCCGCCGCAATCACTTCGCGCAGGATTGAGCCGCTGCCCATCAGTTGCACCTGGGCCTGCGTGCTGGCACTGAGCCGGTACATACCCTTGAGAATGCCGTCCTCCACACCTTCGGGCATTGCCGGGTGCGGGTAGTTTTCGTTCAGCAAGGTGATGTAGTAGTAAATGTCCTCTTGCTGCACGTACATCCGCCGCATGCCCTCGCGTATGATTACCGCCAGCTCGTAGGCAAACGTCGGGTCGTAGGACACGCAGCAAGGGATCACTGACGACAGGATATGGCTGTGCCCATCGTCATGCTGCAAGCCTTCGCCCATCAGCGTGGTGCGGCCTGCCGTGGCCCCCAGCAGGAAGCCGCGCGCCCGCGCATCGCCTGCCGCCCAGGCGAGGTCGCCAACGCGTTGGAAGCCGAACATCGAGTAGAAAATATAGAACGGCACGGTCATCACAGCGTGGTTGCTGTAGGACGTACTCGCCGCGATCCATGAGGAAATGGCGCCTGATTCATTCAGGCCTTCCTGCATGATCTGTCCGTCCTTGCTTTCCTTGTAGTAGCTCAGTTGCCCTGCGTCCTGCGGGGTGTAGAGCTGGCCTACGGCCGAGTGGATGCCGATCTGACGGAACAGGCTTTCCATACCGAAGGTACGCGACTCATCCGGCACGATGGGCACGATCAGTTTGCCCAGGTGCGGGTCCTTGAGCAGGGTGCCAAGGATGCGCACAAAGGCCATGGTGGTGGAGATTGCCCGTTCGCCGGTGTCCTTGAGCTGGGTGGCGAAGGCGGCCAGTTCGGGGATCTGCAAGGGTTCGACCACGCTGTGGCGCGCCGGTACGTAGCCGCCCAGGGCCTGGCGGCGAGCGGCGAAGTAGCGGGCCTCTTCGCTATCGGACGCGGGCTTGAGGTAGGGGATGTCGGCGAGTTGGTCGTCCGCGACGTCCAGGTCGAAACGATCGCGGAATGCTCTTACCGCATCGGCGCCCATTTTCTTCAATTGATGGTTGATGTTCTGGCCTTCGCCGGCCTCACCCATGCCGAAGCCCTTGACGGTTTTCGCCAGGATCACAGTGGGCTGGCCGCCATGGCGCACGGCAGCCGAATAGGCGTTGTAGACCTTGTCCGGGTCGTGTCCACCCCGTGAGAGTTTCCAGATTTCGTCGTCGGACATGTCCGCAACCAACGCGAGTAATTCCGGGTACTTGCCGAAGAAATGTTCGCGTACATAGGCGCCGTTCTGTGACTTGTAGTTCTGATAGTCGCCGTCCACGCATTCCATCATGCGTTGGCGCAGCAGGCCGCTTTGGTCTTTGTCCAGCAGCGCGTCCCAGCCACTGCCCCAGATCACTTTGATCACGTTCCAGCCGGCGGCGCGGTACAGGCTTTCGAACTCCTGGATCACCTTGGCGTTGCCGCGCACGGGGCCGTCCAGGCGTTGCAGGTTGCAGTTGACCACGAAGATCAGGTTGTCGAGTTTCTCGCGCCCGGCCAGGGAAATGGCGGCCAGGGATTCCGGCTGATCCATTTCACCATCACCGAGGAAGGCCCAGACCTTGCGTCCCTGGTGTTGCTTGAGGCCGCGCAATTCCAGGTAGCGCATAAAGCGCGCCTGGTAAGCGGCGGTGATGGGGCCGAGGCCCATGGACACGGTAGGGAATTGCCAGAAGTCCGGCATCAGCCGTGGGTGTGGGTAGGACGAAATACCGTCGCCACCGGCCTCGCGGCGGAAGTTGTCGAGTTGCGCTTCGCTGATGCGGCCTTCCAGGTAGGCGCGGCCGTAGATGCCGGGGGAGGAGTGACCCTGGATGTACACCAGGTCGCCCTCAAAGCTGTCGGTTCGGCCACGGAAGAAGTGATCAAAACCTACGTCGTACAGCACTGCGGCTGACGCATAGGTCGCGATGTGCCCACCGACGCCTGAGTGTTTGCCTGCACGCAACACCATTGCCATGGCGTTCCAACGGATAAACGCATTGGTACGGCGTTCGATGGCCAGGTTGCCAGGGTAGGGCAATTGACGGTCCACCGGGATTGTATTGACGTAGGGCGTGGTCACCCGCCCGTAGAAGTCGCCATGCCGCGCCACGTCGAAATCCAGCAACTGATCGATCAGGTAGTGGGCGCGCGGGCGGCCTTCGGTGGACAGCACCGATTCGATGGAGTCCAGCCACTCGCGGGTTTCCTGTGGATCGTCATCGCGTCTGACTGCGTTGTTCGGGGTCATGTGGAGGCTCCAGGGTAGGCGGATTTCAAGTGGCGGGCTCCTTGTGGGAGTGCCGGCAAATGTAATTGCAATTGCAACTACATGACCGAATCTAGCGCGGGATGAGCTACTATTGCAACCTTCTTGAAATTGCCCGGATGGTGTTGCATGTCGTCGAAAGAGCCGGATGTATGGTTCCGTTTTGTCAGGGCCCACAGGACGGTCATCCGCGAAATCGAGCGGCGCCTGGCAGAGGCGGGCCTGCCACCCTATGCCTGGTATGACGCGTTGTGGGGCCTGGAAAGCGGCCCCGACGGTACCCGCCGCATGCACGAACTGGCCGATGTGCTGGCCATCGAGCGCTACAACCTCACACGGCTGGTCGACCGCCTGGAAAAGGACGGCCTGGTGGTGCGTTCCCGCTCCGACGGCGACGGCCGCGCAGCGTTTGCCTCGATCACCGAGGCCGGTCGGGTGCTGCGTAAAAAGATGTGGAAGATCTACGAAAGCACGGTGGATGAGCTGTTCCTGTCACAGATCGAGCCCGAGCAACGCCAGTGCTTTGCCGACGCACTGGAGCGCACCGCCGGGCTGGCGATGGATGCCGGCGTCCAGACCCGCAGCCGCCGCAAAACCTAAAGCCCCACGAAAACCTTGTAGGAGCCGGCAAGCCGACTCCTACAGTCCAGCGCATTCGACTGCATAGCGATTCATCGCGGCCTGCACCTGCCGTGCGTCGATCCGCCCTTCATCCGCCAATGCCCTGAGCGCCGTTACCACGATCCAATACCGACTCGGCGCCGCCGCCTGCACCGACCCCGCGCCCAGCGCCACAAAGCGTGCATCCACGTGCGCCGCTAACTGATCGACAATCGCCTGCTGATAGCCGGTCACTGCAATCACTGGCGTTGCATTCCCGGCCAGGCAATCGCGCAGATGGCAGCTGCGCTTGGGCACCCCGGGGGGCAGGCGATTCCAGCGTTCAGCCGCGCCAGCCTCGCGGGCCAGTCGTGTGTAGCTGGGGCAGCTCCACAGTTGCGCGGTGATGTCCCAGTCCTGTTCCAACAGCTGCCTGGCCTGCAGCACCTCTTCAAGCGCCCGGCCTGCGCCGAGCAGGCGCACATCCGCAGGGGTGTCAGGTTGGAGTCGGTACATGCCCTTGAGTGCGGCTTCTCGGTCCTGCTCACTCAGGGGCGCCGCGCTTTCATGATCATGCAGGGCCAGGTAATAGAACCCGGGCTTGCCGTCGACATACAGGCTACGCAACGCTGCCAGCACAATCGCTCGGGCTTCCTCGCCGGAGGCCGGGTCATACGGCGTGCAGCGCGGGTGGGTGGCGAGCCATAACGGCAGGGAAGGCTGCGCACCCTTGGGCCACCGGGAGGGTTGGTTTTCGATGTCGTTGCACAAGATGCCGCGCTGGTGGGCGGCGTCGGACAGCGCACTCAACTGCGCCGACGACTGCGCAGTGTGCAGGTACAGCAAGGGTTTTTCGACGGTATTACGGGCGAACCAACTAGGCCAATGACCCACGCGCCGCGAGCGTGACTGGCCGCGGATCACCCAGGCCTGACGGCTGAATTCGAGGGTGTCGGCCATGCTTGTCACGGTGTACAGCGGTGAGCGGCTGGCGGGCGTGGCAGCACTCAAGGCGTCGATGCAAAGCTGCGCGGCGTGTGCGGTAGCGGTGGTCATGGAGAGGGTCACCTGGCGACGAATGCCATTACCCTAATGGAAATCTGTATGTGATTGCAATTGCAATGATTGCAATAGTTCCTCGATGGCCGGGTGCTAAATCCCTGCAACGCTGCTACGTTTAATCCTTGAGCGCAGGAACGTCATGGCGTCGACATTTTTTCGTCATGACGGCACTTTAGGCTGGCTGTGCAGGTCATTAATCAGCAGCCGCTTTTAACATCAAGAAGGAGTCCGGCATGGACGATTACCAGGAAGAACTGCTCGAGTACCACGCGATTGAGTCGGACCCGCTGGAACCCGCTGATGATGCAACAGAGCTGTAAGACCGACTTCAGGCGGAATGCCGCTGACTGCGGCGAAATTCCCCTGGGGTCTGGTTGTTCCATCGCCTGAAGGCCCGTTGAAACGCCTGGGCCGAGGCAAAACCGAGCAGGTAGGCGATCTCGCCGAACGCCAATTCCGTATCGCGAATGTAGGTCATGGCCAGGTCGCGGCGGGTATCGTTGAGAATCGCGCGGAACTGAGTGCCTTCTTCGGCCAGTTTGCGGCGCAGCGTCCAGGTGGGCAGCTTCAGGCGTGCCGCCACTTCTTCCAGGTCGGGTTCCCGGCCGCCATTGAGCATCGGCCCGAGCAAACGGGTAATGCGCTCGCGCAGGCTGCGGGTGCGCGTCAACTGCTCCAATTCCCTTTCGCACAGCTGTAACAGCAATTGCCAGGTGCTTGGGCAGTGCTGCGGGTTGCGCAGTGCCAGGGTGTGCTGGTTGAGGCGCAATTGATTGGCGTCGGCGCCGAAGTGAACGTCTCCAAGCGCTTCGTAGTCTTCGCTGTAGTCCGGCGCTTCAAATTCGATTTCGATGCGCTGCGCTTGCACCGGTTGCTGGGCCAGGCTCGACAATTGATGCAGCCAGCCAGCGATGATCGAGTCCACCACAAAGCGGTTGTAGGCGTTGTAGGGGCTGATGGAATAGAAGCGCAGCCAGGCGCCTTCGGCATCTTCGACAAAGCTCGACTGCCCGCGATAATTGGAGCCGTACAGCGCCTCGAAGCGCGTCAATGCGCGTGCCGCCTCGCGTACGTTGGGCGCCTGGGCGGCAGTGACGCCGGCCAGCCCGGCCTGGCTCAAGCGGCTGAGCTGGCCCATGCGCAAGCCCAGGCCCGGGTCGCCGGTGCGCTGGATGGCCGCATGGCCCAGGCGCATGTAGCGTGGGATCGACAAGCGTGCGCCGGCCTCGGCGAGGCGCGCCGGGTCGAGGCCGTATTGCAACAGCAGCGGCTGTGGGTCCAGGCCGTGGCTGTGGATGGCATCGGCCAGGGTGTGCACGAAGCCCACCGACAGATCCCCCAGCCGGACCGGTTTCACAGCCAGATATTCAACAGGCGTGCGCCACGGGCTTCACCATCGGCGCTGATTTGCCCATTGCTGCTGAGAAAGCTGTGCCCGGCGGTGCCCAGGTCCCAGAACTGCCCGCGCAGGAACACGCTCATGCCGGCGCTGGCCTGGCTGATGGGGGGCTGGCTGATCAGCGTGAGCCGACGCCAGGCCTCGCCCTCGCTGAGCTCTTCGGGCTTGAGGCTGATTTCGGTCGGGGTGGACACGCTTTTGAACCCGCGCCAAGGGCGATCCCAGGTATCGCGACCGAGCACAAAGGCCGGCACTGCAATCAACTGCGCACCTTGCTCGTTGAGTTTGCGGTAGTTGTCCGGGTACCAACTGTCGCTGCCGACCAGCACACCCAGGCGCCCGGCCGGTGTGTCGACCACGCTGACGACGTTTTCGTCGCCGGGCTGGATAAAGCCGCGTTCATCGTAGATCGGGTAGAGCTGGCGCTGTGGGTCGCCGATCGGCAAGCCATCGGCGGCAAACACCACGCTGGCGTTATACAGCGCGCCATGGCCGACCTGCAGTTGACCCTGGCTCACACTCGGGTTCGGCAGGGTGATGGAACCGGCCACCAATGTAACGCCGAACTCCTTGGCCAGGCCGCCGAACAACACCTGATAGTCCCGCGCCATGTCTTGGGCTTTCATGCGCAGGTAAGCGTCGTCGGTGCGGTTGTCGCCCGTGGCACTGATCCAGGCGCGGGCGAACAGCAGCGGGTTGCTGACCGACAGCCAATTCATCGCCTCTTTGGCGTGGAGGGCCTGGTACACCTCGTTCTTTTCGCCGGTGAGCATCAGCCAGGTGCCGATATGTTCGGGCAGCACCACGATAGTCTTGTCATTGATCAGCCCCTGGTCACGGGCTTTTTGCAGGTAGGCCGCGAGCTTCAGGTGCAGGCGTTCCAGGCTCTGGTAGTCGGCGGGGAACAACTCCGGCTGGATACCCAGCAAGTTGCCACGGTCAGCAGGCAGGCCTTCGTTGACGGCCAGTGTTATACGCAGGTCCGACAGGTAATGCCCCACGGGGCGCTCCTGGGTCCAGACCAGATACGCGGCGATGGCGGCAACCAGGGCCATGGTGATGGTGAAAATCAGAAGTTTACGCATGGGGGAACAGACAACAGACCGTGTGCAGGGTTCGCCGACTAGGGTAGGGCGCATGGGCGGTCTTGCCAAGGGGCGCTGTGCATTTGGATCAATAAGTTGTCAGTTTCAGTCATTGAGCCGTCGTCCACCGCCTCTTAGTCTGTGGGACATAAACCGATGGCAGGCCATTCGAGCCTTCCACGTCCCGTGATGATCCGTTGTGGAGCTTGACCATGACCGCTGTTGCCTACCCGCACCTGCTGGCCCCGTTGGACCTGGGTTTTACCACCTTGCGCAACCGTACCCTGATGGGCTCGATGCACACCGGCCTAGAAGAGAAACCCGGCGGTTTCGAACGCATGGCGGCCTATTTTGCCGAGCGCGCCCGTGGCGGCGTTGGCTTGATGGTGACCGGCGGTATTGGTCCCAATGACGAGGGCGGCGTGTATGCAGGCGCCGCCAAGCTGACCACCGACGAAGAAGCGCAGAAGCACAAGATCGTCACCCAGGCGGTGCACGAGGCGGGCGGCAAGATCTGCATGCAGATTCTTCATGCCGGCCGTTATGCCTACAGCCCCAAGCAGGTTGCGCCCAGTGCGATTCAAGCGCCGATCAACCCGTTCAAGCCCAAGGAACTGGACGAAGAGGGCATCGAAAAGCAGATCCAGGATTTTGTCACCTGCTCGCTGCTGGCCCAGGTCGCCGAGTATGACGGCGTGGAAATCATGGGGTCCGAAGGCTACTTCATTAACCAGTTCCTCGCGGCTCACACCAACCATCGCACCGACCGTTGGGGCGGCAGCTACGAAAACCGTATGCGCCTGGCCGTGGAAATCGTGCGCCGCGTGCGTGACGCCGTGGGCCCGAATTTCATCATCATCTTCCGCCTGTCGATGCTCGACCTGGTGGAAGGCGGCAGCACCTGGGAAGAAATCGTGCAGTTGGCCAAGGCCATTGAAGGCGCCGGTGCGACCCTCATCAACACCGGTATCGGCTGGCACGAAGCGCGCATCCCGACCATCGCCACCAAAGTGCCACGCGGCGCGTTCAGCAAAGTCACCGCCAAGTTGCGCGGTGCGGTGCAGATTCCGCTGATCACCACCAACCGCATCAATACCCCGGAAATCGCCGAGCAGATCCTGGCCGAAGGCGATGCCGACATGGTCTCGATGGCGCGCCCATTCCTGGCTGACCCAGAGTTTGTCAACAAGGCCGCCGCCGGCCGCGCCGATGAGATCAACACCTGCATCGGCTGCAACCAGGCCTGCCTGGACCACACCTTTGGTGGCAAGCTGACCACCTGCCTGGTCAACCCGCGGGCCTGCTACGAGACTGAGCTTAACTACCTGCCGGTCCAGCACATCAAGAAGATCGCGGTGGTCGGCGCCGGCCCTGCCGGTCTGGCGGCGGCCACGGTGGCGGCGGAGCGCGGCCATCAGGTGACGCTGTTCGATTCGGCCAGCGAGATCGGTGGTCAGTTCAATATCGCCAAGCGTGTGCCGGGCAAAGAGGAGTTCTTTGAAACCCTGCGCTACTTCAAGCGCAAATTGCAGACCACCCACGTGGAGCTGTGCCTCAACACCCGCGTCGACGTGGCGCAGTTGGCGGCAGGCGGCTATGACGAGATCATCCTGGCCACCGGCATTGCCCCGCGCACTCCGGCGATTCCAGGGATCGACAATGCGAAGGTGCTGAGCTACCTGGACGTGATCCTGGCGCTTAAACCCGTCGGCAAGCGCGTCGCGGTGATTGGCGCGGGCGGTATCGGTTTTGACGTGTCGGAATTCCTTGTGCACCAGGGGGTTTCCACCAGCCTGGACCGCGAAGCGTTCTGGAAGGAGTGGGGCATCGACACCCAGTTGCAAGCCCGTGGCGGTGTGGCTGGGATCAAACCGCAACCCCATGCACCGGCGCGTGAAGTGTTCCTGCTGCAGCGCAAGACCTCCAAAGTCGGCGATGGCCTGGGCAAGACCACCGGCTGGATCCACCGTACCGGCCTGAAGAACAAGCAGGTGCAGATGCTCAACAGCGTCGAGTACCTGAAGATCGACGATGAAGGCCTGCATATCCGCATTGGCGCCGAGGGCGAGCCGCAGGTGCTGGCGGTGGACAACATCATCATCTGCGCCGGCCAGGACCCACTGCGCGAACTGCAGGATGGCCTGGTCGCGGCCGGCCAGAACGTGCACTTGATCGGCGGCGCCGATGTGGCGGCCGAGCTGGACGCCAAGCGCGCCATCAACCAAGGCTCGCGTCTCGCGGCCGAGTTGTAAGACCCCGGACGGGGCGGTGTTAGACTACCGCCCCGTTTTTCATGCAGATCCCTCCCGATGGGTCCCTTCGATTGGCTTCCCCACGCACCGCTTGAACCTTTGCGCCTGGATTGGCTGAAAGGTGTCGAGCTGGCCGTGTTGCGCCTGGACCGCATCGACCCGCTGATCAGCGGCAACAAGTGGTTCAAGCTCACCGGGCACTTGGCGCAGGCGCAAACCGCGCGTGGGCTCATCAGCCTGGGCGGCGCTTACTCCAACCATCTGCACGCGTTGGCTGCCGCCGGCAAGCGCTTCGGTTTCCCTACCGTCGGCCTGTTGCGCGGGCATGCGCAAGACACCCCCACCGTCCTCGACTTGAAAGCCTTCGGTATGCAACTGCATTGGCTGGGCTATGGCGGCTATCGCGCGCGGCATGAACCGGGTTTCTGGCTGCCATGGCGCGAGCAGTATCCCGACCTGCACCCCGTGCCCGAAGGCGGCGGAGGCCGTGCGGGTGCCTTGGGGTGTGCGGTGCTGGTCGAGCAGGTGCGTGCGCAGTTACACCGCGTGGGCTGGGCGGATTACGACGCCTGGTGGCTGGCCGCCGGCACGGGTACCACGCTGGCGGGCCTGGCGCTGGCAGAGGCGGGCGCGCACCCGGTGTATGGCGCCATGGCGGTGCCGGATGACCACGGCGTGGCACAGAACGTCGACGCCCTCGTGCAGGGCGGCTATGAGCTGCTGGACGCCAGCCGAGGTGGCTTCGCCAAAGTCGACCCGGTGCTGCTCGACTTCATCGACGCCACGGAACGGGCTTGCGGGCTGCCCTTGGAGCCGCTCTACACCGGCAAGGCGTTACTGGCCTTGAAGATGCAGATCGAGGCCGGGCGCTTCGCACCCGGTACTCGCCTGGTGTTCGTCCACACCGGCGGCCTCCAAGGCCGCCGAGGGTTTGAAGTTTAACGAATACCCCCCGTGGGAGCGGGCTTGCCCGCGAATGCTGTCTATCATTCAGCAGATTTGGTGGCTGGCCCGCCGCCTTCGCGAAAAAGCCTGCTCCCACCCGGCATCATGCGCAGCGCCGTGTTGTCCCGCAGGATGTAGTGATGGGCAATCCCCGCCAGTGCATGCAGCCCGATCAGCCAATAACCGACCTTGCCGAACCACACATGCCAGCCTTCGATCTGCTTGGCCAGGTCCTTGTTCTCACCGATCAACGGCGGCAATTCCATCCCGTAGAACATCACCGAATGGCCCTCGGCACTGACGATCAGCCAACCGGCAATCGGCATGCCGATCATCAACGCGTAGAGTGCGAAGTGCATCAGGGTCGCCAAAAGGCTTTGCCATTGCGGCGGTGCCGGTACGATCTTCGGTGCCACCCCCAGGCTGCGTGCGAACAACCGCAGCCACACCAGCACAAACACGGTGAGGCCGAACATAAAGTGCATCTCGACGATCAATGTGCGCGCACCGCTGCCTTTGGGGAACTGGCCGCGTAACTCAATGCAGGCGTAGACCACCGCCAGCAGCACCACCATCAACCAGTGCAACGCGATCGACATGGTGCTGTAGCGCGTATCGGAGTTTTTCCACGGCATTGCTGGGTTCCTCACTCATCAGGGCAAACCTCCATTCTTTGGCGATGGAGTCCTTTAACTGTATGCCGGTTTTGAGCGCTTTGCCTGGCGTAAATGCCGTTGTGTTGACCTCTATCAGTGGCTTTGCGGCATTTCCCCACGGGCCAGGCGCGCATTGATGTCGGTGATGACGGCGGGCAGGTCGTTGAGGGTGTCGATCAAGTAATGCGGGCGCGAGCCTTCGAACATGGCCTCGATACGCTTGCGCTCGCGGTCCAGGGTGGTGCTGTCCAGGGAGCGGAACTGTTCATACGTCAGGCCCAGGGCATTGCCGGAGCAGGTCAAGGCCACGGTCCACATCCCGGCACGGCGCCCTTCGAGAATGCCCGGCACCGTGTCATCGACCTTCACGCACGCCGCCACGTCATCGATGCCCAGCGCGATCACGTTGGCCAGGGCCTGGGCAGGCCAGGGGCGACCGTTGGGTACTTCGTCGGTGGCGACCACGTGGTCGGCGATATAGCCATTGGTGGCGGCCAGGGCGACGACCTTGTCCATCACTTGCTTGGGGTAGCCGGAGCAGGAGCCGATCTTGATGCCTTGCACGCGCAGCCGGGCGATGACGTCGAGGGCGCCAGGAATCAGGGCCGAGTGTTCGGCGATCTTCTCGATCTGCAACGGCATGAAGCGCTGGTAGATGGCGGTCACGTCATCGTCGGTGGGCGTGCGGCCGAAGGCCTTGCGGTAGCGTTCGGCGACTTGCGGTTGGTCGCAGAGGGTACGGATATGGTCCCACTTGCCCATGCCCATCGGGCCACGGGCTTCTTCGATGGACACTTGCACGTCGAACTCGGCAAAGGCCTCGACAAAGATTTGCGTGGGGGCGAACGAGCCGAAGTCGACCACGGTGCCGGCCCAGTCGAGGATCACGGCCTGGAGGGTGTTGGGGTTTTGATAGTTCATGGTTACAAATCCTGTGGGTCATAGGGGCACTGTAGGAGCCGGCAAGCCAGCGCCTACACGGGGGTGTCAAATCTCGAGTACTTCCATTTCTTGCAGCACGTCGGCTATCGCCTTGACCGCCGCCCGCATCCCTGTCGCGTCGACATGGCCGATGCAGCCCACGCGGAAGGTTTCCACCTGGGTCAACTTGCCCGGGTACAGGATGAAACCCTTGGCCTTGACCCGTTCGTAGAAGTCCTTGAACTGGTAGAGCGGGTCTTGGGGCGCGTGGAAGGTGACGATAATCGGGGCCTGGATATCTGCTGGCAGGAAGCTGCGCAGGCCCAGTTCGCCCATGCCGTCGAGCAGCGCCTGGCAGTTGCTGGCGTAGCGTTTATGACGCGCGGGCAAGCCGCCTTCTTCCTGGTATTGCAGCAGCGCCTCGTGCAGGGCCGCCACCACGTGGGTCGGCGGCGTGAACCGCCATTGGCCGGTCTTGGCCATGTAGCTGTGCTGGTCGAACAGGTCCATCGCCAGGGAGTGGCAGTGACCTTGGGCGGCAGCCAATGCCTGCTTGTCGGCAAAGACGAAGCCCATGCCCGGTACGCCTTCCAGGCATTTGCCGGAGGCAGCGATCAGCGCGTCGAACGGCACTTCGCGGGCGTCGATGGGCAGCGCGCCGAACGAACTCATGGCGTCGATGATCAGGCGTTTACCGTGGTTTTTAACCACCTGGGCGATGTCCGGCAGAGGGTTGAGAATGCCGGTGCTGGTTTCGCAGTGGATCAGCGCCACGTGGGTGATGGCCTTGTCGGCCTGCAGCAGGCGGTCCACATCGGCGGCGGTGGTGGGTTCGTCCTCGGCGGTTTCAAAGGTGCTGAAATCGCGGCCCAGGACTTCACAGATTTTCGCCAGGCGCTTGCCGTAGGCGCCGTTGATCAGCACCAGTACTTTGCCGTCACGCGGGACCAGGGTGCCAATGGCCGCTTCCACCGCGAAGGTGCCGCTGCCTTGCAGGGGCACACAGTGGTGGCTGCCCTCGCCGTGAAGGATCGCCAGCAATTGCTCGCACACGCTGGCAGTGAGCTGGTTGAAACGGTCATCCCATGAACCCCAATCCACCATCATGGCCTGACGGGTGCGGTGGGAGGTGGTCAGGGGGCCGGGGGTCAGCAGGATGGGCGCGGCAGTGGTCATCTCAAGTCCTCGCAAGGCATCGGGGGTTGAAGCTACGGCGCTTAAATTGCAGTTTGGCTTGTTATCAATCAAATTGTTTGTTGTTATGCGAGCTATCAGTGAGGCCGATAGCTATGAACCTGTTCCAATTGCGTGCATTCGATGCCGTGGCCCGTGAGGGCAGTTTTACCCGTGCCGCCGCGCGGCTGTTCATCAGCCAGCCGGCGGTGACCGGGCACATCAAGGCACTGGAGGAGTACTACCAAATCCCGCTGCTGCGCCGCACCGCGCGACGGGTCGAGTTGACGGAAGAGGGCGCACGCCTAGCGGCAATCACCCGGGCGATCTTCGGCCTGGTGGACGAAGCACAGACCTTGTTGGAGGCCAACCGCCAGTTGCTCACCGGGCGCCTGGAAGTCGCGGCGGACGGGCCGCACCTGGTCATGCCGATGATCGCCAGCCTGCGCGCACGTTACCCAGGCATCACTGTCAACCTGCGCCTGGGCAACGCCCAGGAAACCCTGGCGGCGTTGTTGTCCGAGCATGCGGACGTGGCGGTGCTCACGGAAGTGGAGCCGCGCAATGGCCTGCACCTGCAACCGTTGAGCGAGTCGCGGATCTGCGCGTTGGTGCCGGCCGCGCACCCTTGGACGCTGCAGCCCAAGGGGATTCGCCTGGCGCAATTGGATGCGGTGATCATGGTGCTGCGAGAACCCAGCTCGATCACCCGGCGCACTTTCGACGACGCCTGTGCCGCCACCGGCGTGCAACCCAAGGTGTTGCTTGAGCTGGACAGCCGTGAGGCGGTGACCGAGGCCGTTGCGGCCGAGTTGGGCGTTGGCGTGGTTTCGTCCATGGAGGTCAGCCAGGACCCCCGGGTGCAGGCGGTGCCGATCCAGGGGGAGGGCCTGGTAAACCGGCATATGCTCGGTTGCATGGAGCGGCGCCGGTCGCTGCGCTTGATTCAGGCGTTCTTTGAGCTGGCGCCGGGTTGAAGGCTGTCGCGCACGATGTCGAGAAAGGTCGCCACCACCCGGCGTGAACTCTGTTCCTTGAGGCACACCAGGGTCTCTTTCATCCGCTGGCTGCAATCGCGGATCGGCATGGCATACACCCGTGAGTCGGCGCCGAACTCCGCGGCAGAAACCACACCCACCCCAATCCCCACCACCACCGCTTCGCGCGCCGCTTCACGGCCCTCGACCTGGATCGCCGGGCGAATGCGCAGCCCGGCCTGGTTCATCTCTTGTTCCAGCGTCTGACGGGTCACGGAGCCAATTTCGCGCAATACCAGCGGCGTGTCGTCAAGGTCCGCGAGGCAGATGGATGCTCGTCCGGCCCAGGGGTGGTTGCGTGCGACAAAGGCCAGCAACTGGCCGTCGGGCAAGGGCAGAGACAGCAGGCGTTCGTCGTCGACGTCGCGCCCCAGCAGGGCCAGGTCGGCCTGGTAGTTGTACAGGCGAAACAGCGATTCGTCGGTGTTACCGGTTTCGATCTTCACGCTGATCCCTGGGTAGCGTTGGCAGAAACGTGCGATCTGCGGGAGCAAGTGCACGGGAGCATCCACCGCCAGGGTGAGGGTGCCGGTCTGCAAGGCGCGAGAGTCTTGTAGCAACTCTTCGGCTTCGGCCTCGATCACAAACAGGCGCTGGGTGATGGCCAGCAGCCGCTCGCCCAGGTCGGTCAGGCGCACTGAGCGTTTATTGCGATGAAACAGCAGCACGCCAAAGCGTTCTTCGAGCTTGCGAACCTGGTCGGAAATCGCCGGTTGGGTGAGGAACAGGCGCTCGGCGGCCTGGGTGAAACTGCCGTGGAGTGCCACGGCATGAAAGGCTTTGAGTTGGGCGTGGGAAACCGACATCGCAGATCCTCTTACAAGCTGAGCTTATATTTGAAATACGATAAATCGATTTTACCTATTAGTCAGCCGTTGCTTTGATACGCCCCAGTCGCCGTAGGTTGAGTCCTACAACTGCGGTGACCATGGGTCCTGGCAAACAGGGCTCATCTGACCAATGCCGCGCCCTACAAGGCCAGGCATTGCAGTGCTCAACAATAAAAAAACAGGCATTTGTTTTCGATTCTGCCGGCACACTCACACCTGAGGTCAGAACCACCATGAATATCCCTATGGGTAGCATCAAGCGTTGGCGCGTGCAGATTTTTGCCATCACCTGGCTGGCCTACGCCGCCTTCTATTTCACGCGCAAAGCATTTTCCGTTGCAAAGCTGGGGATCGGTGACGACCCGAGTTTCCCCCTCGACAAAATGATGATGGCCAACCTCGATGGCCTTTACCTGGCGGCGTACGCCGTGGGGCAATTCACCTGGGGCATGCTGGCCGACCGCTTCGGGCCACGGGTGGTGGTGCTGGGCGGCTTGCTGATTTCGGCAGCGGCCGCGTTGGTGATGGGCACGTTTGCGACCTTGCCGATCTTTGTCACCTGCATGTTGATCCAGGGGCTGGCGCAGTCCACCGGTTGGTCAGGGCTCTGCAAGAACCTCGGTAGCTTCTTCCCGGCGCAGCAGCGCGGGCGGGTATTGGGTTTGTGGAGTTCGTGCTACGCGTTTGGTGGGCTGGTGGCGTCGCCCTTCGCCGGGTGGTGGGCCTACACGTTGGTCGGCAGTTGGCACGCAGCGTTTATCTCCAGCGCGGCGGTGGTGGGCGTGGTGGCGGTACTGTTCTTCATCTTCCAGCGCAACACACCACAGGATGTGGGCTTGCCCGCGGTAGAGCCGGAGCCCGTCTTGACCGCAGAGCAGGCTGCCGCCGAAAAACGCATCAGCATGCTGGAGCCGCTGCGCGCCATCCTGCGCAACCGCACGGTGCTGACCCTGGGGCTGGCGTATTTCCTGCTGAAACCGGCGCGCTACGCGATCCTGTTGTGGGGGCCGGTGATCGTCTATGAGCAAATGCCATCGGTGGGCAAGGTCGGGGCGGCGATTGTGCCCACGGCGTTCGAGCTGGCCGGGCTGCTTGGGCCGATCCTGATCGGCCTGGCCTCCGACAAACTGTTCGGTGCCCGGCGCATGCCCGCCTGTGTGCTGAGCCTGCTGGCGCTGACCGTGGCCCTGGCGTTGTTCATGGGCGCGTTGCACACCGGCAGCGTGATGCTGGTGATGGCCTTGCTGTTCGTGATGGGCCTGACCTTGTACGGGCCGGACTCAATGATCAGCAGCACCGCCGCGATCGACTTCGGTACCGCCAAGGCGGGCGCCACGGCGGCTGGCTTCGTCAACGGCTGTGGTTCGGTCGGCGCGATCCTCGGCGGTTTGTTGCCGGGTTACTTTGACACCGTGACGGTCTTTATTGTGTTTGCCGGCGCCGCATTGTTTTCCGCCCTGGTGCTGATGCCTTACTGGAACGCCAGACCGGCGGTACTGGCCCAGGCGGGCGACTTCGTGCCGGACCGCAGTGTGGCGATCAACCCCCTGCGCACCTGAAGGCCTGGCCGGTTTTTTGGTGGATTAGAGTGTTTTTGCGCTATAAACTCTGCCCCCAAAGCGCCGGCCAGTAGACGTTTCGGCGCGATGGACGAAAAGAGAGTGAGTCATGGGCGCACAGTGGAAAGTCAAACATAAAGAAGCGGCAGCCAATGCCAAGGGCAAGATCTTCGGCAAGCTGGTGAAAGAAATCACCATCGCCGCCCGCAACGGCGCGGACACCTCCACCAACGCTCACCTGCGTCTGGTCGTGGAACAGGCCAAGAAAGCCTCGATGCCCAAGGAAACCCTGGACCGCGCCATCAAGAAAGGCGCCGGTCTGCTCGGCGAAACCGTGCAATACCACCGCGTGACCTATGAAGGGTTCGCCCCGCACCAGGTGCCGCTGATCGTCGAGTGCGTGACCGACAACATCAACCGTACCGTGGCGGAAATCCGCGTGGCGTTCCGCAAGGGCCAGCTCGGTGCTTCCGGCTCCGTGGCCTGGGACTTCAACCACGTCGGCCTGATCGAAGCCTCGCCGGACAGCCCGGATGCCGATCCGGAAATGGCCGCTATCGAAGCCGGTGCCCAGGATTTCGAAGACGGTGAAGAAGAGGGCACCACCCTGTTCATCACCGAGACCACCGACCTCGACGCCGTGCAGAAAGCCTTGCCGGAGCAGGGTTTCACCGTGCTGTCGGCCAAGCTGGGCTATCTCTCGAAGAACCCGGTGAGCGGTTTGAGCGATGAGCAGATGGCGGAAGTCGAAGCCTTCCTCGAAGGCCTGGACAACCACGATGACGTGCAGGATATGTTTGTCGGGTTGGCTGGCTGACGCTTACGTGCTGACTGACAATGCCTTGTAGGAGTCCGGCTTGCCGGCGATGGTGGCTTCAAGGACGCCATCGCCGGCAAGCCCGGCTCCTACAGGATGTGTGTTATTTCGTTGAAGCTCGGCCGTGCCAGCACGTCGCGCTGACAGCATCTTTTTTGCAGCTCGACTAATTCACTGCTCACCTGTCCTTCAACCCGTTCCAGCAGTTCCCCCAGCAAAATCCCGAACGCCCGCACTTCTATGCGCTGCAACGCCCTGGTTTCCACCGTGTTCGCCATCGCATGAAACGACGCTGCGCCAAAATCCCCCAGCAGACAATCGCCCGCTTCATTCCACAGGATATTGTGGCCGTACAGGTCACCATGGGTGATGCCGTGCCGGTGCAGGTGCGCGCCCACCGAAGCGATCCCACGTGCCATGCGCAGCGCCACCGCCAGGCTGAAGCGAGTGCCCGCTTCGTAGATGTCGCGGGTACACGAGGCCAGGCTCGGCAGGGCTGCGAGGTTGCGGTAGCTCGGGTCGATCAGGTCCATTACCAACGCGGCCTGGTCGTCAGGGTGGCCGACCACGCGGCCCTCGACCTTGATCAGGTTAGGGTGCAGTCCAGCAGCAATGCAGGCCTGCATTTCGTGCAGTGGCGAGCCGTCGCTGGTGATGCTGCCTTTATACAGTTTGACGGCGACGGGTCTGCCTGACGGTTTCCACAGCGCTTTGCGGATGACACCGGAAGCGCCTTCGCCGAGGACTTCGGCGAGTTCCAATTCGGACCAGGGAATATCTGGCGTGGCGTCATCGCCCGCCACCTCCACTGCCATTTCCACCGGGTTGCCGGCATACGCCAGCCACGTCAGGCTGGGCAGCGCCAGCAGCCACTCGGGCAAACGTGTAAAGCGGTTGGAGGCGATGCGCAGTAACTCAAGGTTGTGGCAGTTGGCCAGGCTTTCCGGCAGGTGGTCAAGTTGGTTGCCGGCCAGCATCAGTTTCTGCAGCAGGGGCCGTTCACCCAGTTCGCTCGGCAACTGACTGATGCGGTTATCGGTCAGGATCAGCCAGCGCAACAGCGGCGGCAGGGCGGTGGCGGGTACGTGACTGATCTGGTTGGCCTTGAAGCCGATCATGCTCAGCTTGGCGCATTGGCCCAGGCTGGCTGGCAGCTCGGTGAAGAGGTTGTCCGAGCAGAACAGCACGCGCAGGTGCGGCAGGCGGTGCAGGTCGTCCGGCAGGCTGCTCAGGGCATTGCCGCTGAGGTTGAGGATTTCCAGGGAGTCGGCCAGCTCGAAAATTTCCCGGGGGAATTCGGTCAGCCCGCAGGACAGGTCCAGGCGCGTGATGCCGGCCAATTGGCCGGCCTTGAGTTGGGTAAGGGTATTCATGAACGGCGCGGTCACTCGGCGAGAAGGCGTAAATGGCGCTCATGATACCGGGTCGGGCGCGTGTTGCGCGTTGGTCGGCTGCAATTGTCCGAGACGGCTGGCAGTGCGCGCCAGGTCGATGGCTTGGCCGCTCAAGGCAACGTCGAGCGGCAATTCGCCGATCAGTACCAGGTGCTTGTCGCGGTCGTAGAGCACGTCCACCAGGTTGATAAAACGCTGCTGCACGGCAATCGGGCAGTCCGCCAGTCGGGGCAGGCCGTCGATGATCCAGTGGTCATAGTCCTGGCACAGCAGCAGGTAGTCCATCACCGCCGTCAGTTGTTCGCACAGGTCGTTGAAGGTGAAGGCGACGCTGCGTCCTTCATGGCGGCGACACATCAACGTTCGATGGCCAACGGCCAGGGGGAGGGGCGGGCAGTCCGCAGCGGGCAGGTCGAGCGCCGCCCGCTGGCTCGGGGTGCCCGGCCACACGTACTGACCGCAGGTAAAACGTTGCGCGCTTTGGGCTTGGGGCAGGCTGCGAAAGTCCTGGGGCGAGCTGACTTCCAGCACCTCCATGCGCGCATCGATCAGGTCGATCACCGGCTTGAAGCGCTCGTGGTACAGCGGGTTGGGCAGCAGCCCTTGCGGTGCATAGTTGGATGTCACCAGCACCAGCACACCGCGCTCGAACAGGGCCTTGAACAGCCGCGTAATCAGCATGGCATCGCCGATATCGTGGACGTGGAATTCGTCGAAACACAGCACCCGGCAGTCTGCCAACTGTTCATCGAGGGTCACGGCCAGGGCATCGTCCTGCGCACGGTGCGTGAACATGCCGCGATGCAGGTGGGCGAAAAAGTCATGGAAGTGCACGCGCTGCTTCTCGGCGATCGGCAACGCCTGGAAAAACCCGTCCAGCAACCAGCTTTTGCCGCGCCCCACCGGCCCGTGCAGGTACAGGCTGCGGGCGGGTTGGCCGGCCAGCAGGTGTTGGGTTTCCCGGGCCAGGGCGGTAATGGCGCGGGTTTGACCGGTGCTCAGGGTGTAACCCTGTTGCTCGGCCTTTTGCTGAAAGAACGCGGGGATGGGCGAGGCGTCGAGGGTGTCGGGCTTTTTGCCGAGCAGGCGACGGATCAGGGAAAGCGCGGCCAATGCAAGTCACTCTGTATTTCAGTGGTCGCTCACTTTAGGGCGCTCGCCGCGTTTTGACCAATAGAGAAGGGCGCTGCCAGCTATCTCGAAAAAGCATGTCACGCAGGTAATCCTGTCCAGACTGGCAGTTTTTCGCTGAGTGTCTAACCTCCTACACAGCAGTCACCCCTGTACAAGGACTTGGGGCAGTGAAGGGACGAGCAGTATTGGCAGTCATGGGCGCGATGCTCTGCAACACGGCTTACGGTGCACAACTCCAGGTGGAGGTGCGTATCGACGTGCAGCGGGGCTGCCAGCTGGTGGGGACCACCCGCAGCGCTGGCATCGAGCAACTTGGCGTATTGGATTTCGGCAGCGGCCCGCGTCTGGATGACCCGGCCGGGCCCCTGAGTGCGGCGTTGATCAGCCAGCGCCAGCCGCGCCTGGAGTGCAACCCCGACACGCCGTACCAGGTACGCGTCGATGGCGGCCTGCATGGCGGCACCGGCGAAGTGCGTTACCTCAGCGCCACCCCATCGACCAAACCCATTCCCTATCGCATCTATGCCGACGCCGCGCGGCGCGTGCCGTTGCCGGTGGATGTGCCGCTCAGCGGCCGGGTGCCGGACGCTGGGTTCGTCGACCTGCCGCTCTACGGGCGCATCGAGCCGCTCAAGGACATCCCCGCCGTCGGCCGCTACACCGACCTGCTCAAGGTGACGGTGACATGGTAAGCCGCTGCCTGGCCCTGGTGGCCATGGGCGGCCTGCTGTTGCTGGCAGAAGACGCGCAGGCGGCTGTCGCCAGCGGGTTTATCCAGGCGCGGCTGGTGATCACCGCCAGTTGTGAGGTGAGCAAAGGCGTCGAGAGTGCGCCGGTCAACCCCACGGGCGGCACGGCCATGCTCGACTTCGGCAGCCAGGGCCCGACCTGGGGCAACCCGTTGGGCGCCGGCATCACCGATGGCGACAAGGCGCCGTTGGCGGTGTCGTGCAACCCCTCGGTCTCGAGCTTCACCGTGACCATCGACGGCGGCACCAACGGCGACGGCACCACCCGGCGCCTGAGCAATGGGCGCCAGATGATTCCTTATCGACTGTCCGCCGACCCGCAGGGGCGCAGCACCTACAGCATCGGGCAGCAACGCAATTTTGTCGTGGCCAAGGGCACCCAGATACCGATCCCGGTGTTTGGCTCCGTGGTGGCAAATACCAGTGCCTTACCGGCAGGGATCTACACCGACACGTTGACGGTGACACTGGACTGGTAACTCAAGAGGATGAAAACCATGCATGTACTTGTTTCGCGATTAGGCGTCTGTGCGCTGGGCCTGGCAATGGCCTCCAGCCTCAACGCGGCAACCACGGTGACGGGGCAGATCACTTCCAGCCTGACGTTGATTGCCAGTTGCCAGGTCAATGGCTCCGGGGCGGCCACTGGCCTGAACTTCGGCTCCTTGAATTTTGGTACCACCAACAGCCTGTTCACCAATGCCGATGCCCAGTTGTTGGGCGGTACCGGCACCGGTGGGGCGTTGTCGATCCTGTGCTCCAGTGGCACCACGCCAGCGGTCAAGGTGCGCGCCGGTGCTCATGACGGCGCATCACCGGGAGGCAGCCGCGCATTGGCTGACGGTGCGGGTAACTTCGTGCCCTACGACTTCTATACCGATAGCGGCCATTCCGCGCTGCTGGCGATCGACGGCGTGATTACCCTCGCCACCAGTACCGGCGTGGCGCAGACCGTCAACCTCTACGGTCGGGCGGTGGGCAAGGCAGGGCTGCCGGCAGGCACCTACACCGACACCGTCGCCGTGGAACTGACGTTCTAGCGATGTGGCTCAGAGCCTTGCTGGTCTGTGGGCTGGCGTTGCCGCTGCCATTGTCGGCGGTGACCAGCCAGAGCTTCCAGGTGAGCGCGACCATTACCCCCGGCTGCCTGATCGTGGGCGGCGGCGCCAATTACGGTGCGCTGACCTACGGCAGTTACTCGGCGCTGGCGACAGGCACGGTCACGGCTGCGCTGACGGGGGGCGTCACCTTGCAATGCACACCGGGGGTGACGCTGAGCATGAGCGTCGATGGCGGGCAGCACAGCAGCACCGGGCGCAATTTGCAGCTCAACAGTGGTAGCGCGCGGGTGGCTTACCAGTTGTTTCGGGATGCGGCGTTCAGCCAGAGCCTGGGGATCGGCCAGAGCGTCAACGTGGCCTACAGCGACGCGAACAACATCAGCCTGCCGATCTACGGGCGGGTGCAATTGCCGGGCAATCAGCCTGGGGGGACATACAGCGACACGCTGCAGGTGCAGCTGACGTGGTAAGGCTATCGGTATAAGGAGTGGGGTTATGCGTTCACCTTCCCGGCGGCTGTGGGCCGCGGGTATTGCCTTGAGTGCGGTGTGCACGGCAGGGCTTGTGCAGGCGGCCAGCTCGGTGCTGATCTGGCCCATCGACCCGGTGCTGGAGGCCGATCAACAGGCCAGCGCGCTGTGGCTGGAAAACCGCGGGACCGAGACTGCAAGCCTGCAGATTCGCGTGTTCGCCTGGAGCCAGAGCGGCTTTGACGAGCAGTACCAGAACCAGCGCGATGTGATCGGCAGCCCGCCCGTGGCGCGAATCGAGCCGGGGCAAAAGCAACTGGTACGCCTGACCCGCACCCGCGAAGTACCACCTGGGCAAGAGTTGGCCTACCGCATCATCATCGATGAAATCCCTTCACCCCTGCAGGTGCCCACGCCGCCGGAAGGCAAGAACACCGCAGCGGCGATCCGCTTTCAGATGCGTTATTCGGTGCCGCTGTTTGCCTACGGCGCAGGCCTGTGGAGCAAGGAAGACAGCACGCGCCAGCGCGATCCCAAGGGCGCCGGCAAACCGGAGTTGAGCTGGCAGAAAGTCACGGTGGCGGGGCGCCAATACCTCGAAGTGCGCAACCAGGGCGCCGTGCATGCGCGCCTCACCGATGCTTCGTTCAAACAGGGTGGGCAGACCCGGCCGCTTGTGGACGGCCTGCTGGGCTATGTATTGCCCGGCGCGACCATGCGCTGGCCGGTGCCGGACGGGCTGTCGGCCGACCAGCCGTTGCAGGTCAGGATCAACGGTGCGCAACAGCTGGAGAACCTTGCGCCGAAGCGGTAACGGCAGCGTAGCGGGGCTGGGAGGCCCCGGGTTTTAAACGGATGGAGATGTCCATTGAAGGACACAACGCCATGGTGAGTCGTGGTCGGGCTCGCAGTCTATGGCTGTCGATGGTAGGCGGGCTGGGCGGCGCAATGATTGCGCTTCCGGGCGTGGCTGGCGACCTGCCACCGCCCCCGAGCAGTATGGAGGCTGTCGCCGATGCACAGTTGTTTCTGGAGCTGGTGGTCAACCAGATGGACACCGGCCGCGTCATCGCGGTCGATCAGCGGGCCGGGCAACTCTATGTGCCGGCCAGCGCACTGCAGGACGTGGGCATGAAGCTGCCCGGCGAATTGAGCGGCAGCGTGGCGCTGGACAAGATCCCCGGCCTGCACAGCGATTACGACAGCAACGGCCAGCGCCTGCTGCTGGATGTGCCGCCGTCGTGGCTGAAGGAACAATTTATCGGCAACCGCAACACTTACCCGCGCACCCAGGCGATGAGCAGCTTCGGCGCCTTGCTCAACTATGACCTGTATTTCAACGACACCGACGAAGGCGGCAGCTACCTCGCCGCCTGGAACGAAGTGCGGCTGTTCGACAACTGGGGCACTTTGTCCAATACCGGCCAGTACCGCCAGACCTTGGCCGATGGCGTCAGCAGCAGTACGTTTAACAACGGTTACCGGCGCTACGACACTACCTGGCGGTTCTCTGATGATGAGCGGCTGCTGACCTACGAAGCCGGTGACGTGATCAGCGGCGCCTTGCCCTGGAGCAGTTCGGTGCGCCTGGGCGGCGTGCAGTTCTCGCGGGACTTCGCGGTGCGCCCGGACCTGGTGACTTACCCCCTGCCGCAATTTGCCGGTGAGGCCGCGGTGCCGTCGTCGGTGGACCTGTTTATCAACGGCTACAAATCTGACAGCGCGCTGCTGCAACCGGGGCCGTACACCCTGACCAACGTGCCGTTTATCAACGGCGCCGGCGAAGCGGTGGTGGTGACGACCGACGCCCTCGGTCGCCAGGTGTCGACCACCGTACCGTTCTACGTGACCAGCACGTTGTTGCAAAAAGGCCTGACGGATTTCTCGGTGGCCGCCGGCTCCTTGCGCCGGGAATACACCCTGAAGGATTTCGCCTATGGCCCTGGCGTGGCCAGCGGCACCTTTCGTTATGGTTATTCCGACAACCTGACCCTGGAGAGCCATGCCGAGGCCTCCAGTGACCTGACCCTGGGCGGCTTGGGCGGCAACCTGCGGCTGGGCAACTTCGGCGTGCTCAACACGGCTGTCAGCCAAAGCCAGTTCGAAGGACGCACCGGCCAGCAACTGAGCCTGGGGTATCAGTACAACAGCACGCGCTACAGCCTCTCGTACCAACGAGTCGAGCGACGCGACGAGTACGCCGACCTGACCCTGGTCGATACCCCTTACGCCAGCCTCAGCAAGCGCAGCGAACAGGTGACACTGAGCCTCAACCTTGAGCGCTTCGGCAGCCTGGGCATGGGCTATTTCGACGTGCAGGCGGCGGACGATTCGCGCACGCGCCTGCTCAACCTGAGCTGGAGTAAACCGCTGTGGCGCAACACCAGTTTCTACCTGTCGGCCAACCGCGAGATCGGCGACAGCAACTGGGCGATGCAGGCGCAGTGGGTGATTCCGTTCGACCTCAACGGCAGCCTGGCCTTGAGCACCGAGCGCAGCAAGGACGGCGCCAGTCGCCAGCGCCTCAATTACAGCAGCGCGGTGCCCAGCGAGGGCGGGGTGGGCTACAACCTCGGTTATGCCCAGGGTGATGGCGCGGCGTACCGGCAGGCCGACCTGACCTGGCGCTTGCAGTCGGTGCAGTTGCAGGCCGGCGTGTACGGCAGCAGCGATGCCCAGACCCGCTGGGCGGATGCCAGCGGCTCGCTGGTGTGGATGGGCGGTGACACCTTTGCCGCCAACCGGATCAATGATGCCTTTGTGGTGGTGAGTACCCAGGGTTTCGCCGGGATCCCGGTGCGCTACGAGAACCAACTGGTGGGCGAAACCGACCGCAACGGCCACCTGCTGGTGCCGTGGAGCAGCGCGTACTACCGCGGCAAATATGAAATCGATCCGCTGAACCTGCCGCTCAACGTGCAGAGCCCGAATGTGGAGCAGCGTGTGTCGGTGCGCCGTGGCAGCGGCTACCTACTGGAGTTCCCGCTGCGCCGGGTGCTCGCGGCCAGCGTCACCCTGGTGGACACCCAGCATCAGGAACTGCCCTTGGGCAGCCTGGTGGTGCACGAGCAAAGCAACCAGCAGGCGGTGGTCGGCTGGGATGGCCTGGTTTACCTGGAAAACCTCTCGGCGCATAACACCTTGCAGGTCACGTTGGGCGAGGGGCGTACGTGCCAGGCGCGGTTCGACATGGACGAGCAGCAACAAGGCGTGCCGCTGATCGGGCCGTTGGTGTGCCAATGAGGGGGTTGGGGTGGCTGTCTGTCTTAGGCTTAGTGTTGTCGGGCCAGGCCATGGCAGCGTGTTCGGTGGTAACCACGCTGCCGGCGAGCTTCGGGTCGATCAGCTCGATGACGGTACGCACGGCGGCGCAGGCCACGTCGACAGCCAACTCAGGGTTAAGCTGCACCTCGGCATTGATCTCGCTGCTGGTGTCCTCCGACCATTTCTACGCGACGATCACCTCCTCCAAGACCGGCATGGTCGGGCCTACCGGTGACGTCATCGGCTATACGATCTACGCCAACAACAGCACCAGCTTTCCGATAACCCGTGGGGCGCAATTCGATTTTGGCGGGGCGGGGGGCATTGCCCAGAGCATCGGGTTGATCGCGGGGCCTGGCGCTAAAACCGTGCCGCTGTACGTGAGCAGCATCACCGGCAGCAACGTCGCCGCCGGCTTGTACACCGAGACCTTGAACATTGCCTGGAACTGGAACTACTGCTCGGGGGTTGGCATTGGCGGTATCTGCCTGGGCCGCGACATCGGCAGTGGTACGGCTGCTTTGACGGTGAGCATGACCGTCACCAATGACTGCCAGATTACTGCACCCAATATCAGTTTCGGCAGCGCCCCGGTGATCAGTGGTTTCACCACGGTGACCGGGCAGGCGAGCATTTCCTGCACCAAGGGCAGTGCGTACAGCGTAGGGCTGAGCGACGGCCAGAATTCAGTCAGCGCGGGCGGGCGGCGGCGGATGGTCTCAGGCAGCAACTACCTGGCCTACGACATCTTCAAAAGTGCCGGCACCACCCGTTGGGGCAGTGTGGGGGCGGCGCGTCGCGACAGCTCCACCGCCGAGGTCAACCCCGGCAATGGCCTGGGTATGGGCAGCCAGGTGTTCAACTACAACGCCAGGATCTATAGCGATCAAACCACTCCGCCGGCCGGCACCTACCTCGACAACGTGGTACTCGACGTGGGCTTCTAGAACTTCAGCATCGTCGGAGTGGGCTGGTCTGCCGGGCTGACCACCGCATAGTTGTAGCCGGCGCCGGACCAATATTGGGCCTGCAAGCCATCGGCACTGCGGCTGCCACGGGGCAGGAAGCCGTTCTCCGGTCCCGGTGGCCGGATATAGAAACTGATGCGCCGCCCTTGTGGATCTTCGTACAGCACCATGGCCGCCGCGCCTTGCTCGGTGGTGAGCAGGCGCCCGCTGACCGGCGTAAACCCGGAACCGCTCAAGTCAGGCAAGCGATGGGCCTGGTTGAAGTAGCGATCGAGCCAGGCCTGCATTGTGCCGCTGCCCTGAACCTGATAATCGGCGGGCATGATGCCGTCCTGGGCGAACAAGCGGAACGCCTGCATCGCATCGGCCATCGGCAATGGGGCGGGCTGGGTGGCTTCACGGGCGTGCCAGCCACCGACACCGCCAAGGCTGACGGCGATCAGCAGCACGGCTGCCGTGGCGAAGTGGCGGCGCGACTGGCGCTTGATGCGCTGGCGAATCAATGCCGGGTCCAGGTCCGGGTTGGGCGGCTGTTGCAGGGCACCGCCCAACGCCGCGCGCAGCAATTGTGCGTCGTGCTGCCAGGCATGGACCTGGGCCGCGACGTCGGGGTGGGCCGCCAGATAGGTTTCAAGCATGCGGCGATCACTCTCCAGCAGTTGGTGATCGACGTAGGCATGCAAATCGCGTTCGCTGGGGGGCAGGCTGATCATTTGAGTATCCGCAGGGAAGGGCTGGCAATTTCGCCATCACTGAGTTGGCGCAGGGCTTGGCGCGCCCGCGAAAGGCGCGACATCACGGTGCCGATGGGCACTTCGAGGATCTCGGCGACTTCCTTGTAGCTCAAGCCTTCGACCGAGACCCATAGCAGCAGTGCGCGCTGCTCGGTGTTGAGTTGATCGAAGGCTTGCAGGGTCGACTGGGCGATCACGGTGCGTTCCACCGACGGCTGCGCGTCGTCGCGTCCGGTAAAGAATTCCAGCATGCGTGCATAGCGCCGGGTGCGGCGGTGGGCATCGAGGAACTGGCGGTAGAGGATTGAAAACAGCCAGGCGCGCAAGTCGCCTTCGATGCGTTTGTCGGCCCAACTGATGATCCCCCGTTCCAGGGTCGACTGCACCAGATCGTCCGCACTGCTGGCGTTACGGGTCAGGGACACGGCAAAGCGCCGCAGCCTGGGGATGAGTTCACGTAACTGTTCGTCGAGTTCATGCATGGGAATCTGGCTGGTCACTACGCTGGGACTAGAGAGACGTGCGGCGTTGAGGGTTATTCCCCTTGCTTGAAAATAAATTCAAGGCCAGGGAATAGAGCCGACCGGCGTTCGTCTTAATGCTCCGACCTTATGTTCACCCCTAAGGCCTTTGGCCCTGGAGTTCCTTTATGGTAGATCACTCATCACCGCCCCGTCCCCCGTTGAGCACTGCGAGCCTGATCGCGCGCCTGGCGGGTATCGGTGCCGTGGTTGCGGTTGTGGCGGGGGCATTTGCCTACGTCAATGGCACCCTCGACCCACAGCGCCTGCGCCCTAAAACCCTGGTCAATGCCCTGGAAACCAACAATGGCGTGCACCCCGGCTTCCGACGTAACCATGCCAAGGGTGTGTGTGTCGCGGGGTATTTCGAGAGCAGCCCCGAAGCCCGTACCTACTCCAGCGCCCAGGTGTTCAGCGAGGCCAAGACCCCGCTGGTCGGCCGGTTTGCCTTGCCCAGCGGCAACCCCTATGCGCCCGACAGCAGTGTGCCGATCCGCAGTTTTGCCGTGCAATTCACCCAGGCCAACGGCCAGCAGTGGCGTACGGGCATGAACAGCATGCCGGTGTTCCCGGTGGGTACGCCTGAAGCGTTCTACCAGATGCTCAAGGCCGGTACACCGGAGCCGGCCACTGGCAAACCGAACCCGGCGAGCATGCCGGCGTTCTTTGCCGCTCATCCCGAGACCGCGCCGTTTCTGGCGTGGGTCAAGACCGCCAAGCCATCGGCCAGTTATGCGACTGAAACCTACAACGGTATCAACGCGTTTTACTTGGTGGGTGCCGATGGCAAGCGTCAGGCAGTGCGTTGGGGTGTGGTACCGCAGCTTCAGGATGCGGCGGGCGATGTTGCGCCGGCCGGGAGTGACTTCCTCGAAAAAGACTTGGTGCAGCGCCTGGCGGCAGGGCCGTTGCGCTGGCAGTTGAACATGACCCTGGCCAACCCTGGGGACCCGCTGGACGATGCGAGCAAGGCCTGGACCGGCGAGCATAAGGTCATCAACGCCGGCACCCTGGTGCTGCAAAGCAGTCAGCCGCAAGCGGACGGTGATTGCCGTGATATCAACTTTGACCCGCTGATTCTGCCCAGTGGCATCGAAGCCTCCAATGATCCCTTGCTGGCGGCACGTTCGGCGGCCTATGCCAGTTCGTACCTGCGCCGCGCCGGTGAAGTCAGCCCGTTGCACAGCTCCCCTCAGGAGTCGAAGCCATGAATGCCCAACCACGGTTCTTCGCGCCGCTGGCGCGTCTGTTGCACTGGCTGATGGCGCTGATGGTCATCGCCATGCTGTTTATCGGCGCGGGCCTGGCGGCTTCTGTGTCGGAGCGGCATGAGTGGTTGATCCACCTGCACAAGCCGCTGGGGATCGCGATCCTGGCGTTGGTGATCGTACGGTTGGTGGTGCGCTTCTCCACGCGCCAACCGCCGTTGCCGGCTGACTTGCCGCTGTGGCAAGTGTTGGCGGCCAAGGCCTCCCATGTGGTGCTGTATGCCTTGATGCTGGTGTTGCCGTTGCTGGGCTGGGCGATGATTTCAGCGGCGGGCGACCCGGTGATGCTCAGCAGTTCGGTGCAATTGCCAGCGTTGGTAGGCGCGAACGCGCCGTTGTTCGCGGTGTTGCGCAAGGCCCATGGGTTTTTGGCCTACCTGCTGTTCCTGACGGTGCTGTTGCACCTGGCAGCGGCGTTGTTCCATGGGTTGATCCGGCGCGATGGCGTATTGCAAAGCATGACCGGCAGCAAACGCTGACGGTGCAGGAGCCGGCGTGCCGGCGATGGCGTCCTTGAAATGTCTGCATCATCAAGGGCCTCATCGCCGGCAAGCCGGCGCCAACAAGGCGTTAGCGTAGGGTGGTCACGATGTCGGCGACGGTGCTCAGTACGTCTTTGCCCAGCTGCTTGGAACGCTCACCGGACCAGCCGGTTTTCAGGTTGGGCGCGTCGTCGTTGTCCTTGAAGGGCATTTCCAGGGTCAGGGACAGGCAGTCGTATTGCTGGCCAACAGCGTTGCACGCCAGGGTCATGTTGGCTTCGCCCGGTAGGTCGCGGGTATAGCCGTAAGTGGTCTGGAAGTCGCGGGTCAGGCCGCTCAAGTGGCTGCGGAAGTGTTTTTCCAATGCCTCGATGCGCGGGGTGTAGCCGGGGTTGCCTTCGCAGCCGGCGGTGAAGACGTAGGGGATTTCCTCGTCACCGTGGATATCGAGGAACAGGTCCACGCCGTACGTTTCCATCTGTTGTTGGACGAACCACACTTCCGGGCTGATCTCCTGGCTGGCGCTCTGCCAGGCACGGTTGAGGTCTTGGCCCATGGCGTTGGTGCGCAAGTGGCCATGGAACGCCCCGTCCGGGTTCATGTTGGGCACCAGGTACAGGTCGGCGACTTTCAGCAGCTTTTTCAGCTCGGCATCACCGTCCTGTTGCAGGCGTTCGATGATGCCCTCCATGAACCATTCGGCCATGTGCTCGCCAGGATGCTGTTGGGCGATGATCCAGATATTGCGGCGGCCTTCACCGCCTTTGCCGCGACGCAGCAACTGGATGTCACGCCCCTCGGCACTCTTGCCGGTGGCCAGTAACTGCGTGCCGGCGCGACTCAGGGCCTGCTCGATCAGCCAGTCGTGACGCTCACGGCTGTAGGGTTCGAAATAAGCCAACCACGCATGCTTCTCGCGGGTTTCCAGGCTGATATGCAGGATTTCCCCATCAAAGCGCGAAGGCACCCGGAACCAGTTGATGTGGTCGTAGGACGCCACGGCGTTGTAACCGCTCCACGCGTGCGGGTAGGAAGACTTGCCCGCGTTGCTCAGGCGGAAGGTGTGAGTGTGGCCCACGTGCATGCCTTCGGCCTTGAAGTGGAACCATTGGTAGTGTTGGCTGCGTGTGTCGGGTTTGATTGCCAGCAATAACTGATAGGCATCGTGGGCATCCAGTACCTGGATATTGCCACTGTCGAAGTCGGAGCTGATTTTGATGGAGGTCAAGGCCACGGTCATAGTCTGGGTGCCTGAATATGAGTGTTGTGGCGGCCATATTACACAGGAGTCTGGTAAAGGCTGGATGCAAAATTGTTGCAGGGGGGAGGGGGGGGCGTCATCCGTGACGCCGCAGCAGCTTAGAATCTATGAGATTGATTCTCAAGCGCTATTTCGCAAAGATCTGCGCTAGAGCGTTCGACTGGCTTTCTTTTGGCGATGGTCTTTTGCTACCATGCGCGCCATCGAGCAACACACAGTCTTCATTAGCCTGAAGCCATGCCAGGAAAACTGGCAAAAAAAAGACCCGGCCAAAGAGCCGGGTCAAAAACCGTGATTAGCCTGATGAGGAGATATTCCAAGAGTCCGACCTAAGGTCCCTTGGTCTATCGACTGATCTCGCGATCAGCTAGGTCCAATAATAATCATTATCATTTGCAAGTCAAATGTTTTTATCCCCTGGATAGAAATATTTTTTCTTCGCGCCTGTTATCCGTTCGCTTGAGCCTCGGGCGCTCGCAACGACCGCTCCACCATCGCCTTCGCCATATCAATCAAATACACCACTGAAAACGCCAGGTCGCGCTGATAGCCCTGATGGCTGCTCGCAGATTCATAGGCTGTGGCGGCGGCACTGCGCAACAGGTCCGAGGCGTGCACCAGGGCTTCTTCCTGGCTGATGCCTGGCTTGATGGCAAACAGTGCGTCGTCAGGCATGGATGCCGACATATCTTCTTTCAAGTAAAAGTCCAATGCGCGCTGGGCGGCGCCGCTGCTGCGCAGGTCGTGCAGCTCTGTGTCTTCGGGGAGTTCGGGCAGGAGGTACGGGCTTGTCGTCATAAGGGGCGGTACTCTGGGTGGGTGTCGAAAACCTTATGCCCGATAATAGTACGTATCGTATTTATGTCGTTTTATGGATTACTACAAACTGTTTATTGCCCTGGAAACTGCGTGACGTATTGTCAGCGCCCATGGATAACTGGATCGCGTTGGTCAAGGCCAACATGGAAGACCGCAAGGTCACGCAAGGTGAACTGGCAGAGCGCCTGGGCATGTCCCAGGGCGGCGTGGGCCATTGGCTCAACAAGCGCCGTGCGCCGAGCCTGGTGGACATGAATCGGGTATTGGCGGCATTGGGGCTGGGGTACCTGGAAGTCGCCCTGGATATTCGCGAGCGAGTCGCTGAGGCGCCCCCAGAGAAAAACTACAACCCGTATTTCCGCTACCCCGTCAGCGATTGGAGAGGGCTGTGCGAGGTCCGCGAAGAGCGTGCGACTTATGGCGCGGCCCGTTTCGAATTGAGCGATTATCATGCCCAGGGTGAGGCCTTCTGGCTGCCGGTCACAGGTGATGCCATGACCGCGCCCAAAGGCCTGAGCGTCAGTGCGGGGATGATGATCCTGGTCGACCCGGCCATTGCCGCCGAGCCCGGCAAACTGGTGGTCGCCCAATGGGCCGGGAGCCCCCAGGCAACCTTCCGCCAGTTGTTGGAGGAGAGCGGCCAGCTTTACCTGGTACCGCTCAACCCCACCTATCCCAAACAGTTGTTGACCGACGATTGCCGTCTTATCGGCGTCGTCGTGCAGGCCACGGCGAAGTTTTAACCTGCTGTTTCAAGCTCCACCAGCGCGCAACCTTCTGCAACCATTTCGCCCTCCTGGCAGAACAGGGCCTTGACCACCCCGGCCTGGGGCGCGCGGATGCTGTGTTCCATTTTCATGGCTTCCAGCACCACCAGTTGCGTACCGGCCTCGACGTGCTGGCCCAGCTCCACCAGTACGCGCACGATGCTGCCGTTCATGGGTGCTGTCAGGCCGCCTTGGTGAGACTGGCCGGCCTCGACCGCGGCGATCGGGTCGAACAGCGTCACGCCCTGCATTTCGCCGTCCCAACGCAGGTACACCGTACGGTCGTGCCGTACCGCCAGATGGCTGCGACGCACGCCCTGATGTTCGATCAGCAACTGTTCGCCGCGCAACTCTGGCGGCTCTGCGGGCAGTGTGACCAGCCGATCCTGGCCATTGCAGCTCAAATGCAGTGAAACCTCGGCAGGCAGCCCGGCACGAAACCCGCGCTTATCCGCCCACGGTCCCTCGCCCGACGGCAGGCTCTGAATAAAGATCGAGCCCGCCGCCTGCCAGAATTCATCACTCAGTTCCCCAGGCGCCGGCAGCAACTCATCCTGATAGCGCGGGATAAACCCGGTATCCAGCTCGGCCGCCGCAAACGCCGGGTGCCCGATAATGCGCCGCAAAAAGCCCAGGTTGGTCTTGAGCCCGCCAATGGCAAACTCATCCAGCATGCCCAGCAAGCGCAGTCGCGCCTGTTCACGGTCCTCGCCCCAGGCAATCAACTTGCCGAGCATGGGGTCGTAGAAGGGCGACACGCTGTCGCCTTGCTCGACCCCGCTGTCCACGCGACGCCCCGGCCCCGATGCGGATTCGCGGTAGAGCGTCAGGTGCCCGGTGGCGGGCAGGAAATCATTGGCCGGGTCCTCGGCATACAGCCGCACTTCTATCGCATGGCCAATCAGCGGCACCTGCGCCTGGGTGATCGGCAACGCCTCGCCCTGGGCGACACGAATCTGCCAGGCCACCAGGTCCAGGCCGGTGATCGCCTCGGTTACCGGGTGCTCCACCTGCAGCCGCGTGTTCATCTCCATGAAGAAGAATTCGCCGCGTGCGTCGAGCAAAAACTCCACCGTACCGGCACCGACATAACCGATCGCCTGAGCAGCCCGCACAGCAGCTTCGCCCATGGCCTTGCGTTGTTCGACACTCAAGCCCGGCGCCGGTGCTTCCTCGACGACTTTTTGGTGGCGACGCTGGATCGAGCAGTCCCGTTCATTGAGGTACAGGCAGTGCCCGTGCCTGTCGGCAAACACCTGGATCTCCACGTGACGCGGCTTGAGCAGGTACTTTTCCACCAGCATCTGCCCATTGCCGAAGGACGACAGTGCTTCACGCTGGGCCGACGCGAGGGCTTCGGCCAATTGGCTGACGTCCTCGACCACTTTCATGCCTTTGCCGCCGCCACCGGCCGTGGCCTTGAGTAGCACGGGGTAGCCGATGCGCTCACAGGCGGCGCGGAAGGTTTCCAGGTCTTGGGCTTCGCCGTGATAACCGGGCACCAGGGGGACGCCCGCGGTTTCCATCAGTGCCTTGGCGGCCGATTTGCTGCCCATGGCATCAATCGCCGAGGCGGGCGGGCCGAGGAAGATCAGCCCGGCTGCTTCAATCGCGCGGGCAAAGCCGGCGTTCTCGGACAAAAAACCATAGCCTGGGTGAATCGCCTGGGCGCCACTGGCCTGGGCGGCGGCGATCAGTTTGTCGATTTGCAGGTAGCTGTCAGTGGCTTTGCTGCCGCCCAGGTCGACACGAATATCAGCCTCGCGACTGTGACGCGCATCGCGGTCGGTGGCGCTGTGCACCGCCACGGTGGTCAGGCCCATGGCCTTGGCGGTGCGCATCACCCGGCAGGCAATCTCGCCACGGTTGGCCACCAGCAGGGTCGTCAATGTGCTCATGAACGTGGCTCCTGGGGCTGCCAGCTCGGTGGACGTTTTTGCAGGAAGGCGCGCAAGCCTTCCTGGCCCTCGGCGCTGACCCGAATGCGCGCAATGGCGTTTTCGCAGTAGCGGCGCAGGGCCGGGGTGAGGGCGCCGTTGCCCACTTCACGCAGCAAGTCCTTGCTGGCGCGCATGGCCGCCGGGCTGTTCTGCAGCAGGTTGGCGATCCACTGTTCGACCTGAGCGTCCAACTCGCCAAGCGGATAACTGTCCGCCAGCAAACCGATGTCCCGCGCGCGTTGGCCGCCAAAGCGCTCGGCGGTCAGGGCATAGCGCCGCGCCGCGCGTTCGCCGATGGCCTGCACCACGAACGGGCTGATCACCGCCGGCGCCAGGCCGATGCGGACCTCCGACAGGCAGAACTGCGCGTCATCCGCGCCAATCGCCATGTCGCAGCAACTGATCAAGCCCAGCGCGCCACCGTAGGCCGCGCCTTGCACTACCGCAAGGGTAGGGATCTTCAGCTTGGCCAGGTTGTACATCAGCTCTGCCAGTTCGCGGGCGTCGTCCAGGTTGGTGTGGTAATCCAGCTCGGCCGACTGCTGCATCCAGGCCAGGTCGGCGCCGGCGCTGAAGTGCTTGCCGCGCCCACGCAGGACCAAAAAGCGCAGGGACGGATCGCCTTGCACCTGGTCGAGGGCGATGATCAGTTCGCGGATCATCTGGGCATTGAACGCGTTGTTCTTGGCTTCACGACTGAGCCACAGCGTGGCAAAGCCACGGGGGTCGGTGATGAGTTCCAGGGTATTGAAATCGCTCATGGGGTACAGCTCCATTTACATGCGGAACACGCCGAAGCGGCTCGGCTCGATGGGGGCGTTCAGCGCGGCGGACAAGGCCAGGGCCAGCACGTCGCGGGTCTGCAACGGGTCGATCACACCGTCGTCCCACAGGCGCGCGCTGGAATAGTAGGGGTGGCCCTGGGTTTCGTACTGGTCGAGGATCGGCTGCTTGATCGCCGCCTCTTCTTCAGCGCTAAAGCCCACGCCGGCGCGCTCAGCCTGCTCGCGCTTGACCTGCACCAGCACACCGGCCGCCTGTTCGGCGCCCATCACACCAATGCGTGCGTTCGGCCACATCCACAGGAAGCGCGGGTCATAGGCGCGGCCACACATGCCGTAGTTGCCGGCCCCAAAGCTGCCGCCGATGATCACCGTGAACTTCGGCACCTTGGCGCAGGCCACGGCGGTGACCAGCTTGGCGCCATGCTTGGCAATGCCGCCGGCTTCGTACTTCTGGCCGACCATGAAGCCGGTGATGTTCTGCAGGAACAACAGCGGAATGCCGCGCTGGCAGGCCAGTTCGATAAAGTGCGCGCCTTTTTGCGCGGCCTCGGCAAACAGAATCCCGTTGTTGGCCAGGATCGCAATCGGGTAGCCGTGCAGGTGCGCAAAACCGCACACCAGGGTGGTACCAAACAGTGCCTTGAACTCATCGAATACCGAGCCATCCACCAGGCGCGCGATCACTTCGCGCACATCAAAGGGCTGCTTGGCGTCGGCCGGGATCACGCCATACAGCTCTTCGCTGCTGTACAACGGCGCCACGGGCGGGCGTTGCAGCAACTCGCCCTGTTTGCGCCAGTTGAGGTTGGCCACGCTGCGCCGGGCGAGCGCCAGCGCATGTTCATCGCTGTCGGCATAGTGGTCGGCCACGCCGGAGATCTTGCAGTGCACATCGGCACCGCCGAGGTCTTCGGCACTCACCACTTCACCGGTCGCGGCTTTTACCAGCGGCGGGCCGGCAAGGAAGATAGTGGCCTGGTTACGCACCATGATCGCTTCGTCGGCCATCGCCGGCACGTAGGCACCACCGGCCGTGCACGAACCCATCACCACGGCGATCTGCGGGATGCCCTGGGCACTCATGTTGGCCTGGTTGAAGAAGATCCGCCCGAAGTGCTCGCGGTCGGGAAACACTTCATCCTGGCGCGGCAGGTTGGCGCCGCCGGAGTCCACCAGGTAGATGCACGGCAGGCGGTTCTGCTCGGCGATGGTCTGGGCGCGCAGGTGTTTTTTGACCGTAAGCGGGTAGTAGGAGCCGCCTTTCACCGTGGCGTCGTTGGCGACGATCATGCATTCGACACCTTCCACGCAGCCGATCCCGGCGATCACCCCGGCAGCCGGCACGTCTTCGCCGTACACCTGATGGGCGGCCAGTTGGCTGAGTTCAAGAAACGGCGAGCCCGGGTCGAGCAAACGATTGATGCGCTCGCGGGGCAACAGTTTGCCGCGCGACGTGTGCCGCTCCTGGGCCTTGGCGCCGCCGCCCTGCTGCACGTGGGCGAGCAGGGTGTGCAGGGCGTCGACCTGTTGGCGCATCGCCGCGCTGTTGGCGGCAAACTCCGCCGAGCGCGGGTTGAGCTGGGTGTGCAAGGTGGCCATGGTGCGCTCCTTCAGCGGGTTTCGTTGAAGAGTTCGCGACCGATCAGCATCCGGCGGATCTCACTGGTGCCGGCGCCGATCTCATACAGCTTGGCGTCACGCAGCAGGCGCCCGGCCGGGAATTCGTTGATGTAGCCATTGCCGCCGAGAATCTGGATTGCGTCGAGGGCCATTTGCGTGGCACGTTCGGCGCTGTAGAGGATCACGCCGGCCGCATCCTTGCGCGTGGTCTCGCCACGTTCGCAAGCCTGGGCCACCGCATAGAGGTAGGCGCGGCTGGCATTGAGTTGGGTGTACATGTCGGCGACCTTGCCCTGGATCAGCTGGAATTCGCCGATGCTCTGGCCGAACTGCTTGCGGTCATGGATGTAGGGCACGATCAGGTCCATGCAGGCTTGCATGATGCCGGTGGGGCCGCCGGACAGCACCACGCGCTCGTAGTCGAGGCCGCTCATCAGCACTTTGACGCCGCCATTGAGCGCGCCGAGGATGTTTTCTTCCGGCACTTCCACGTCATCGAAAAACAGTTCGCAGGTGTTCGAGCCGCGCATGCCCAGCTTGTCGAACTTGTTGCTGCGGCTGAAGCCTTTCCAGTCGCGCTCGACGATGAATGCGGTAATGCCGTGCGGGCCTTTTTCCAGGTCGGTCTTGGCGTAGATCACATAGGTGCTGGCATCGGGGCCGTTGGTGATCCAGGTCTTGCTGCCGTTGAGCACGTAGCGATCACCGCGTTTATCGGCGCGCAGCTTCATCGAGACCACATCGGAGCCGGCATTCGGCTCGCTCATGGCCAGGGCGCCGACGTGTTCGCCGCTGATGAGTGCGGGCAGGTACTTGAGTTTCTGTTCGTGGTTGCCGTTGCGGTTGATCTGGTTCACACACAGGTTGGAGTGCGCACCGTAGGACAGCGCCACCGACGCCGAGCCCCGGCTGATCTCTTCCATGGCCACCACGTGGGCCAGGTAGCCCAGGCCGGCGCCGCCGTATTCTTCCGGCACGGTGATGCCCAGCAGGCCCATGTCACCGAACTTGCGCCACAGGTCGGCGGGGAACAGGTTGTCGATATCGATCTGAGCCGCGCGGGGCGCGATCTCCTTGCTCACGAAGGACTGCACCTGGTCGCGCAGCATGTCGACGGTTTCACCGAGGGCGAAGTTCAGGGACGGGTAACTCATGGACAGGCACCTTAATGTGAGCTTTGTTGTTGTGGGGAGGGCGCCAGGGGAGGACGCTAACCTTTACGTTAACGTAAGCTTGCGTTACGGCGCTGTCAATCGTAGTTTACGTTTACGTCAACCTACAAAAAAGACAACAGGGGTCGTTATGGATCAACCGAATCAGAGCTACAGCCGTGGCTCTCAGGACAAGACCTTGCTGGCCATGACCATCGGCCAGGCCTTTGATCACACCGTCGCGCAGTATCCCGAGGGCGAGGCCCTGGTGGTGCGCCATCAACAGCGCCGCTACACCTGGCGGCAGTTGGCCGAGACCGTTGAGCTGCACGCCCGTGCCTTTCTTGCCCTGGGCATGCAAGCCGGCGACCGCCTGGGTATCTGGGCGCCCAATTGCGCCGAGTGGTGCATCAGCCAGATCGCCAGTGCCAAGCTCGGCGTGATCCTGGTCAATATCAACCCGGCGTACCGCAGCACTGAACTGGACTACGTACTCAAGCAGTCCGGCTGCCAGTGGCTGGTGTGCGCCGGGTCGTTCAAGACCTCTGATTACCACGCCATGTTGCAAGAGCTGAAGCCTGACCTGCGCGGCATGATCAGCCTCGACCCCAGCCCGCCCCCGGGGTTCCTGCCCTGGTCGCAATTGGCCGCGCTCGGGGCAGGCATCCCGCCCGAACAGGTGCACAGCCGCCAGGCCAGCCTGCACTTCGACCAGGCCGTGAATATCCAGTACACCTCCGGCACCACCGGCTTCCCCAAGGGCGCCACCCTCAGTCACCACAACATCCTCAATAACGGCTACATGGTCGGCGAAAGCCTGGGCCTGACCGCGCAAGACCGCCTGGTGATCCCGGTGCCGCTGTATCACTGTTTCGGCATGGTCATGGGCAACCTCGGTTGCATCACCCACGGCACTACCATGATCTACCCGAATGACGGCTTCGACCCGCTGCTGACTCTCACCGCCGTCGCCGAAGAGCGCGCCACCGGCCTGTACGGCGTGCCCACCATGTTCATCGCCATGCTCGATCACCCGCGCCTCGGTGACTTTGACCTGTCCACCCTGCGCACCGGCATCATGGCTGGCGCCACGTGCCCCATCGAAGTGATGCGCCGGGTCATCAGCGAGATGCATATGAGCGAGGTGCAGATTGCCTACGGCATGACGGAAACCAGCCCGGTGTCCTTGCAAACCGGGGCGGACGATGACCTGGAACGCCGCGTGACCACGGTCGGGCGCACCCAGCCGCAGTTGGAAAACAAGATCATCGACGCCGACGGCAACACGCTGGCGCGGGGTGAAATCGGCGAGTTATGCACCCGTGGCTACAGCGTGATGCTCGGCTACTGGAACAACCCCGACGCCACCCGCGAGGCCATCGACGACGCCGGCTGGATGCACACCGGCGACCTGGCGAGCATGGACGCCCACGGCTACGTGTGCATCGCCGGGCGCAACAAGGACATGATCATCCGCGGCGGCGAGAACGTGTACCCGCGTGAGTTGGAGGAGTTTTTCTTCACCCACCCAGCGGTGGCGGATGTGCAGGTTATCGGCATTCCGGATGCGCGTTACGGCGAAGCCATCGTCGCCTGGGTCAAGTTCCATCCAGGGCATGTGGCCAATGAGCTTGAGTTGCAAACTTGGTGCAAGGGCCGCATCGCACACTTCAAGACGCCCAAGCACTTCAAGATCGTGGACGAGTTCCCGATGACGGTGACGGGCAAGATCCAGAAATTCCGCATGCGCGAAATCAGCATCGAGGAGCTGCGCGACGACCGCTGAAACGGGGTACATGTCTACGGCTCTGCGCTGAACCGTGGTGCCTAAAGTGGCGGATTATTTCGCCACTTGAAGGTCATGCCCATGACAACCCCCTCCATTGATCCCCCCGTGCGTCCGGTTGGGGACGAACAGAGTCCCCACTGGCAGGTGATCCGGGACAACACCCCAAGCTGGTACACCGATGCGCTGGATGAGCGCAAAACTGAATTGGCCGGGTTGGCGCTGAGTATTCCCGACTGGTACAAAAATGCCTCGTCGACGGCGAAGGACCGCATGAGGTCGGTCCATGTGCGCAGCAGGCGGTCCTTGAATCAACTCGATCAGATGTTCAGGGACTTCAAAGGGCCGGCAGCCTACGCCGAGCCGTTGTTGGCGGCCGCGATTGAAAAGAAACTCGGGCAACGGTTGGATACCAGGACGGTATTTTATGCCCGCAAGATGGAGCAGAGAGAGTGCGACATCGAGCCTGAGGAGGTCTCGACGAGCCAGGCCAGCCCCTTGGCTGCGCAGTTTTATTTTTACCGGGGTATCAGCCTGCTGGAGGCAGCGCTGAACAACTTCACCGCACAGGAGGCGGCTGAGTCGGTGTGCAAAGACTGCCACCTGATCACCCGTTACAACTTTCACGGGTACCCCAGCGATAAGTTTCATCCGCTTGCAAACGTCAAGTCGGTCAAGCTAGCCATTGAACCCCATGCGTTTGCCAAGCTGTGCCGCGAGCTCGACCTGGGCAACACTTACTACGAGTACGTGCGCACCTTCATCAATAGCCTGATCCGTACCACCACCACTGAAGCAGGCATTGGCAAACTCTACAGCACCTTGATTGTCAGTCATCGAAACCAGTTGGAGCTGGCCGCAGAGATTGCCTTGATGAAGGGCGATATCCAGCCCGACGGCCACCAAGTGATCTTCGATCTGTTGCGCAGCCAGTCGCAGGTCAAATGGGCAGGGGAAGCGGTCAAGTGTTCGCCGTTTCGGCTATTCTCGTTTGTGCTCGAGAATATTCTGATCATCGGTCCGGTCGTGTGGCAGGCACATTCGAGAGGGGCGGATCTCATGCCCCGAGCGTGCTTGGTCTATATCCCAGGCGACCCCCTTCATCCGCTCAAAGCCTATGACACGATCAGCGCTTTTACCGACCACCTGACCACGCGCCTGTGTCGTGTCGAGTACCGCACCTTCTTCAGCCAGTTCGTGCCGCTGGCCAGCCAGGATGCATTCTTCACGAGGCTCAAGGCTTCGCTGGATCCGAGCGCGCTGCACGGCCCCGCCCAGGACTTTGACCCGGCGCAAAAAGGCCGGGTCAATCATCAGGGCAGCTACGCGCTTGCATGGGGTGATGTCTGGGCGGACTGCGCGATTCAGCGTATACGTTCGCTCGTGGCGAATGCCCGCGCAAGTGTGGTGTCGACACAGGACGTCGACGATCGGGTCTACAACGCCTGGCTGTGGTCGTTCGGCAGTACGGCGCTGGATATTCTCAACCTTGCGTCGTTCGTGGTGCCTGTGCTGGGTGAGGTGATGCTGGTCGTCGGTGCCGTGCAGATGGCTTACGAGATCGGCGAAGGCATTGAGGCCTGGTCGCAGGACGACACCCAAACGGCGTGGGCGCATTTTTCGGCGGTGGGGCTCAACCTGGCTGGGTTGGCGGTGCCAGCCGTGTTGTCGGCAACCAAGGACGCCGCGCTGATCAAGCGCCTGGTGCAGGTAGAGTTCGGTGGGCGTAGGCGTCTTTACGCGTTCAATCCCGCGCACTACCTGCACAGGATCAACCTGCCCGACGGACACCGCCCCAACACACAAGGCTTGTATGCCCACGACGCAGGGTTATACCTGCAGGCAGCGGGCGGCGGCTACTACAAGCTCCAGGCCAGCAATCGCTCTGACGAATTCAGGCTGCTGCACCCCGATGGCGATTCACGTTATGCCCCCCGGATTCGCCACAACGGTGAGGGCGCATGGGTGCATGAGTTCGAACAACCCTTGACCTGGGATCGCAAGACCCTGTTGCGCCGCATAGGCCATAGCGTGGATAACTTGAGCGATAGCCAGTTGGAGCAGGCCAGGGCGTTCAGTGGTGTGTCGGACGACGAGTTGCGTCGGGTGTTCATTGAGCATCAAGCGCCCGCGCCGCTGTTCAAGGATATGCTTCGGCGGTTTGAATGCGCTGGCAGGCACCAGGCATTTATCGACCGGTTAAGGCACCCGGACCCTGAGGTGTTTTCTCGCGTCGACTGGTTCATGCAAGTCCAGGTATTGATCGAGAGCGGGATGTGGCCAGAGTCACGTGTATTGGTGGCGCTGGATGCAAAGGGCAACCCGATATGGCGTTCAGGTGTACCGAGCGATGCAAACCAAGTGATCACACTGGAACATGAGCAATTGCAAAGTGGCCTGCTGTTTCCGTCGTTCATCAAGCAGTTGACGGAACCTGAAATTCGCCGATTGTTGGGAGAGCAGAGGGTTACAAGGGAAGCGATGGCCTTTCTGTTTCTTCAGACCCGAGACGTGATACAGGATACGGCTGCTGCGGGCCAGGTGCAGGAGGGCAATGAGGTCGATCCACTGATGCAATACCTGCGTACACCATTGGCAAGGGTCGTGCGATACCGGGATTGTTTGCTGGAAGCCGCCGAGAGCACCCGAGGCACGCTGTTAAATCGCGAGATCTCGGCCGGTGAGGTTTCCAGTGATGCCAACGTGCAGCTGCTCCAGCGTAGCTTTCCAGGCTTGCCCAGGTTAGCGGCTGAAGAAATTCTGAGCCATGCCAACAGTCAGGAACTGGCACGCATGCAGACCCCATCGCGTGTGCCGTTGCGCCTGGCCGAAGAAGCGCGAGGGTACTTGCAGAAGGCGCGCGTGATGCGGGCACAGGCCGATCTGTTATTCGACAATCAACTCACCCTGGACAGCGTGCACCTGGCACTGCACAAGATGGCCGCGCTGCCTGAACTCCTGGATGGCGTGTGCATTGAGCTTCGGTCGGGGGCCTACGACGGCCCTTTGCTGGACCGGGTGGGAGACAGTAGTGCCCCCCGGCAACTGCAGCTTATCCACACCGACATGAAGACGTGGAAACTCTGCAGCGGACCGGGAAAAATTGAATACTGGCGAAGCGACAAGGACGCCTTTTTCAACGCGCTCTGGATGGCTAGCAGTGGCAAGTTCACCAGTTGGCCGCAGTTCAATGCGGCTGCGCAACGGCTCAAGCGCAAGCTTGCGCAGCAGCCGCTGAGTGAGCCGGTGAGTCGACGTGCACTGGGCTTGCAGGCGATCAAGCCCGGTTTCAAATCCCCCATGCGCCTGGCTGATGGGCGCGTGGGTTATCCGCTCAGTCCGGTAGGTGGCGCCGTCGAACGTCCGTTAGCTTGCAAGAGTGCTGCGATGGCGCTCTATCCAACAAAGTCCATGGAAGAGGTCGAGACCCTGCTTGGCCTTCAACAGGCCAGTGACGCCGTTCTGCTGGCAAAACTGACCGAGCTTGAAGCGGAATTTGCCGCATTGAACAAGACGCTGCTCGAGTGGCAACAGCAAGGGGGATCAGGTTATGCGAGCGCCCGGCGCAGAGTCTCGGGTACCCTCAAGGCGGCTTGGCGCAGGGCCTCTGCGCAGGCATTTGCAGGGGATGGGACACCAATCGGCCATGTGCTGGACCTGTCGGATGAGGCGATCGGCGAGTTACCGGCGATCTGCGCAAACATGGATCACGTAGGCAGTCTGTTTTTACGCCGGATGGCGCTTTCAGACAGCTCCTTGCCTTTTCTGAATGCATTCGGCGGGCTGCGCTGGTTGAACATGAGCAATAACAACCTGACGCAACTGCCGACGTTTGCGAACGAGGGGGTGGGGCTTACCAAACTCAATTTGAGCGGAAATGATATCCAGTTGACCGACCAAAGCCGTCGGCGCCTGGAGGGTATGCGGAGCCTGAAGATACTCAATCTTGGCAATAATCCCCGCTTGGGGTGGCAGGCCGATCTGCGTGGCTTGCGCAACCTGAACCAGCTTTACCTGCCCAATACAGGTACGGTCAGCTTTCCCGTCGGTGCCGAACAATTGCCCTATCTGGCCCGTACCGATCTGCATGACAACCGGATCAGGACATTGCCTGAATACGCCTATGAGCATCCGGATCGCGTTATTGTGCACGGCAATCCGGTATTGGCAGCCGCCCAGGTACAACTGGGTGAGCACGTGACGGTCGATGAAGCGCGTGGTTTGTGGTTGGGCGCGTCGTCGACCGGTGACTCGGCGCGGCTGGGTGGGATCTGGGATGAACTCAGGGTCAGTCTGAGTTCGGATGCTTTTTTTGCAGTGGTGGCCGACACAACCCGCAGTGCCGAGTACGCCAGCGCGGTGACTCGCCCAGCGCTGGCCGAGCGGGTGTGGGGCATGCTGGAGGCCGCAAGCGAAAGCCAGGCTATTCGCGAGGCGTTATTTACCGTGGCCGACGATCGAGTGACCTGTGGTGACGGCAGTTCGGTCGAGTTCATGAACCTTGAGCGTGAGCTGCTAGGGGCAAAGGCACTTGAACTAGCCGGAGCGGAGAATGCCGAAAGCACGCTGATCGAAACGGCCAGGAAGTTGTATCGTTTGATGCTGGTAGACGACATTGCCCTACGGGACGTTGCGGCAAGAGGCCCTGGATTTACCGAGGAGGTTGAAGTTGTCCTGGCTTATCGCGTACGGCTTGCAGAGCGGCTGGCGTTACCGGTCCGGTCCCGGGACATGTTGTTTCCCCAGATGGCCAATGTAAGCCCGGAGACGATCGACGCCGCGTATGCACAGGTGCTCAGGGACGAGCGCAATCCGGCTGCCGAGGAGGCTTTTTTTGTCGGGTGCCTGTTCTGGGAGAAACACCTTCGCACCCGCTACTCTCAAGCGCTCGATGCACTGATGGCACCCGGTCTCGGGTTGCTGGGAGAGAAGAGCGAAGCGTTATTCGAACTTTCGGATCTGGAAGGTCAACGGGATACCGCTGCTGGCCAGGACGCAATAGAGCAATGGCAGGCAAAGCACGCTGAGGCCGCCGACCGGGTGGCCCGCCTGTTTGGCGCACGCAGGGATGAAGTGCTGGTGAACGGCGCGATGCCGAGTGCTTTTTACAAGCGAGAGCTCGATCAATTGGGGGTGGAGCGGCAAATGCTGGAGCAGAACTCGCTGAAAACCTTGACGCGCACTGTATTGAACAACGTTGCGGCGGTGAGCGGGACATCGCTCTGAGGGAGGGGGGCACACAGCACAAAGGGGACCCGAGGGTCCCCTTTAATGTGTCGTTGCGTGCTCTTTTTTTATTATTGAGGGGCGGTCTATTGTTGTTTTTGGCAACCGTTACCCTTTACCGCTGTTTTTGGCGACCCCCATCCGGGGTCAAGAGCAAACGTATTTTTTTGAGCGCTGATCTGCTTCTTCGTGAACGATCCAACCAGTGGGTAGCTACCTGAGGTAGTTTTATTTTTCTCTAACCGGTTGCGGGTTTCGGCACGCCGTACCCTGCGAAGCACATCTTCTCCAAAAAAATCTGTTAGCTGCGTCTCTGCCGTGTTGTTTTTGTTATGTCAGAGTCGTTTCGTCTTATTTTTATTAGGTTTGGTGCTTTTTATTCTTGTTATGCCATAGAGATAGCAGAACCCGTGCCAACTTTTAAAATTCCTTTAAAATCAGTGATATAACTTTTGTGTAGGGAATGGCCTACGGCAAATACGACAAAATATGTTCCCGTGTTACTCGATGTGTAGCCGTGCGGTAACACATTGTCACGGCTAAGCGACTCAACCGGCGTTACGCGCCTTCGCTACACGCGATCCTGTAGGCCGGCCCAGCACAGTGCTGATTTGCTGGCCCGCGCCAATCAATGCCTCCAGGTCGATTCCTGTGTGGATGCCCAGGCCGTTAAGCAGGTACAGCACGTCTTCGGTGGCGACGTTACCGCTGGCGCCCTTGGCGTAGGGGCAGCCGCCGAGGCCCGCGATAGAGCTGTCGAACACCGTGATTCCTTCCAGCAGGCTGGCGTAGATATTCGCGATGGCCTGGCCATAGGTGTCGTGGAAATGCCCGGCCAGCTTGTCCCGTGGCACCTGCGCGGCGACCACCTCGAACAACCGCCGCGTCGCGCCCGCCGTGCCGGTGCCGATGGTGTCGCCGAGGGACACCTCATAGCAGCCCATGGCATACAACTCCCGCGCGACCGCCGCCACTTGCTCCGGCGCGATCTCACCCTCATACGGGCAACCCAGCACGCACGACACATAACCGCGCACGCTGACCCCGTGCTGCCTGGCGGCCGCCATGATCGGCGCGAAGCGCTCCAGGCTTTCGCTGATGGAGCAGTTGATATTGCGCTGGGAAAACGCCTCGGACGCCGCCGCAAACACCGCCACTTCCTTTACGCCGGCCGCCAATGCGTCCTCGAACCCGCGCAGGTTCGGCGCCAGTGCCCCGTAGGTCACGCCGGGCTTGCGCTGGATCTGCGCGAACACCTCGGCTGAACCCGCCATCTGCGGCACCCACTTGGGCGAGACGAAACTGCCGACTTCGATATAGCTCAGGCCGGCCGCGCTGAGGGCGTCCACCAACTGGACTTTGTCCGCCACGCTGATGGGGTGGGCTTCGTTCTGCAGGCCGTCGCGCGGGCCGACTTCCACCAGGCGTACGTGTGAGGGGAGGGACATGGCAGTTACCTTCGTGATCAATGGCCAGCCTGGCGCATGGTGTGGGCCAGGGCCTGGGTGCAGCGCTCTTCGGCGGTGTCCAGTTCCAGCTTCATCTGTTCGATATCCAGCAGTTGCTGTTCCAACTGCTCGCGGCGCTCGGTGATCTTCGCCAGCATGCTGTTGAGCTGCACGTGGTTACCGCTGGTGGGGTCGTAGAGTTCGATCAACTCGCGGCATTCGGCCAGGGAAAAGCCGATGCGCTTACCCCGCAGGATCAGCTTGAGGCTGACCTTGTCGCGCGCGGAGTAGATGCGCTCCTGGCCCCGGCGTTCCGGGGCCAGCAGGCCTTGTTCTTCGTAGAAGCGAATGGCGCGGGTGGTGATGTCGAGCTCGCGGGCGAGGTCGGAAATGCTGTAGGTGGTGCTCATGGCGGCGCTCAAGAAAGTCTTGGCGTTAAGCTAATGGCAGGTTGACGTAAACGTCAAGCGAATCACTGCAGGAGCCGGCTTGCCGGCGATGGTCGTCAACGATGACGCAGCCAGCCCGGACAACTGCGGTGACTGTGCGTTTTTCGCCGGCAAGCCGGCTCCTACAGGGAGGGCAATCTCAGGATTGTTGTTTGTCGAGTTTCTTTTCGTGCGCCGTCACCTGCTGGCACAGCTCGATCATCTGCTCGCGCATCCAGCGGTTCGCCGGGTCCTGGTCGGTGCTTTCGTGCCAGTAAAGGTGAGTTTCCACCGGCGGCACGTCGTTGACCGGCAGGTTGAACCAGTGCAGTTCGTGGCGGCGGGCGAAGCGCTCGGGCACGGTCATGACCATGTCGGTCTGCTGCAACACTTGCGAGGCCATCAGGTAATGCTGGGAACGCAGGGCGATCTTGCGCTGGATGCCCATCTTGCCCAGGGCCAGGTCGACGTGGCCCAGCCCGTTGCGGCGGCTGGAGATATGGATATGAGTCAGCGACAGGTAGTCATCCAGGGTCAGCTTGTCCTTGCTGGCCAGGGGGTGGCCCTTGCGCATCGCGCATACGTAGCGGTCTTCCATCAGCTTGACGTGGCGCACCTGCGGGTCGGTGTTCAACGGCGCATCCACGGCAAAGTCCAGGCGCCCGGCGGCCAGTTCCTTGGTGGTCTCGCGGCGTTTGGACAGGAAACTCTCGATCACCACCGTCGGCGCCAGGCGGCGCAAGCGCTGGAACAACAGCGGCAGAATCACCGCTTCGGTGAGGTCAGTCATGCTGATGCGGTAGGTCTTGGCCGCCTGTTGCGGGTTGAAGATGCGGCTTTCCTGCACCGAAACCCGCAGCAACGACAGCGCATTACGCACCGGGCCGATGATGTTCTGCGCCATGGGCGTGGGCACCATGCCCTGGGCGGTACGCACGAACAGCGGGTCGTTGAAGGTTTCCCTCAGACGCGCCAGCGCGTTGGACACCGCCGGCTGGGTGATGCCGACAATCTGCCCGGCGCGGGTCAGGTTGGCTTCGGTGTAGATCGCGTCAAAGACGATAAACAGGTTGAGGTCGACCTTGCTCAGATTCATTTCGTAGCGCTCTTATTGTTAGGTGGCCATACGTCGATCATATATCGGTGATGAATGTTAATACACGCCGAGAATAGGCTAGGTAAATTATCAACGCTGTTCTAGCATCGATTGCATGACCTAAACAACCTCTCAGAGAAGGGAGCTGCTCATGGATTTCGCCTATTCGCCCAAGGTTCAGGAACTGCGTGAACGCGTCACTGCGTTCATGGATGCTTACGTTTACCCGGCCGAGCCGGTGTTCGAACGCCAAGTCAGCGAAGGCGACCGCTGGCAGCCCACCGCAATCATGGAAGAGTTGAAAGCCAAGGCTAAAGCCGAAGGCTTGTGGAACCTGTTCCTGCCTGAATCCGAACTGGGCGCCGGCCTCACCAACCTTGAATACGCGCCGCTGGCTGAAATCATGGGCCGTTCCCTCTTGGGGCCGGAGCCGTTCAACTGCTCCGCCCCCGATACCGGCAATATGGAAGTGCTGGTGCGCTATGCCAACGAAGAGCAGAAACAACGCTGGCTGGAGCCGCTGCTGCGCGGCGAAATCCGCTCGGCGTTCGCCATGACCGAGCCGGACGTGGCATCTTCGGACGCGACCAACATGGCCGCCCGCGCCGAGCGCCAGGGTGACGAGTGGGTGATCAACGGCAAGAAATGGTGGACCTCCGGCGCCTGCGACCCGCGCTGCAAGATCCTGATCTTCATGGGCCTGAGCAACCCGGATGCGCCGCGCCACCAGCAGCACTCGATGATCCTGGTACCCGTGGATACCCCCGGCGTGAAAATCGTGCGCCCGCTGCCGGTGTTCGGCTACGACGACGCGCCCCATGGCCACGCCGAAGTGCTGTTCGACAATGTGCGTGTACCGTACGAAAACGTACTGCTGGGCGAAGGCCGTGGCTTTGAGATTGCCCAGGGGCGTCTTGGCCCAGGCCGTATCCACCACTGCATGCGCTCCGTCGGCATGGCCGAGCGCGCGCTGGAATTGATGTGCAAGCGCTCCGTCAGCCGTACCGCGTTTGGCAAACCACTGGCCCGCTTGGGCGGCAACATCGACAAGATCGCCGACTCACGCATGGAAATCGACATGGCGCGCCTGCTGACGCTGAAGGCGGCGTACATGATGGACACCGTGGGTAACAAAGTGGCGAAAAGCGAAATCGCCCAGATCAAGGTAGTGGCGCCGAACGTAGCCTTGAAGGTGATCGACCGCGCGATCCAGATTCATGGCGGTGCCGGGGTGTCCAACGACTTCCCGCTGGCCTACATGTACGCCATGCAACGTACCCTGCGCCTGGCCGACGGCCCGGACGAAGTGCACCGCGCAGCGATCGGCAAGTTCGAGATTGGCAAGTATGTGCCTAAAGAGCTGATGCGCAGCGGCCAGTAACACCGCGTCGCCTGCAATCGCGGGCAAGCCCGGCTCCCACAGTTGACCGTGTTCTCCTGAACAACTCGGTCAACTGTGGGAGCCGGGCTTGCCCGCGATGAGGCCAGTACCAGCAACACAAAACCCAATGCTCAGTACACCCAAACTTCCACTCGCCGATTCTTGATCCGGCCTTCATCCGCCGTATTCGCCGCCACCGGCATCTGCGCGCCAAACCCGCGAATATCCCGCAGTACCACACCGTTTTTTACCAACTCCCGGCGCACTGCCATCGCCCGCAACTTCGACAGCAGCGCCGCTCGCTGCGGGTCATCCTTGGCATCACCAAAGCCCACCAGCGACACCTGTTTGTCGAGCTTGCCATGGCTCTTTATATACGCCACCACCCGCTGCAGATCCTGGCGCGCCTTGTTGTCCAGGCTCGCACTGCCTTCCTCGAAGCGAAAATTCACGGTCAGACGCTGTGCCTCGCGGGCGATAGCCTGATAGTCCTCGGGCATCGAAGTACGGGGCTCCACGGCGATCGCCTGCACCTGCTGGGCGATAAACCCGCTGGCCGCGACAATCGCCTGGCCCTTGCTGCTCTGGGTAAAGTCCACCAGTGCCTTGGCCCACGGGTTGCGCGCCGACGGCGGCAGGTAGAAGAACAAGCGGCGGGACAGCGGGTAATCCTCGGTGGCGATCAAGCTGTTCAGCGGCAACATGGGTTGTGAGTCGCCATCCACAATCGCCACCGCCTTGGCCTGGCGCACGTAGGGCAGGCCAATAAAACCGATGCCCTGGGGATCCCGGCTGACGGCATCGGACAACTGCTCGCTGGACTCGAAGCGCTTGGCGGAGGGCGCCAGCGGTTTGCCGCGCAGGCGCAGCACCAGGTCCTTGAAGGTGTCGTAGGTGCCGGATTGGTCATCACGTGCGTACACCTGAATCGGCCCGCCGACGCCGCCCACGGCCTCCCAGGTACTGGCTTCGCCATTGAAGATCTGCGCCAGTTGCTCGGTGTTCAGGCTGTTCAACGGGTTTTGCGGGTTAAGGATGATCGCCAGGCCGTCGATGGCGATCACCTGTTCGGCTTCGGGGCTTTTCAGGTCGCCGAGGGGTTCGAGGTCGACCAGTTCGCTGTCCTTGATCGGGCGGGACGAAGCCGCCAGGTCGGCGGTGGATTTTTTCAGCGCCGTGAAACCGGTGCTGGAACCATGGGCCGCGACCTCGATGGTGACGGTCTTGCCCTGGCGCGTCTTGCCGACCACGCGCTGTTCATTGGCGCCTTCGGCCGGCTCACTGTGCACGGCCTGCAGGCCCTGGTGCTCCATCAAGCCTTTGACCAGCGCGGGACCCAGCGCTGCGCCAATGGTGTTGGAACCCTGGATGCGCAATGCGGGGCCTTGGTCGGGAGCGGGTAGGGGGGCAGCAACAGAAACGAGGGGTAACAGGGTCAGCAGGAACAGAACGCGCAGCCTCATGCCGCCACCTTCTCAAGCCAAAGGGAGTGCTGCGAGAATAAGTCAGGCAGGTTGCATAAATATGACTCAACGGTAGGAGCTGGCTTGCCAGCGATGGCGGCCTCACAGCCGACCACAATCTAACCGTCACCCCGCGATCCAAAAAATGTGGAAGCTGGCTTGCCTGCGAACGCGGCCCGACAGCCGACCATTCTCCAACTGTCCCCCCGCGATCTAAAAATGTGGGAGCTGGCTTGCCTGCGAAAGCGGCCCGACAGCCGACCACTCTCCAACTATCCCCCCGCGATCCAAAAATGTGGGAGCTGGCTTGCCTGCGAAAGCGTCCTGACAGCCGACCACTCTCCAACTGTCCCCCCCCGCGATCCAAAAATGTAGGAGCTGGCTTGCCTGCGAAAGCGGCCTGACAGCCGACCACAATCTAACTGTCACCCCTTGATCCAAAAATGTGGGAGCTGGCTTGCCTGCGAAGGCGGCCTGACAGCCGACCAGGATATTGGATCAGACCGGGTACATATCCGTTATTTGGGTAACGGCTTCTATGGGTTCCGCCCTTACGGCGGGTCACTTTGGAAAAGCCCCAAAGTAACCAAAGGGCTCTTGCCCCAACACTCGGCACCTCGCCTAGGCTCGGTGTGCCCGTAATTCGACAGTGATTTGGGGGGCCGCCGCCACGCGCCATCCATGGCGCGGGGCGGCTAAACCGGCATCCCTGCCGGTTTACCCCCCAAATCCCTGCCGAATTCCGGCCAGCGTGTTTGATGGGGCGCCTAGGATCAAAAGCGAGATCAAGATCAAAATCAAGATCAAGAGCGGCTCGCTTCGCATCGTGGTTACCGTGGTTACCGTGGCTGCTACAGCGTTCTGTAGTTACCTGGCTGGACGGTGTTGTCAGCTCAATTCGAGCCAGATAGGCGCGTGGTCCGATGGCTTTTCCAGGCCGCGCAGGTCGTAGTCCACTCCGGCGTCCTTGACGCGCGGCATCAGGCCGTTGGAGGCCAGGATCACGTCGATCCGCAGTCCGCGCTTGGGCTCATCTTCAAAGCCGCGGCTGCGGTAGTCGAACCAGCTGAAGCGGTCGGCCACGTCCGGGTTGAGGTGACGGAAGCTGTCCACCAGGCCCCAGTTTTTCAGGCGGGCCATCCACTCGCGTTCTTCTGGCAGGAAGCTGCACTTGCCAGTCTTGAGCCAGCGCTTGGCGTTGTCGGCGCCGATGCCGATGTCGCAGTCTTCCGGGGAAATGTTTACGTCGCCCATCACCACCAGTGCCTGGTCATTGCTGAACTGGCTTTCCAGCAGGTGCTGCAAGTCTTCATAGAAGCGCTGCTTGGCCGGGAATTTGGTGGGGTGGTCGCGGCTTTCGCCCTGGGGGAAGTAGCCGTTCATGATGGTGACCGGGTGGCCGTTCTCGTCGGCGAAGGTGCCCCAGATGAAGCGGCGCTGGGCGTCTTCTTCATCACTGGCAAAACCTTTGTGCACGCTCAAGGCTTCTTTGCGCGAGAGCAGCGCCACGCCGTAGTGGCCTTTCTGCCCGTGGTAGTACACGTGATAGCCCAGGGCCTGTACTTCGGCGAGGGGGAACTGGTCGTCGTGGACCTTGGTTTCCTGCAGGCCGATCACGTCGGGCTGGTGCTTTTCAATCAGCGCCGCCAGCTGATGAGGGCGGGCGCGCAGCCCGTTGATATTGAAGGAGACGATTTTCATGGTCGGCTGTCCAGTCCTGGCAAAAGGGCGATGCTAGCGGACAAGTCGGACGGGGGCCAGCGTGGCGGTAGGCCAGATGCGCTGCTAATGTCTGGGAACGACTCGTGCTGCGTGGGTTCGTACCCATAAGAACGCCGCCTCCTGAGCGGTGCCCAGGGAGATTGATTGTATGCCTGACACCTCGACTGCCATTGCCGAAATCCGCCTGCTCAACAGCGGCTATTCCCGCGAGGCTCGTTCACTGCTGTACCAGGCCTATCGTCACGAGCCGACCTTTGCCTACATTTTCGAAGCCGAGCGCTCGGGTTACGAGCAGCGGGTACGCGCCACCGTGCGCGAGTTGGTCAAGCAGCATTTCTTTCAGAAACTGCCGGCCATTGGCCTGTTCGTCAACGACCGGCTGATCGGCATCGCCCTGATTGCGCCTCCGCAACGGCGCCTGGGCATCACCGAGAGCTGGGCCTGGCAATTGCGCATGTGGCTGAGCACTGGCGTGCGCGGGACGCGGCGCTACCTCGACTACCATCATGCAGTGCTGGCATGCCTGCCGAGTGAGTCGGTGCATGTGTTGCCATTGCTGGGGATTCACCCGCAATTCCAAGGCAAGCATTATGGCGAGCAGTTGCTGGAGGCCGTGCATAACTGGTGCGCCGAAGACCCGCACTCGGCCGGTGTGGTGCTCGATACGGGCAATTCACGCTACCTGGAGTTCTATAAACGTCAGGGCTACGAGGAAATTGGTGAAGTCGCTATAGGCCCCATCCTAGAACACGTGTTTTTTCATCCGAACCCCCAGCCGTTACATGCTGCAACGGCTTAGCGCAGAATTTTTCAGAATTGTCTGAGTTCTAAGTTTCTCCCCAGCTCGTGTAGCATCCGCGCCTATGAAGTTTCCAGGAAGATTTACCAGCGGCTTGGTTCTGCTGTTCACAAGCTGCGGCGCGTTTGCGCAAAGCGAATTGGACGTGCGGATCAAGCCTTCAAACGACGCGTTGAAAGCCAACATCGAAGGCTATATCGGCGGGGTAGGTGATCGTGATGAAGAGGCCCTGCTGCGGTTCAGCCGTGGCGCCGAGGAGCAGGCGCGCAAAGCCGCCCAGGCGCTGGGTTTCTATCAGCCACAGATCGAAAGTGATGTGAAGGGCGGCAAGAACCCGCGCCTGATCCTTACCATCGACCCCGGCGAGCCGGTGCATTTGCGTAACGTGACCATTCGGGTCGACGGCCCTGCCGCCGACCTCAAGGCCTTTCGCGTGCCCGTCAGCGACGACCTCAAATCCGGTGCCGTGCTCAACCACGGCCATTACGAAGACGCCAAGCGTCTGATCCAGAACCAGGCGTCGCGCTACGGCTTTTTCAGCGGACGCTTCACCCACCAGACACTTTCGGTAGACCCGCAGGCCGGTGTCGCCGATATCGAACTCATCTACGACAGCGGCCCGCGCTACACCCTTGGCAAGGTCAGCTTTGCCGGTGATACGCCGTTTGACGAAGAACTGCTGCAACGCATGGTGCCGTTCAAAAGCGGCACGCCCTACGACTCCGAACTGATCGCCGAACTCAACCAGAACCTGCAAGCCAGCGGCTTTTTCGAAGGCGTGCGCGTGGACGCTGCCCCGGCCGCCTCCAGCAATGACATCATCCCGGTCGCTGTGCGCCTGGAAACCCGCAAGCCGCGCACCATGGGCCTGGGCCTGGGTTTTTCCACCGACGTGGGGCCGCGCGGCAAAGCCAACTGGACCCGCCACTGGGTCAACCCCCAAGGGCACAGCTATGGCTGGGAAGCCGAGCTGTCGGCACCACGCCAGAACGTCGGCCTGTGGTACGACATCCCGCTCGACCCGCCGCTCACCGACAAGCTGCGGTTCGCCGGTGGCTACCAGAATGAAGAAATCGCCAACACCGACACCCTGAGTAAATTGCTCACCCTCGGCCCCGAGTGGCACAGCAAGTTGCCCAGCGGCTGGACCCGGGTCATCTCGCTCAAGTACCAGCGCGAAGAATATCGCCTGGGCAATGACTCCGGCCTGAGCAACCTGGTGATGCCGGGGGTCAGCTACTCCTACCTGCGCAGTGACAACCGTATCGATCCGCACAATGGCTACCGCCTGCAATTCGATACCAAGGTGGCCAAGGAAGGCCTGGGGTCCGACACCAACCTGCTTTACGGCACGGCCATGGTCAAAGGCCTGACCACTTTGTGGGACAACCACCGCTTCCTGGCGCGTGCCCAGGTGGGCGGCAGTGCCACCAATGGCTACAAGTCGGTGCCGCCGTCGCTGCGCTTCTTTGCCGGTGGCGACCAGAGCGTGCGCGGCTACGAGTACCAGACGCTGTCGCCCGAGAACGACCGTGGCGACCGCATTGGTGGCCGCTATATGGTCGCCCTGAGCGCCGAGTACCAATATTCCATCGCCGAAAAATGGCGAATCGCGACCTTTATCGACCAGGGCAACTCGTTCAATACCCTGGAAATGCCCAGCCTGAAAACCGGCGTGGGCGTCGGTATTCGCTGGGTGTCGCCGGTCGGCCCGATCCGCCTTGACCTGGCCCATGCCCTCGAAGATCCGGGTGGCGTTCGATTGCACTTTTCCATGGGGCCTGAGCTGTGATGCGTGGTGTGAAAATAGCGGGGTTGGCCTTGGTGGCCATCCTCGCCGTGCTGTTACTGGCAGTGTGGGCGGTGCTCGGCACCCAGGCGGGCAGCCGCTGGGCCTTGGCACGCGTGCCGGGCTTGAGTGTCGACAATTTCCAGGGGCATCTGGGCGGCCAATGGAGCGCCGACCATTTGCTGTGGCAGCAGGACAGCAGCCGCGTCGAACTCCAGGCGCCGCAGTTCGACTGGTCACCGGCGTGCCTGTTGCGCATGACCTTGTGCATCGACCGCTTGGACGTGAAACAGGTCAGCCTGCAATTTCCACCGAGCACCGAAGACAGCAGCGGCCCCATCGCACTGCCTGACTTGAAGCTGCCCGTGGTCATCCAGTTGGGCGACGTGCGCGTCGGTAGCCTACTGTTCAACGGCAGCGAAGAGCTCAAGGGCCTGCAACTGGCGGCGCATTGGACCGCCGCCGGTATGCAGATCGACTCGGTGCACCTGCAGCGCGATGGCCTGGTGCTGGACCTGGCTGGCCTGCTGCAACCCACCGGCGACTGGCCGTTGAGCGCCAGCGGTAATCTGAGCCTGCCCTACGCGCCAGGTGATGCACCCTGGAAGGTGTCGCTCAAGGTTGAGGGCAACCTGCTCAAGACCCTCAAGCTTGACGCCGACAGCACGGGCTATTTGCCGGCCAAGCTCACGGGGGAACTTCAACCCCTGGTGGAAAACCTCCCAGCGCAATTACACATCACCGCCGACGGCTTCAAGCCCAGCGCCGAGCTGCCCGACACCCTGCAACTGAATCAACTCGACCTCACCGCCCAAGGTGATTTGAGCCGTGGCTACCAACTGCTGGGCAAAGCCGTGCTGCCGGCGGAAAAAGGCCCGGTGGACTTGCTGCTGCAAGGCAAGGTCGACGCCAAGGGTGCGCAGATCGCCGGCCTGGACCTGAATGCCGGTGACAAGCAAAACCTCAAGCTCACGGCCCAGCTGGACTGGCAACAGGGCTTCAGCGCCGACGCCAAGATCGATTGGCTGGACTTCCCCTGGCATCGCCTCTATCCGGTGATCGACGAGCCGCAAGTCACCCTGCGTACGTTCAATGGCGAGATTTCCTATAAAGACGGCAACTACCTGGGCAATCTCAAGGCCGACCTTGATGGCCCGGCGGGCAAGTTCAATGTGGTCACGCCGTTCAGTGGCGACCTCACGCAAATCTTCCTGCCCGAGCTGAAACTCACCGCCGGCCAAGGCAAGGCCGAAGGCCACCTGAACCTGCAATTTGCCGATGGCATTGCCTGGGACACGGCCCTCGACCTGTCGGCGCTGAACCCGGCATATTGGGTGGCCGAACTGCCCGGCACCCTGGCAGGGCCGTTGCGCAGCAAGGGCGAGTTCAAGAACGAGCAACTCAAGCTCAATGCCGACCTCGACCTCAAGGGCCGCCTGCGCGGGCAAACCGCGGTGCTGGCGGCCAAGGCCGAAGGCGCGGGCGAGCAGTGGACCCTGGCCAACCTGGACATCCGCCTCGGCGACAACCGCATCAACGGCAGTGGCAGCCTGCAACAACGCCTGGCCGGGCAGATCGATATCAAGCTGGCGCGCCTGGCCCAGTTGTGGCCGCAGTTGCGCGGCCAGGTCAATGGCCGGCTCGACGTGGCCGGCAGCCTCAACGCGCCTCAGGGCAAACTCGCCCTCAAGGGCCAGCAACTGGCGTTTGCCGAGAACCGCCTGCAAAGCCTCACCCTCGATGCCAACCTGGATAATGCCCAGCGCGCCAAAATCGACCTCAAGGGCAGCGGTATCCAGGCCGGCGACACCCAGGTCGGCACCCTGACGGCCAGCGCCCAGGGCGATATCAAGAACCAGAAAGTCCAACTGGACCTGGCCGGCCCATTGGTCAAGCTGGCCCTGGCATTGGACGGCAATCTCGACAAAGGCAATTGGCGCGGGCGCCTGGCCAGTGGTGATGTACAGGCCGGTGGCCAGGACTGGAAACTGCAGGCGCCGGCAAAGATCGAGCGCATGGCCGATGGCAAGCTCACCTTTGCCGCGCATTGCTGGGTGTCCGGCCCCGCCAGCCTGTGTGGCGAAGACCAGCGTCTGATGCCCGAGCCGAAGCTGCGCTACCACCTCAAGCAATTCCCCATCGACAGCCTGGCGGCATTCCTGCCCAAGGATTTTGCCTGGCAGGGCAAGCTCAACGCCGACCTGCAACTGGACCTCCCGGACAGCGGCCCCAAAGGCGTGGTTTCGGTGGACGCCAGTGGCGGCACCCTGCGCGTCAAGGACAAGGACCAGTGGCTGGATTTCCCGTACGACACCTTGAAGCTCGAAACCACCCTTAACCCCAAGCGCATCGACACGCAGCTCAACTTCCGTGGCGGCAAGTTGGGTGAATTGATGGTGCAGGCGCAAATCAACCCGTTGCCGAAGAACAAGCCGATCACCGGCAATTTCAACCTGGCCGGCCTTGACCTTTCCGTGGCGCGGCCGTTTGTGCCGATGGTGGAAACCCTCAGCGGCAAGCTCAATGGTAATGGCCGTATTTCCGGTGGTTTGCTGGCACCCCAGGTCAACGGCAACGTGAACCTGGTGGGCGGCGAGGTATCCGGTCCGGAACTGCCGATCAGCCTGGAAGGCCTGAATGTGCAAGCGCTGATCGCGGGCGAAAGCGTGCAGCTCAACGGCGCCTGGCACAGTGGCAAGGTGGGGCAGGGCAGCCTCAAGGGCCAGATTGACTGGGGCCAGGCGCTGGTGGTGGACCTGAGCTTGCAGGGCACGCAACTGCCGGTCACGGTCGAGCCTTACGCCGTGCTGGAGGTGGCGCCCGACCTGAAGATCAGCCTGAAGAACGACAAGCTGGCGGTTGCCGGCAAGGTGCACATCCCACGTGGCGATATCACCGTGCGCGAGTTGCCGCCGTCCACCGTCAAGGTCTCCGATGACACGGTGATCGTCGGCGGCCAGACCGAAGAGGGCAAGCCGCCAATGGCGATGGCCATGGACATCGACGTGGTAGTGGGCGAGGACAAGCTCAACTTCTCGGGCTTTGGCCTCACCGCCAAGGTACAGGGCCATGTGCACATCGGCGACAACCTCGACACCCGTGGCGAGCTTTGGCTCAACGATGGCCGCTACCGTGCCTATGGGCAGCGCCTGGATGTGCGCCGTGCGCGGCTGCTATTTACGGGGCCGCTCGATCAACCGTTCCTGGATGTTGAGGCGGTGCGCCTCGTCACCGAGCCCTCCAAGACGGTGACTGCAGGTATTCGCCTGAGTGGCAGCGCCGAACAGCCGACCACGCAGGTTTTCTCCGAGCCCGCGATGGCTCAGGAGGATGCGCTGTCTTATCTGGTGCTGGGACGTTCGCGCAACAACACCGGTGAAGACAACAATATGCTGGCCGAAGCGGCCTTGGGCCTTGGCCTGATGGGCAGTGCTGGAGTGACTTCAGATATTGCCACTAAGCTGGGTATCCAGGACTTCGACCTCGACACTCAAGGCTCCGGAAACAACACGTCTGTTGTCGCCAGCGGTAAGATCACCGAAAAACTCAGCCTGCGTTACGGGGTGGGGGTGTTCGAGCCGGCCAGTACCATTGCCTTGCGCTACCTGTTGAGCAAAAAGGTGTACCTGGAGGTGGCGAGCGGCGTGGCCAGCTCCCTGGACATCTTCTACAAACGCGATTTCTAACCCCCACCAACCGTGTAGGCGCCGGCAATCCGGCGCCTACAGTCTTGTGCATCCCGCCGTTTGTCCGCCAGATACCAAGCAAGCTAATAATTCCATTTGACATTCGCTGCCTAAGCAGTAACATCTTGTCATACATTCACTGCCTAGGCAGTAATAAGGTGACTTCCGATGCCCCACTTCACCCCTGACAGCTTTCGCAACTGCCACCTCGGCCTGCTCCTGGGCCGGGCGGCGCTGCTCAAGGACCGCATTATCGACACCCATATGGAGCCGCACGGCGTAACTGCCGCGCAGTTCAAAGTGTTGATCATCATTGCCCAGTTCGACGTCGATACCCCGGCGGAGCTATGCCGCAACCTGTCCCTGGACAGTGGCTCCATGACCCGCATGCTCGATCGCCTGGAGCAAAAGGGCTTGCTGGCGCGCCAGCGTTCCGAGCAGGACCGGCGCCAGGTGCGGCTGGTCCTCACGGAAGACGGCCAGCGCCTGGCAGACATGCTGCCGCACATCGGCGCCCAGTCGATGAACGAGCTGGCCGGCGCCCTGGAGCCTGGCGAGCTGCAAACCCTGGAAAAAATCCTCAAGAAAATTCTCGTCGCAGCCGGTGACGCCATCGTCATCCAGCGGGTAGGTAACTCATGAACACACGCGCATTCAGCCTGGTGCTGGTGGCGATGACACTGGCCGGTTGTGCCAACTACAGTGGCCTCGACACCCAAGGCAAACGCCTCGACGCCAACACCCTGCAAACCGGTAAGTCCCTGAGCGGCATGACCCTGTCGAGCGCTGCCTGGCCGACCGCCGACTGGTGGAAAAGCCTCGGCGACCCACAGCTCGACGGCCTGATCCAGGAAGCCCTGCAAAACAGCCCCGATATGCAAGTCGCCAGCGCCCGTGCCCACCAGGCCGAAGCCGCTGCCTACGCCGCCAACGCCGAGCGCATGCCGACCCTCGACGCCAGCGCCGGTGTCAGCCGCTCGCGCCTGGCCAAAGACCAGGACCCGCGCGGTGAAGGCGATGCTTATTCGACCGTGCGCAACATCGGCGCCAGCTTCAACTACAACTTCGACCTCTGGGGCGGCCAGCGGGCTGCCTGGGAAGCTGCCTTGGGTGAGGCGCGTGCCGCCCAAGTCGACCAGCAGGCGGCACGCCTGACCCTGGCCGCCAACGTGGCCAAGGCCTACAGCGACCTGGGCCAGGCCCATATCGTGCGGGACCTGGCCAATGACGACCTCAAGCGCACCCGGCAGATGCTCGACCTGGGCAAGCGTCGCCTGAACTCGGGCATCGACAGCCAGTACCAGTTCCAGCAGACCGAAAGCCTGGAAGCCAGCGCCCAATCGCAACTGATCGACGCGGAAAAACAACTGCAAAGCGCCAAGATTGCCTTGGCGGTGTTGCTTGGCAAAGGCCCGGACCGGGGCAGTGAACTGGCGCGGCCCGCCGTGCTGAAACCCAGCGCCGTCGCGGTGCCATCCGTGCTGCCGGCCGAGCTGCTTGGCCGTCGCCCGGACCTGATCGCCGCGCGCTGGCGTGTGGAGGCGGCCGGCAAGAACATTGATGCGAGCAAGACCCGCTTCTATCCCAACCTCAACCTGAGCGCGAGCGCCGGGGCCGAGTCGTTGCTGGGGGATGCGATGTTCGGATCGGCCAGCCGCTTCTTCAACATTGCGCCGACGATCTCGCTGCCGATCTTCGACGGCGGCCGCCTGCGTGCCGACCTCGACGCCCGTGACGCCGACTACGACCTTGCAGTGGCGCAGTACAACAAGACCCTGGTGCAAGCCCTGGGCGATATCGGCAACACCCTTTCGCAACTGCGCGACACCGGCCGGCAGATCCAGGCCCAGCAACACGCCGCGGACATTGCCCAGCAGTCCTACGACACCGGCGTGCAGCGCTACAGCTCCGGGATCGGTAACTACCTGGATGTGCTGAGCATCGAGCAGCAATTGCTGCAGGCCCAGCGCCAACTGGCGACCCTGAATGCGGCGCAGATCGACCTGTCGATTCAATTGATGCAGGCCCTGGGCGGCGGCTACAGCGCCGACAACGTGGCAGCGACCACCCCAGCCACACGCACGGAATAATTTGAGGTATTTGTCATGGCCACTGCCGAAAACACCAACGCAACCGAACAACCCAAAGACAACAACCCACGCAAACGCAAAGTGATGCTGATCGGCCTGGCGCTGATCGTCATCCTCGCTGTGGTCGGCGTGTGGGGCTGGTATGAGCTCTACGGCCGTTTCAACGAAAGCACCGACGACGCCTACGTGAACGGCAACGTGGTGGAAATCACCCCGTTGGTCACCGGCACCGTGGTCAGCATCGGCGCCGACGATGGCGACCTGGTCCACGAAGGCCAGGTGCTGATCAACTTCGACCCGAACGACGCCGCTGTCGGCCTGCAAAGTGCCCAGGCCAACCTGGCCCGTACCGTGCGCCAAGTGCGCGGCCTGTACAGCAACGTCGACGGCATGAAGGCCCAGGTCAATGCACAGAAAGCCGACGTGCAAACCGCCCAGGACAACTTCAATCGTCGTAAAACCCTGGCCCAGGGCGGGGCGATTTCCCAGGAGGAGCTGTCCCATGCCCGTGACAGCCTCACTGCGGCCAAAAACGCCCTGACCAACCTTGAGCAGCAACTCAAAACCACCAATGCGTTGGTGGACGACACGGTGATCAGTTCCCACCCGGATGTGCAGGCCGCTGCCGCGCAATTGCGCCAGGCCTACCTGACCAATGCGCGCAGCACCTTGATCGCACCGGTCACTGGCTACGTGGCCAAACGCACCGTGCAACTGGGCCAGCGCGTCCAGCCGGGCACCGCGTTGATGGCGGTGATCCCGCTGAACCAGCTGTGGATCGACGCCAACTTCAAGGAAACCCAACTGCGCAATATGCGTATCGGCCAACCCGTGGACATCGAGTCGGACATCTACGGCAGTGACGTGAAGTTCAGCGGCACCGTGGACAGCCTGGGTGCCGGTACCGGCAGTGCGTTTGCCCTGCTGCCGGCGCAGAACGCCACCGGTAACTGGATCAAGATCGTGCAACGTGTACCGGTGCGCATCCACGTCAACGCCGACGAGTTGGCCAAGCACCCACTGCGCGTGGGCTTGAGCACCGTGGTCAACGTGGACCTGCATGACCAGAGCGGCCCGGTACTGGCGCAACAGCCCCCACAAAAGGCCTCGTTCACCACCAACGTGTATGACCGGCAATTGGCCGAGGCTGACGCCATGATCAACCAGTTGATCCATGACAACAGCACCGCCGCACCCAAGGCTGCGCAACGCTAATGAGCAATAACGCCTCCTTCACGCCACCCAGCCTGTTGATGGCCACTATTGGCCTGTCGCTGGCGACCTTCATGCAGGTGCTCGACACCACCATCGCCAACGTGGCGTTGCCGACCATTTCCGGCAACCTTGGCGTGAGTTCGGAGCAGGGCACCTGGGTCATCACCTCGTTTGCGGTGAGTAACGCCATCGCCTTGCCGCTCACCGGTTGGCTCAGCCGCCGGTTTGGCGAGGTGAAGCTGTTCTTGTGGGCGACCCTGCTGTTTGTGCTGGCGTCGTTCCTCTGTGGTATTTCCACCTCGATGCCGGAGCTGATCGCGTTTCGGGTCATACAAGGCCTGGTGGCCGGGCCGTTGTACCCAATGACCCAGACGCTGTTGATCGCCGTGTACCCACCGGCGAGGCGAGGCATGGCCCTGGCGCTGTTGGCGATGGTCACGGTGGTGGCGCCGATTGCGGGGCCGATCCTCGGCGGCTGGATCACCGACAGCTACAGCTGGCCGTGGATCTTCTTTATCAATGTGCCCATCGGCATCTTTGCGGTGATGGTGGTGCGTTCACAATTGAAGAAACGCCCGGTGGTCACCAGTTTCCAGCCAATGGACTATGTGGGGCTGTTGACCCTGATCGTCGGGGTCGGCGCCTTGCAGATCATCCTCGACAAGGGCAACGACCTGGATTGGTTCGAATCCAACTTCATCATCATTGGCGCGGCGATTTCGGTGATTGCCCTGGCGGTGTTTATCATCTGGGAGCTCACCGACAAACACCCGGTGGTCAACCTGCGGCTGTTTGCCTACCGTAACTTTCGCATCGGCACCATCGTGTTGATCCTCGGTTACGCGGGCTTCTTCGGCATCAACCTGATCCTGCCGCAGTGGTTGCAGACCCAGATGGGCTACACCGCCACCTGGGCCGGCCTGGCGGTGGCGCCGATCGGCATCTTGCCGGTGCTGATGTCGCCGTTTGTCGGCAAGTACGCGCACAAGTTCGACCTGCGCCTGCTGGCGGGCCTGGCGTTCCTGGCGATTGGCTTGAGCTGCTTCATGCGGGCGGGCTTCACCAATGAGGTGGACTTCCAGCATATCGCCCTGGTGCAGCTGTTCATGGGTATCGGTGTGGCGCTGTTCTTCATGCCGACCTTGAGCATCCTGATGTCCGACCTGCCGCCGAGCCAGATTGCCGACGGTGCGGGCTTGGCGACTTTCCTGCGGACCCTGGGCGGCAGCTTTGCGGCGTCGCTGACCACCTGGATCTGGATTCGCCGGGCGGACCAGCACCATGCGTACATGAGCGAGAACATGACCACCTACGACTCCGCGACCCGCGATGCCTTGCAGGCGCTGGGCGGGGCAGGGCAGAAGGCCTACACGCAGCTGGACCAGATCCTCACCAGCCAGGCGTACATGATGTCCACCGTGGATTACTTCACGTTGCTGGGGTGGATGTTCATGGGGTTGATGCTGCTGGTGTGGCTGGCCAAGCCGCCGTTTGGCGCCAAGGCAGGGCCGGAGGCTTCCGGCCACTGATCCGCAAGGGCTGGAATGCAATCAACTGTGGGAGGGGGCTTGCCCCCGATAGCGGTGGCTCAGTCAAAAATATGCTGACAGATCCACAGCCATCGGGGGCAAGCCCCCTCCCACATTTTGATCTCTTTTCACGGGGGATCTGGGGTGTTGGTGGCTCAAGCCCCAGGCAACGCCAATTGCGGATTGACGAAGTCAAACGCCGCCAACTGAAACCCTTGCTCATCTACCTGCAACGCCCAGCCCTGCTTGTCCCAATCCCCCAGCACAATGCGCTTGGCCGCCTGGTCGCCAATCTGCAGCTTGTGAATGGCGGGCCGGTGGGTGTGGCCGTGGACCAGGGTGCGCACGCCAAACTGCTGCATCACCCGGGGCACTTCCTCGGGGGTTACATCAACGATGTCGTTGGCCTTCATGCGTGTCTGTGCACGGCTCTCACTGCGCAGCTTGCGTGCCAGTTTATGGCGCGTGCCCAGCGGCAGGTGCCGCAGGATAAACAGCACAATCGGGTTACGCAGGATGCGCCGCAGCTTCATATAGCCGACGTCGCGGGTGCAGAGGCTGTCGCCGTGCATCAGCAGCACGGGCTCGCCATGGAGCTGCACGACACTCGGGTCCTTGAGCAAGGTGGCACCTGCTGCTTTGCAGAACGCCTTGCCGATCAGGAAATCGCGGTTGCCGTGCATGATGAAAATCGGGGTGCCGCTGTCGCTCAGCTCGCGCAGAGCCTCGCAGATCGAACGCTGGAAGGGGGTCATCCCATCGTCGCCAATCCAGGCTTCAAAGAAGTCCCCCAGAATGTACAACGCCTGGGCGCCACGAGCGCGGTGGTGGAGCAGATCCAGAAACGCCCGGGTAATATCCGGGCGCTCCTCTTCCAGATGCAAATCTGAAATCAGCAATATCACCCAACGATCTCGGCTTTCTCGACGATCACGTCGTCTACCGGAACGTCCTGGTGACCGGCTTTACCGGTGGTCTGCACGCCTTTGATCTTGTCGACGACGTCCTGGCCTTCGGTGACTTTACCGAATACCGCGTAGCCCCAGCCCTGCACGTTCTTGCCGCTGTGGTTCAGGAAGGCGTTGTCGGCGACGTTGATGAAGAACTGCGCGGAGGCCGAATGCGGCTCCATGGTACGGGCCATGGCGACGGTGTACTTGTCGTTGGAAAGGCCGTTGTCCGCTTCGTTCTGGATGCTTGGACGCTTGTCTTTCTTTTCTTTCATGCCAGGCTCGAAACCGCCGCCCTGGATCATGAAGTTGCCGATGACACGGTGGAAAACGGTGTTTTCGTAGTGGCCGGCGTTCACGTACTCGATGAAGTTGGCGACGGTGATCGGCGCTTTCTCGGCGTTCAGCTCGATGACGATGTCACCGTGGTTGGTGGTCAGTTTGACTTGAGTCATGTTCACTACTCTTTTCAGGGAATTCGTGGGTTTGGGTGCCTGGGCACCACGACCGGTATGGCGAAACTGCGGCCAAGGGGCGCAGTTTAGCGTGCCCGGCGGGAATTTCGAGGTGGTTTTTTACCGCCTGTGCAATAAATGCTGCAGTTTTCGGTGCTGCCCTGTCAGGTGCTTGACAGCATCGGCTATGATATCGCCTTTGTTTTATCTGGCCTCACCCGGCCACGAACCTGTCTGTTCAAGGATCCTATGAGCAAGCCCACTGTCGACCCTACCTCGAATGCCAAGGCCGGACCTGCCGTCCCGGTCAATTTCCTGCGCCCGATCATCCAGGCGGACCTGGATTCGGGCAAGCACACGCAGATCGTCACCCGCTTCCCGCCAGAGCCCAACGGCTACCTGCACATCGGTCACGCCAAGTCGATCTGTGTGAACTTCGGCCTGGCCCAGGAGTTCGGTGGCGTCACGCACCTGCGTTTCGACGACACCAACCCGGCCAAGGAAGACCAGGAATACATCGACGCCATCGAAAGCGACATCAAGTGGCTGGGTTTCGAATGGTCCGGTGAAGTGCGCTATGCCTCGAAGTATTTCGACCAGTTGTTCGACTGGGCCGTCGAGCTGATCAAGGCCGGTAAGGCCTACGTCGACGACCTGACCCCGGAGCAGGCCAAGGAATACCGCGGCACCCTGACCGAGCCGGGCAAGAACAGCCCGTTCCGCGACCGTTCGGTAGAAGAGAACCTCGACTGGTTCGCCCGCATGCGCGCCGGTGAGTTCCCGGACGGCGCCCGCGTGCTGCGCGCCAAGATCGACATGGCCTCGCCGAACATGAACCTGCGCGACCCGATCATGTACCGCATCCGCCACGCCCATCACCACCAGACGGGCGACAAGTGGTGCATCTACCCGAACTACGACTTCACCCACGGCCAATCGGACGCCATCGAAGGCATCACCCACTCCATCTGCACCCTGGAGTTTGAAAGTCACCGTCCGCTGTACGAATGGTTCCTCGACAGCCTGCCGGTACCGGCGCACCCGCGTCAGTACGAGTTCAGCCGCCTGAACCTGAACTACACCATCACCAGCAAGCGCAAGCTCAAGCAACTGGTCGATGAAAAGCACGTCAACGGCTGGGACGACCCGCGCATGTCGACGCTCTCGGGTTTCCGCCGTCGCGGCTACACCCCGGCATCGATCCGCAACTTCTGCGACATGGTCGGCACCAACCGTTCCGACGGCGTGGTCGACTTTGGCATGCTCGAATTCAGTATCCGCCAGGACCTCGACGCCAACGCCCCGCGCGCCATGTGCGTGCTGCGTCCGTTGAAAGTCGTGATCACCAACTACCCGGAAGACAAGGTCGACCACCTCGAGCTGCCACGTCATCCGCAAAAAGAAGAACTCGGCGTGCGCAAGCTGCCGTTCGCCCGTGAAATCTACATCGACCGCGATGACTTCATGGAAGAGCCGCCAAAGGGCTACAAGCGCCTGGAGCCGAACGGCGAAGTGCGCCTGCGCGGCAGCTACGTGATCCGTGCCGACGAAGCGATCAAGGACGCCGATGGCAACATCGTCGAACTGCGTTGCTCCTACGACCCGGAAACACTGGGCAAGAACCCTGAAGGCCGCAAGGTCAAGGGCGTGATCCACTGGGTGCCAGCCGCGGCCAGCATCGAGTGCGAAGTGCGCCTGTACGATCGCCTGTTCCGCTCGCCGAACCCTGAAAAGGCCGAAGACAGCGCCAGTTTCCTCGACAACATCAACCCTGACTCCCTGCAAGTACTCACTGGTTGTCGTGCCGAGCCATCGCTTGGCGACGCACAGCCGGAAGACCGTTTCCAGTTCGAGCGCGAAGGTTACTTCTGCGCGGATATCAAGGACTCGAAACCAGGTCAGCCGGTATTCAACCGTACCGTGACCTTGCGTGATTCGTGGGGCCAGTGATTCTCTAAGGAAGCCGTTGTGCTAACGATCTACAACACACTCAGCAAGACCAAAGAAGTCTTCAAGCCGCTGGATGGCAACAAGGTGCGCATGTACGTGTGCGGCATGACCGTGTACGACTACTGCCACATCGGCCACGGCCGCAGCATGGTTGCCTTCGACCTGGTGACCCGCTGGTTGCGTTTCAGCGGCTATGACTTGACCTATGTGCGCAACATCACCGACATCGACGACAAGATCATCAACCGCGCCAATGAAAACGGCGAGTCGTTCGACGCGCTGACCGAGCGCATGATCGCCGCGATGCACGAGGACGAGGCCCGCCTCAACATCCTCAAGCCGGACATGGAACCGCGTGCCACGGACCACATCCCGGGCATGCACGCGATGATCCAGACCCTGATCGACAAGGGTTATGCCTACGCCCCAGGCAACGGCGACGTGTACTACCGCGTCGCCAAGTTCATGGGCTACGGCAAGCTGTCGCGCAAGAAAATCGAAGACCTGCGCATCGGCGCACGTATCGAAGTCGACGAAGCCAAGCAGGACCCGCTCGACTTCGTGCTGTGGAAAGGCACCAAGCCCGGCGAGCCGAGCTGGGAATCGCCGTGGGGCGCCGGGCGTCCGGGCTGGCACATTGAATGCTCGGTGATGTCCACCTGCTGCCTGGGCGAGACCTTCGACATTCATGGCGGCGGCAGCGACCTCGAGTTCCCGCACCACGAAAACGAAATCGCCCAAAGCGAGGCCGCCACCGGCAAGACTTACGCCAACGCCTGGATGCACTGCGGCATGATCCGCATCAATGGCGAGAAGATGTCCAAGTCCTTGAACAACTTCTTCACCATCCGCGACGTGCTGGCAAAGTACCATCCGGAAGTCGTGCGTTACCTGCTGGTGTCGAGCCACTACCGCAGCGCTATCAACTACTCGGAAGACAACCTCAAGGACGCCAAGGGCGCCCTGGAGCGTTTCTACCACGCATTGAAAGGCCTGCCAGCCGTGGCACCGGCCGGCGGCGAAGCCTTCGTCGCACGGTTTACCGAAGTCATGAACGACGACTTCGGCACCCCGGAAGCCTGCGCGGTGCTGTTCGAGATGGTGCGCGAGATCAACCGTTTGCGTGAGAGCGATCTTGATGCGGCGGCGGGTCTGGCGGCGCGCTTGAAAGAACTGGCCAGCGTGCTGGGGGTTCTGCAAATGAAGCCTGAAGATTTCCTGCAAGCCGGCGCCGAAGGGCGTGTGGATGCGGCTGAAGTGGATGCGTTGATCCAGGCGCGTCTGGCTGCGCGTGCCAATAAAGACTGGGCGGAATCCGACCGACTCCGCGACCAACTGACCGCGATGGGTGTGGTGTTGGAAGACGGGAAGGGTGGGACGACGTGGCGGTTGGCTGATCAGGCTTGATCGGTAAACGCTGAACGAAAAACGCCCCGACTGGTTCGGGGCGTTTTTTTTGCACACCGTTTTAACGGCTCACTCGATCCACTGTGGGAGCTGGCTTGCCTGCGATGACGGAGTGCCAGTCACCGAAGATGCAGACTGATATTCCGCTATCGCTGGCAAGCCAGCTCCCACATTTTTTACGGTGCCTGCTTCATTCAGTTGCTGATCCACGCCTCACGTAAAAATCATCCGGCACCATTCGCAACAACCCGCCGGCTTTGCCGATGGAGCGGTTACGACTTCCTATGACTGCAACCAATGCGAGGGGTGGGTACATGGTCTGTTCCTTCAGAGAAGTCCATTATTGCGCGGCGTGAGCGCCTGCCGTCACTTGATATCGACTCTGCACAAAACCATTGTCCGACACGTAGGTGCCTACATGGTGAAGCTGCCGCTCACTGCCAACCTGGCTGAACAGTGGAACGCCTTGCCCGAGTAAAACCGGGATACGCGTAATGATCAGCTCATCGATCAGGCCCGCTTCAAGAAACGCCTGGATGGTCTGGCCTCCGTCGATATAGAGGTGCTTCATGCCGCGCTCGGCTAACGTTGCCACGAGTGAGGTGACGTCTCCTGCCATGACCTCGACCTTGCCCTCCAGGTGCGCAGGGAGTTGCAGAGGCTGGTGGGACAGCGCAATGACGGGCGTGCCCTCGTAGGGCCACTCGGGGAAGGACAATACTTTCTCCAGGGTTTTGCGACCCATTACCAGTGCATCGACCATGGCGATGAAGCGTTCATAGGTCACGCCGTTCAGCTCGGCGGTTTCGTACTCTGGTCGGTGCAACCACTCGATATCACCGTCCGGGCGGGCAATAAAGCCGTCGATGCTGGCTGCGATGAAGACCGAACATTGGTTATCCATGGCGAAAACTCCTTTTAGTGCGCGTGGACGCTAATACTCATTTAATCCTCGGGTGCAACAACCGGGCGTCTAGACACAATCCTGATGCCCCTTTCTGCCGTGCGAGGATGTATGCGAAGTTGGTTGATCCGTTACCGTTACGCAATCATTTTCTGGATGTGCTTCGGCGTTTTCCGTACGTCCCTGGCCGACTGGAATCCCATTCCCTCTGGCTCCATGCGCCCGACCTTGCTGGAGGGCGATGTGGTGTTGGTGAACCGGGTGGCCTACGACCTCAAGCTGCCGCTCACGGACATTTCCCTGGCCAAGCTCGATGACCCCCAACGTGGCGATGTGGTGACGTTTTCATCACCCAAGGACGGCATGCGCCTGATCAAGCGTATCGTCGGCATACCCGGTGACACCCTGGAAATGAAAGACGAGGTGCTCTGGGTCAACGGCGTGCCGGCTACCTACAGTGACGCGCAGGACATCAGCGAACCCATCCTGCCCGGCCATACGGTGCCAGGAATCAAGCTGAACGAGCGGGCGGCCAACCGACAGCGCACCGTGCAGTTCATGCCGACGGTGCGGGCAATGCGTAATTTCGGGCCGGTGGTGGTGCCGGCCGACAGTTACTTCATGCTGGGGGACAACCGTGATAACAGCGATGACTCACGGTATATCGGCGTTGTGCCACGCCGGCTGCTGATCGGGCGGGCGCATCATGTGCTGGCGTCGGCGCAGATCCTGGATCACTGGATGCCACGCATGAACAGATTTGGCGCGCCGATCCTGTAAGGACAAGCCCTCATTACCCCTGTAGGAGCTGGCTTGCCGGCGATGGCGGCGTATCCGCTATATTGACGGCGACTGACACGCCGCCATCGCCGATAAGCCGGCTCCTACAGTTGGGTATGTTACGAGGGCCCCTGAATCCAGATACTCACTTTTGGGTTAGCCCATTACCTTTTCGTGCGTTCTTGTGGGCTGTCCGCCCGGTTCCTATCCTGCGGTCTTCGTTTACCCAGGAGTAGGTTCCATGAGCTTTGATCTCGGACTAAAAGGCCTTCGTGCGCTGGTCACCGGTGGCACCAAAGGTATCGGCGCCGCCGTGGTGGCGGTGTTGCGTGAACAAGGCGCCCAGGTGATTTCGGTCGCGCGTTCGGCGGCGGATTCGACGCCCGAAGGCGTGCATTTCATCGCTGCCGACCTAGGCACTGCCGCCGGTTGTGCGAGTGCTACTGAGGCGGTGAAGGCTCGGCTTGGCGGCGTCGATATCATCGTCAATGTGCTCGGCGGCTCAAGCGCGCCCGGCGGTGGTTTTGCGGTGCTCGATGATGAGCAGTGGGCGAATGCCCTGGGCCAGAACCTGATGGCGGCAGTGCGGGTGGATCGGGCGCTTCTGCCTGGGATGCTCGCGCGCGGCGCCGGGGTGATTATTCATGTCACGTCGATCCAGCGGGAGTTGCCGTTGCCGGAGTCGACCACGGCGTATGCCGCTGCAAAGGCAGCGTTGGCGACCTACAGCAAGAGCCTGTCGAAAGAAGTCACGCCCAAGGGTATTCGGGTGGTGCGGGTTTCGCCGGGCTGGGTGGAGACGGACGCGGCGGTGGCACTGGCGGAGCGCCTGGCGGAGCAGGCGGGAACGGATTACGCGGGGGGCAAGCAGATCATCATGCAGGCGCTCGGCGGTATTCCGCTTGGACGGCCGGCCAAGCCCCAGGAGGTGGCTGACTTGATCGCCTTCCTGGTCTCGCCCCGCGCCGCGTCGATCAGCGGCACCGAGTACGTGATCGACGGCGGCACCGTCCCTACGGTCTAAATCGCCGGTTTGGCGGCCTGCCATTTGAGCAGGCCATCCAGTACCGGGCACAGGCTCTGCCCCCACTCGGTCATACGGTATTCCACCTTGGGCGGCACCACTGGGTAGACCGTGCGCTGTACCAGGCCATCGGCTTCGAGCTGGCGCAATTGCTGGGCGAGCATCTTCTGCGAGATATCCGGGATCAGTCGCTCAAGGTCGGAATAACGCTGCACCTGGCCGCCGAACAGGTGGAACAGAATGATCAGCTTCCAGCGCCCGCCAAGCCAGGCGAGCGTGGTTTCGACGTCGGCGGCGGCGGTGGCAGGGGTGTAGGGTTTACTCATCGCATAAGTCCTAGGACATTTCGGAAAATTGCCATTTTTTTTGACGTCCGCCGCAGCCTGGCTTTAGATGGTCGACACGACCAAACCCACGATGAAACCAGCGGTGATTAAAATGGATTGTATCTTCTGCAGCATTGTTCAAAAGACCTCCCCAGCGCACATTCTGTGGGAAGACGACCAGCATATGGCGTTTCTTTCGATCTTTCCCAATACACCGGGTTTCAGCGTGGTAATCCCCAAGCAGCATTACGGCAGCTATGCGTTTGCGCAGTCGGATGAGGTGTTGGCCGGGCTTGCCGTTGCAGCGAAGAAAACCGCGCTTCAGATCGACCGTGCGTTTCCCGATGTGGCCCGTACGGGGATGGTGCTGGAAGGGTACGGGGTGGATCATCTGCATGCGAAGTTGTTTCCCATGCACGGGACGGGCGGGGACAGTACCTTCAAGCCCATCAGCTCCAAGGTGGAGAAGTTCTTCGAAGCCTATGAGGGCTATATCTCGTCCCACGATTTTGTGCGGGCGGATGATGCCGAGCTAGCGGAGTTGGCGGCGCACATCAGATCATTTGTCTAATGCAAAACCAAATGTGGGAGCGGGCTTGCTCGCGAATGCGGTGGGTCAGTCGCTGATGTGCTGACTGAAAAACCGCATTCGCGAGCAAGCCCGCTCCCACACTTTTTTACTGTGTTCGCTTGATGAATCAGCGGCGGCTGCTGACTTCGGCCGGTACGTCATCACCGGCCATGCGCTTGCGGAACAGCGCAGTGCGCGCCAACAGCAACGTGGTCACCGGCACGGTGATCGACAGCAAAATCGGAATCAACCACCCGTGCAACACCGGCCCGGACTTGAGCACCGAAAAATAAATGATCGACGCCAACGCCACACACCACGCTCCCAGCGTCGAGGCCAGTGCTGGCGGGTGCATGCGCTGGAAGAAGTCCTTCATGCGCAACAACCCGATCGCGCCGATCAGCGCAAACACACTGCTGAGCACCAACAGCACCGCCACGACGGTTTCCATCCACAACGGCATCATTCAATCACCTCCCCACGCAGCAGGAATTTGGCCAGGGCAAACGAGCCCACGAAGCCGAACAGCGCGATCAACAGCGCCGCTTCAAAGTAGGTGTCACTGGCGTACCGAATGCCCAGCACCAGCATCATCAGCATCGCCAGGATGTACAGGTAGTCCAGCGCCAGTACCCGGTCCTGGGCCGACGGGCCCTTGAACAGGCGGATCAGCGTCAGCACCATGGCCAGGGAGAACAGGAACAGGCTGAACAGGATCGCATTGGAGAGCAGGGCGCTCATTCGAAGATCTCCATCAGGGGCCGCTCGTAGGCGGACTTGAAGTGCTCGATGAAAGACGCTTCATCCTCCAGGTCAAACACATGCAGGAGCAGGATGCTGCGGTCCAGCGCCAGTTCCGACCAGATGGTGCCAGGCACTACCGTGGTGATCATCGACAGCGCGGCCAGGCCGTTGGCATCACGCAAGTCCAGGGGGATCTTGATGAAGCGCGAACGCGGCGGGCGGGCGCCACACATCAGCACGCCCCAAGCTACTTGCAGGTTGGAGACGATCACGTCGCGGCCCACCAGGAAAAACAGGCGAATAATCACCCCCGGGCGGCGGATGCGGATGGGCAACGGCCGCAACGGCGCCATCAGCAGCGGCGCGAGAAAGCCCAACAGCGCGCCCAGCAGTAGGTTGCCGGGGCTTACCGACAGGTTCAGCACCAGCCACAACACCCACAACGCCAGCGACAACCACGGGGCAGGTAACAGGCGTTTCATGGCTGCACCTCCAGCGCGGCGGCTTTGGCCTCAGGGCTCGGCACCGGTCGCGTCGCCATCACCGCCATAACATAGTGCTCCGGGTTGTTCAGGCTGACAGCCGTGTCCTGGGTGTAGCGCATCAGCGGCTCGGCCTTGAAGGTCAGCAGGATGCTCAAGCCGAGCAGGAAGAAGATCGGCAGGCACTCGTAGCGACGCAGCAGTGGCGATGGACGCTCTTCCGGGGTCCAAAAGCGCTGGATGCCCAGGCGCGCGAAGGCGATCAACGACGCCAGGCCGGAAAGAATCAGCAACGCCACCAAGCCCCAGGCCGCCGGGCGGATCGGCGCGTCAACGCTGACGCCCAGGCCCAGTGGATTGACCAGCGCACTCAACAGGCTGAGCTTGCCGATAAACCCGGAAAGCGGCGGCATGCCGATGATCAACAGGGCGCAGGCGATAAAGCTCAGGCCCAGGAAGGCCATGGTCCAGGGAATCACCTGGCCGATCACGGCTTTCTGCTCGTCATCGAGGTTGACGCCAGGACGCGGATGCAGGGATTCCATGGCCTTGGGCAGCGCATCGATCTCTTCATCCAGCGGCAGGTCGTTGGCCGAGCGTGACCGCTCGATCAGTTCGGCCAGCAGAAACAGCGCACTCAGCGCCAAGGTCGAACTGACCAGGTAGAACAGCGCCCCAGCGGTGAGGCTCGGCTGAGCGAAACCCACGGCCGACAGCAGGATCCCGGCCGACACCAGGATGCTCAAGCTGGCCATGCGCTCCAGCCGCTGCGCCGCCACCATCGCCAGCGCCGCGCAGATGATGGTCGCCATGCCGCCATACACCAGCCAGTCGCCGCCAAACAGCGCCGAGGCACCGGCCTGGCCGGAAAACAGCAGGGTCCACAGGCGCAGCACGGTGTACACGCCGACCTTGGTCATGATCGCGAACATCGCCGCCACCGGCGCACTGGCCGAGGAGTAGGCGGGGGCCAGCCAGAAGTTCAGCGGCCACATGCCGGCCTTGGCCAGGAATGCCGTCGCGAGGATGGCCGCACCGGCGTGCAACAGGCCGCGATCCGCCTCGGGCACCAGCGGGATTTTCAGCGCCAGGTCAGCGAAGTTCAGCGTGCCGGTGACGCCATAGATCATCGCCGCGCCAATCAGGAACAGTGACGAGGCCAGCAGGTTGATCGCTATGTAATGCAGGCCCGAGGACACCCGCGCACGCCCGGAACCGTGCAGCATCAAGCCATAGGACGCCGCCAGCAGCACCTCGAAGAACACGAACAGGTTGAACAGGTCGGCGGTGAGAAAGGCCCCGTATAAACCCATCATCTGCACCTGGAACAGCGCATGGAAGCTGGTGCCCGCGCGGTCCCAGCGGGCCATAGCGAACAGCAGCGCGCTCACGCCAATGATCCCGGTGAGCACCAGCATCAGTGCCGACAATTGGTCCACCACCAGCACGATGCCAAACGGCACTTGCCAGTTGCCCGGCAGGTACACGCCGATGGAGCCGGGGCCGCCTTTTTGCGTCCAGTACAGCAGCAGGATGGCGATGCCCAGCCCGATCATGCTGGAGAACAGGTTGATACGCGCTTTCAGCGGCCGATGCTTCTCGCCGAGCATCAGCATCAGGGCGGCGGTAAGCAACGGCAGCAGGATCGGCGCGACGATCAGTTGATTCATCCACGTCATTCCTTGGGCTCCCGGCCGTCCACATGGTCAGTGCCGGTCAGTCCCCGGGACGCCAGCAACACCACCAGGAACAGCGCGGTCATGGCGAAGCTGATCACAATGGCCGTGAGCACCAGCGCCTGGGGCAGTGGATCGGTGTAGTTGAGCAGGTCCTGCGGCACGCCGTCCTTGATGATCGGCTCCTTGCCGATAAACAGGCTGCCCATGCTGAAAATGAACAGGTTGACCCCGTACGACAGCAGGCACAGGCCCATCACCACCTGGAACGTCCGTGGCCGCAGGATCAGCCAGACGCCGGAGGCCGCCAGGACCCCAATGGCAATTGCGATGACTTCTTCCATCAGGCGGCTCCTTCCGTTGCGGCAACCACTTTGGCCTGGTTGCTCGGTTTATGGGCCCGCACGGACTGGTGACCGAGGGCGGTAAGCATCAGCAGCGTCGAACCGACGACCATGGCGTACACGCCGACGTCGAAGAACAAGGCGCTGGCGACATGGATGTCGCCCAGCACCGGCAGGCTGAAATGCCAGGTATGGGTGGTGAGGAACGGGTAGCCGGCAAACAGTGCACCGAGCCCGGTCAGCGTCGCCGAGAACAGCCCGAAGCCCATCCAGCGCATCGGCCGCAGGCTCATCTGTGCCTCGACCCACTGCGTGCCGGCAACCATGTATTGCAGGATAAACGCGACCGACATCACCAGGCCGGCGACAAACCCGCCGCCCGGTTGGTTGTGGCCGCGCATGAACAGGTAGAACGACACCACCAGCGCTATCGGCAGCAGCAGGCGCACCAGCACCGCCGGCACCATCATGAAGCCCAGGGCGGTGTCGCTGGCCTGGCGCGGGTTGACCAGGTCGGTGGCCACGTCCGGCGCCAACTGGCGCTGTTGCGCGGGCAGTTGCATGCTTTCCTTGGATGGGCGGAAGCGCCGCAGCAGGGCGTACACCGTCAGCGCCACGGCGCCGAGCACGGTGATCTCGCCCAGGGTGTCGAAGCCACGGAAATCCACCAGCATCACGTTCACCACATTGCTGCCGCCGCCTTCGGGCAGGGCGCGGCTGAGGTAGAACGAGGAAATGTCGTTGGGTGTCTGGCGGGTCAGCATCGCGTAGGACAGCAGCGCCATGCCGCCACCCACCACCGTGGACAACAGGAAGTCACGCAAGCGACGGATGCGAGCCTTGCGCAGCGAGCTGGGCAGTGGCGAGACTTCTTCGATCCGCCGTGGCAGCCAACGCAGGCCCAGCAGGATCAGCACAGTGGTGACCACTTCGACCACCAACTGCGTCAGCGCCAAGTCCGGCGCCGAGAACCACACAAAGGTGATGCAGGTCATCAGGCCGCACACGCTGACCATGGTCAGGGCTGCCAGTCGGTGATACTTGGCTTGCCAGGCGGCGCCGAGGGCACAGGCAATCGCCAGCAGCCACAGGGTCACGAACACAATGGAACCGGGGATCTTCGGTCGGTCGCCCCAACTGAGGCCACTGTTGAGCATGGGGATCATGCCGCCGATCACCGCCACCAACACCAGCAAGAACAGTTGCGTCTGCAGGCGCTTGGTGCTGATGCGTTTCTCGATCTTGCGCACGCCGCGCATCATCACTACCAGGCTGCGCTCGAAACCGCGCTTGCCGTTGAAGTAGCTGATCACCGGTGGGTATTTGAAGCGGCCGCGCTTGAGTTGCTTGCGCAGCAGCAGGTAGAGCACAACGCCGCCGGACATGGCCACCAGGCTCATGATCATCGGCGCGTTCCAGCCGTGCCAGATCGCCAGGCTGTACTCCGGCAGCACACCACCCACCACTGGCAGGGCGGCAGCGGCGAGGATCGAACCCACCACCTGGGCCGGGAAAATGCCCACCAGCAGGCAGGTGAACACCAGCAGCTCGACCGGCGCACGCATCCAGCGCGGCGGTTCGTGGGGCGTGTGCGGCAGGTTGGTCGCGGTTGGGCCGAAGAACACATCGACCGTGAAACGCAGCGCGTAGGCCACGCTGAACGTACCGGCAATGGTCGCGATCAACGGCAGGGCAAACTCCACCCAAGCGGTCGAGGTGATGAACACGGTTTCGGCGAAGAACATCTCTTTGGACAGGAAGCCGTTGAGCAACGGCACGCCGGCCATGGACGCACTGGCCACCATCGCCAGTGTCGCCGTAAAGGGGATCAACCGCACCAGCCCGCTGAGCTTGCGGATATCCCGCGTGCCGCTTTCGTGGTCGATGATGCCCGCCGCCATGAACAGCGAGGCCTTGAACGTGGCGTGGTTAAGGATATGGAACACGGCTGCGACGGCAGCCAGCGGGCTGTTGAGCCCCAGCAGCAAGGTGATCAGCCCGAGGTGGCTGATGGTGGAGTAGGCCAGCAGGCCCTTGAGATCATTCTGGAACATGGCGCAGTAGGCGCCGAGGAGGAGGGTGAGAGCGCCGGCACCGCCGACGATCCAGAACCATTCTTCGCTACCGGACAGCGACGGCCACAGGCGGGCCAGCAGGAACACGCCGGCCTTCACCATCGTCGCCGAATGCAGGTACGCCGACACCGGGGTGGGCGCCGCCATCGCGTGGGGCAGCCAGAAGTGGAAGGGGAACTGGGCGCTTTTGCTCAAGGCGCCGATCAGCACCAGGGCCAGCATGACCGGGTACAGCGCGTGCGCGCGAATCTGATCGCCCGCTGCCAGCACCTGGTCGAGGTCATAGCTGCCGACGATATGCCCCAGCAGCATCACGCCCGCCAGCAGGCACAAACCACCGGCGCCGGTGACCATCAACGCCATGTATGCACCGCGTCGCGCGTCGGCGCGGTGGTGCCAATAGCCGATCAGCAGGAACGAGAACAGGCTGGTCAGTTCCCAGAAGAACACGATCTGGACCAGGTTGCCGGAAATCACCAGCCCGAGCATGGCGCCCATGAAGGCCAGGAAAAACGCAAAGAAGCGCGGCACCGGGTCATCCGGCGACATGTAGTAGCGCGCATACAGCGACACCAACGTGCCGATGCCCAGCACCAGCATCGAGAACAGCCAGGCAAACCCGTCCATGCGCAACACGAAGTTCAGCCCAAGGCTGGGCAACCACATGAATTCTTCGCGGATCACGCCACCGTGGGCGATTTGGGGGTAGAGCAGGGCGACTTGAACGGTACCGACCAGGGCCACAAGGCCAGCCAGCAGGGATTCGGTGTTACGTGCATTGTGCGGCAGCAAGGCCGCCAGACAGCTGCCAATAAACGGCAGAAGCAGTAGAACTATCAAGGACATAGGCTTCTAATCTGCGGGAGTTTGGGATGCATCATACGTGCCGCTTTAACGATCACCAAACGGCAACATGTGGCAGGATCCTACAAGATAGGTCGAAACTGCTCATTTAGCCTTGTTTAAAGTGACCGCATTCCTACGGGCGACACCGCTCCCTGTGGAAGTCGGGCTTGCCCGCGATGGCAATCTGACAGCCACCGCAAGCATTCGGACCCTATCCCTGCTGTTCCTGTTCCCGCTCATCGCGCAATTCGAGGGCCTTCTGCCCCTTGGTCTTCATCTCACTGACAATCACCGCCGCCACAATCAACGCCGCCCCCAGCATCGCAATCGGCGGAAAACGCTCCCCCGCAATCCGCCCCACCACGCCGGCCCACACTGGCTCGCCGGCATAGATCAACGTGGCGCGGGTGGGCGAAACACTTTGCTGCGCCCAGTTCATCGCCACTTGGATCACCGCACTGGTCAAGCCCAGGCCCACGGCACTGAATAGCAATAACCATGAAAACCCCGGCAGTGCCTCGCCCATCGGCACCACCATCAGGAACGACAACAACGACGCCGTGGCCAGTTGCACCACGGTCACCCGGCGCACATCCACCTGCCCGGCAAAGGCGCTGATCAGGATGATTTCTGCCGCGATCGCGACCGCGCCGATCAAGGTGGCGATTTCACCGGGGCTGAAATTCAACGAAGCGCCCGCCGGCCCGGTCAGCAGCATCAACCCGGTGAACGCCAGCATGATGCCGATGCTTGGCATCAACCCCGGGCGCCGGCCCAGTACCAGCCATTGCAGCAATGGCACGAAGGGCACATAGAGCGCGGTGATAAACGCCGACTGGCTGCTCAGGATCGTCTGCAGGCCAATGGTCTGCAACCCGTAGCCAAACATGATCGCCACGCCGATAAACACCCCGGCCTTCAACTCGAACAGGGTCAGGTCGCGCAGGGTGCGCAAGGAAAAGAACCCCACCACGATGGCCGCCGCCGCAAACCGCAGGCCGACGAAAAACATCGGGCCACTGACGGTCATCGCATGCTGCACCAGCAAAAAGGTGCCGCCCCAGATCATGGTGATCACCACCAGGATGCATTCGGCTTTGCTGAAACGGTTGAAACGCGAAGGGGAGTTCGGGGTGGTCATGGCGGCTCGGTCTTGCAAGGGAAAGGCACGGACCGCACAATGCGCCGCACGCTGGGCAGTATACTGCGCACACCCACCTATTGAGCAATATAGTGCACAAAGAAAATCCGCAACGGGCTTCGGTCCTGCAGCACGTCAGCCAGAACGTTCGTCGCCTGCGCCACGCGGCCGACTTGAGCCAGACCGCGCTCTCGGAAAAATCCGGGGTCAGCCGGCGCATGCTGGTGGCCATCGAGGCGGGCGAAAAGAACGTCAGCCTGTCCACCCTCGACCGCGTGGCCGAAGCGTTGGACGTGGCGTTCAGCGACCTGATCCAGGCCCCGGATGCGCCTGACCACAGCCGTATCAACGAACTGGCCTGGGCGGGGGAAATTCCTGGGAGCAAGGCGGTGCTGTTGGCCAAGGCCACGGCGCGCCGCGAGGTCGAGTTGTGGGAAATGCAACTGGAGCCGGGCGATCGCTACAGTCCCGATCCCGACCCGGATGGCTGGAGCGTGCAGCTATTTGTATTCGAAGGCTGCCTCACATTGCTGGTGGGCGATGAAGAGAAGCACGTTGCCGCCGGTGAGTTTTATATGTTCGCCAGCCGTCACGTGCATGGCTATCGCAATGACGGCGATTTGGCGGTGCGCTTTGTGCGCAATGTGGTGATATGAAGCTCTGCGAGTAGCGCGAATATCAACTCTTGTAAACCTGTTGCTTCTGACAGTAGATCACAATGTTTTTGTGAACTCTAATGAGACGGGCATCGCCGCTTATCTGCAAGTTCGCACGATTAGTGATCCGGTGCTGGTCTTCTACTGAAAATGGAGTTTTTGGATATGACTACTCACCTTAAGAAAGTTTCAGCATCGTCACCTATACTTCCGCCTGCACAAATCCTGGAGTCGATTGGAGATAAGATTCGTCAGGAACATGTTACTCATGGAGGAACATTGGCTGTTCACTCGTTTCAGGGTGGATCGCTTGGTGATGTGCTGACTGCTTACTTTTTTTCCAGCGCGGGAGCATTCAACAATAGTTATACATTGCCTGCAAACCCCACGTTTCCACTGTTATTTCACGTACCAGCTGATGCCTTTGCATTAGGCTCTGCACAAGCCATTTACTGGATAACCAACAATTCCGGAAACGTCGTTGTGGCGGCTCCCACACTTTACACGGTAGTTCCATAGCGCTTGCAGGCAGTCCAGGGATATGGCGTGATTATCAGTTACTTTGCAGCAGCGGTTGCTCAAGGGACTGCATTGTGAATCGAAGTACGCCATAGCAAGCCAAACTTTCTTCGAATATTCGGTACACCTCCAATCAACTGTTACCTGGAAGCAGTGAGTCGACATTTTGCCGAAAGGCGACCATGGACACTGTTTTCCTTTAACTGACTGATTCTATTGGTAGTCATTTCAGGCGCGACTCCTGCAGTCACCCAGGTTATCTCCTAGGAGTATGGCGCCGGATGCCCCCGACCCGGACGGTTGGCGCGTGCAGATATTTGTATTCCAAGGCTGCCTCACGCTGCTGGTGGGCGATGAAGAAAAGCGCGTCGCCGCTGGTGAGTTTTATATGTTCGCCAGCCGGAACGTGCATGGTTATCGCAATGACGGCGACGTGGCGGTGCGCTTTGTGCGCAATGTGGTGATCTAACTGTTCTTCCGGCAACAGTGGATGGACACTTTGCTGGTTTGAAAACGCGCTCGGCTGCGCTTAAATGCCAGCAACTCGCTGATTTTATTGGCGATTAGATTCAGGCACGACTCCTGCAATCACCCAGGTAATCCCCTCGGAGCCTGGAGTCGGCCCATGTCAGCCCACCCTCAACACCTTGCCCATATCATCCGCTCGGACGCGGAAGCCATCGAGGTCGCCACGCGCCTGGCCAAACGCTTTGCCGTCGAGGCCAGCGCGCGCGACCGTGAGCGGCGCCTGCCGGTGGCCGAGCTTGACGAGTTCTCCGCCAGCGGTCTGTGGGGCATCACCATTCCCAAAGCGTACGGTGGAGCTGGCGTGTCCTATGTGACCGTGGCCGAGGTGATCAAGCTGATCTCCGCCGCCGACCCGTCCCTGGGGCAGATTCCGCAGAACCACCTCGGTGTCGTCGACATCCTGTTGCAAACGGCGACCGAGGAACAAAAACAGCACTACTTCGGCAAAGTCCTCCAGGGCTATCGCTTCGGCAACGCCTTCTCCGAAGCCAAGAGCAAGAACGCCGGCACCTTCGACACGCAGATTCGCTTCCATGGCGACACCGCGCAAATCAACGGCGAGAAGTTCTACTGCACCGGCGCGCTGTTCGCCCATCTGGTGCCCACCGTCGGCAACAATGAAGACGGCCAGGCCTTTATTGCCTTTGTCGAACGCGACGCGCCCGGCCTGAACGTGATCGACAGCTGGGACGGCTTCGGCCAGCGCACCACCGCCAGCGGCGGCGTGACCCTCGACGGTGTGACCGTGCCCGTGAGCGCGGTGATTCCAGCCCACTTGGCCTTCGACCAGCCCACGGCCAATGGCCCGATCTCGCAGATCATCCAGGCCGCCGTCGACACCGGCATCGCCCTCGGCGCGCTGGAGCAGGCCAAGATCTACGCCCGCCAGGCGCGACCCTGGATCGACAGCCAACAAGAGCACGGCTGGCAGGACCCGTTCACCATCGCCGCCATCGGCGACCTGGAATGGCGGGTGCACGGCACCGAGGCCATTCTCGCCAAGGCCGGCCTGGCGGTGGACCGCGCCCTCGCCGAACCGAGTGAAGACAGCGTGGCCCATGCCTCGTTGGTGGTCGCCCAGGCCAAAGTGCTGTCGGCCGAAACCGCCTTGCTCGCCAGCAGCAAACTCTTCGAACTGGCCGGCACCCGCTCGGTCACCGGCAAGCACAACCTCGACCGCTTCTGGCGCAACGCACGCACCCACACCCTGCACGACCCGGCCCGCTGGAAATACTACCTGATTGGCAACTTCGTGCTCAACGGTGTGAAGCCCGCGCGCCACGCCTGGAACTAAGGAGCTTAACCATGACTGCACTGAGCCTTGCGCGCCAACTATTGGACAGCACCCGCCGGCATGTCGAGAAAAGCGATGACCCCTACGTCATCAGTCGCTTTGGCGACTTACAGATTCGCGTCGATGTCGCCGCTGCCCTGTTGGAACGCGCCGAAACCCATCCCAGCCCGGTGGCCGCCACCGAAGCGCAAATTGCCGCCGCCGAAGCCCTGATCGCCGCGAGCAACGCCGAATTCGAACTGACCGGCCAACGCACCGCACTGCCGTCGACCCTCGACGACCCCCTGCGCTGGAAATACCAGGTTGTCGGCAACTACCACCTCAACGGAGTGCTTTGATGTCCCGTGAAATCCGCTTGAATGCCTTCGACATGAATTGTGTCGGCCACCAATCCCCGGGCCTGTGGGCGCACCCGCGTGACCGATCGTGGCAGTACAAGGACCTGGAATACTGGACCGACCTGGCGAAAATCCTGGAGCGCGGCAAGTTCGACGGCCTGTTTATCGCTGACGTGCTGGGCATCTATGACGTCTACAACGGTAACGGTGATGCGGCGATTCGCCAGGCCGCGCAGGTGCCGGTCAATGACCCGCTGTCGCTGATCGCGCCGATGGCGCTGGTCACCGAGCATCTGGGTTTTGGCCTCACCGCTTCGTTGTCCTTTGAGCATCCGTACCCGTTCGCCCGCCGTCTCTCCACCCTCGACCACCTGACCAAGGGTCGCATCGGCTGGAACATCGTCACCTCCTACCTGGAAAGCGGCGCCAAGAATCTTGGGCAGAAAGCCCAGACCGAACACGACGCGCGCTACGACTACGCCGAGGAGTACCTGGAGGTCTGCTACAAACTCTGGGAAGGCAGTTGGGAGGAGGGCGCCGTGCTGCGCGACCGCGAGCGTCGGATTTTCAGCGACCCGAGCAAGATCCACGAAATCCGCCATGTCGGTAAACACTTCCAGGTGCCCGGCATTCACCTCTGCGAGCCGTCACCGCAGCGCACGCCGGTGCTCTACCAGGCCGGGGCGTCCAGCCGTGGCAAGCAGTTCGCCGCCGAACAGGCCGAGTGCGTATTCGTCGCCGCACCCTCCAAGGTGCTGCTGAAAAAGACCGTCGCTGACATCCGCCGGCGTGCCGCCGACGCCGGGCGGGATCCGAAGAAGATCCTGATCTTCAACTTGCAGACGGTGATCGTCGGTGAGACCGACGCCAAGGCCAAGGCCAAGTTTGACGAATACAAATCCTACGTCAGCTACGAGGGCGCGATGGCGCTGATCTCTGGCTGGACCGGCATCGACTTCAGCCAGTTCAAGCCCGATGAACCGCTCAAGCACGTGCACACCAACGCGATTCAGTCGGCGGTGGAAGCCTTCTCCACGGCGGACCCGAACAAGGTCTGGACGCCAAACGAACTGGCCGATTGGGTCGGCATCGGCGGCTTTGGCCCGCTTTTTGTCGGCGGCCCGGAAACCGTGGCAGACCTGTTGCAGGAGTGGGTCGAAGAAACCGATGTCGACGGCTTCAACCTGGCCTATGCACTGACCCACGAAACCTTCATCGACGCCGTGGACCTGCTGGTGCCGGAGTTGCAGAAGCGTGGCGTGTACAAGACCGAATACGCTCAGGGCACGCTGCGCGAGAAGTTGTTTGGCGATGGTGCGAGGTTGGCGGCGAATCATCCGGGGGCCGGTTACCGCGATTTGGCGGCCTTGCACCCTTCCAATGTGGGAGCGGGCTTGCTCGCGAATGCGGACTGACATTCAACATGTATGTCGACTGATTTGCCGCTTTCGCGAGCAAGCCCGCTCCCACAGTAAATCGGTGTCGATTCAAAAAAAACGGCCAGCGGACCACCGCACGCACATCACTTGAATAGGAGCATCACCCCTATGAGCGTGCACGAACTCAAACGTCCGCTGGTCCTGGAATGGCCCGCCGAATGCCTCGGCAACCTGCCCAAGGCGCTGGAACAACTGCAGCACTGGGCGCAGATCACGCCGCTGCACACCGCCTTGCGCCACAAGCGCCAGGGGCAGTGGTACGCGTGGCGCTGGATTGACGCATTGCGTGACGTCGAGCGCCTGGCCGATGGCTTGCGCCAGCAAGGTTTCAGCGAGCACTCGCGGCTGGCCCTGAGCGGCGCGTTCGAGCCGAACCTGTTGTTGCTGGCGCTGGCGGCGCAATCCATCGGCGGGCAGGTCCTGACCCTGGCCGACGACCTGGAACCCGAGGCGCTCCAGCAGCACCTGTGGCGCATTCGCCCCACCCATTCCTATGTGCAGAGCCGCCAGAGCGTGCGGCATTGGCAGTCGGCCAATCTGATGGACTTCGCCCAATTGCTCGGTCCGTTGGCGCCCGCGCAACACCTCGCACGTTGGTGGCATCCCACGGGGGAGACCGTGCTGTGGAGCGAAGAGGGCACCCATTGGCAGGGCGGCCTGGCGGTGGTCCTGGAGCAGTGGCTGAACAGCGGCCATGGCCTGGCCTTCCCGGAAAGCCTGGCGTCGGCGCGACGTGACCGCAGTGAAGTCGCCCCCACCGGCCTGCTGCTGTCGCCCGCACGTCTGCAGCACTTGGCCGACGAGATCGAAAGCCGCCTGGCGCCCCACGGCACCTGGCGCCGTCGCCTCTGCGAGTGGGCCATCGCCCATCCGCAAAGCGGCCTGCGTCGCCTGCTGAAAAACCGCGTGCGCAAACTCCTGGGTTTCCAGCGCCTGGCGTATATCTGGCAACCCGTCAAATCCACCCCTTCGCCGGCGTGGCTGGCGGAATTCAAGCGGGACATCGCATGAGCCAGGCCATTCTCCAAGTGCGGGATATTTCGCTGTCGTTCAAGGGCGTCAAGGCGATCAATGCCTTGTCCTTCGAGGTGGCGCGCGGCGAAATCTGCGCGCTGATCGGCCCCAATGGTGCCGGTAAAAGCTCGCTGCTCAACGTGCTCAATGGCGTGTATCGCTTCGATGCTGGCGAGATTGTCTTCGAAGACCAGCACTTCCACCGCATCGACCCCTTGGGTGCCGCGCGCCGGGGCATTGGCCGCACTTTCCAGAACAACGCGCTGTTCAAGAAGATGAGCGTGCTCGACAACCTCCTCACCGGCCTGTCGCGTCACATGCGCAGCAGCTTTATTGAGCAGGCCCTGGGCTTGCCCCGCGCACGCCGAGAAGCCGAGGCATTCCGGTCGCGGGCCCAGGGCATTCTTGAATTCCTGGAGTTGCAAGCCCACCGGGACGTGTTGGTCGGCAACCTGTCCTACGGCCTGCAAAAACGCGTGGAACTGGGGCGGGCGTTGATCGCCGGGCCGAGCCTGTTGCTGCTGGACGAGCCCATGGCCGGCATGAACGCCGAAGAAAAACAGGAAATGGCGCGCTTCGTCGCTGACGTAAACCGCGACCTTGGCACCACCGTGGTGTTGATCGAACACGACATGGGCGTGGTGATGGGCCTGTCCGACCATGTGGTGGTGCTCGATTACGGGCGCAAGGTCGGCGATGGCACGCCTGCCGACGTGCAGGCCAATCCCGAGGTGATCGCGGCCTACCTGGGAGTTGTAAACCCATGACGTTCTTCTTCGAAACCCTGCTCGGCGGCCTGCTCGCCGGCACCATGTATTCGCTGGTCGCCATCGGCTTCGTGCTGATCTACAAGGCCAGTGGTGTGTTCAATTTCGCCCAGGGCTCGATGCTGCTGTTTGCGGCGCTGACCTTTGTCAGCCTGCATGACCAAGGCGTGCCGTTTGCCCTGGCGCTGCTACTGACCGTGATCGTGATGATCGTCGGCGCCTTGCTCATCGAGCGCCTGGTGCTGCGGCCGCTGGTGAACCGTTCGCAGATCACCTTGTTCATGGCCACGTTGGGCCTGTCGTTCATTATCGAAGGCCTGGCCCAGGGCTTGATGGGCTCCCAGGTGCGCGCCCTCGACCTGGGCATCGACGACGTACCGTTGTTCGTTGGCCCGCTGATGCTCAGCCAGTTCGACCTGATCGCTGCCGCTGCTGCCGTGGTGCTGGTGACAGTGCTGGCGCTGCTGTTCAACAAGACTCGCATCGGCGTGTCGCTGCGTGCAGTGGCGGATGACACCACGGCGGCGCTGTCCATCGGCATCAACCTCAACCGCATCTGGCAGATCGTCTGGGCGGTGGCGGGCATCGTCGGGCTGGTGGCAGGCCTGCTGTGGGGCGCGCGCCAGGGCGTGCAGTTCTCCTTGTCGCTGGTAGTGCTCAAGGCTTTGCCGGTGTTGATCATCGGCGGCTTTACCTCGATTGGCGGGGCGATAATCGGCGGGCTGATCGTCGGCGCGGCGGAGAACCTCGCCGAGGTGTACATCGGCCCGTTGATTGGCGGCGGCATCACGCCGTGGTTCGCCTACGTATTGGCCCTGGCCTTCCTGTATATCCGTCCCGCCGGCCTGTTCGGCGAGCGCGCCATCGAGCGAGTCTGAAACCATGTCGATTCCCGTTGCTCAAGACACCGCGCCGTTGCTGCTGATTCAGCGGCGCATCCCCTGGGCCCTCAATGGCCTGTTGGCGCTGGCCTTTATCGTGGTGCCGCTGTGGGGCAATGACTACTGGCTGAACGCGATCCTGATCCCGTTCCTGGTGCTGTCGCTGGCCGGGCTGGGCCTGAACCTGCTCACCGGCTACACCGGCCAGACCTCGGTGGGGGCGGCCGGCTTCATGGCCGTCGGCGCATTTGCCACCTACGGTTTTTTGCTGCGCCTGCCGGAGCTGGGGTTGCCGGTGGCGCTGCTCGGTGGTGGCATTATCAGCGCCTTGGTTGGCCTGCTGTTTGGCCTGCCGAGCTCGAGGATCAAGGGCTTCTACCTGATGGTCACCACCCTGGCCGCGCAGTTTTTCCTGGAGTGGCTGTTCGTCAAGTTCCCCTGGTTCTACAACTACGGTTCGTCAGGGACCATCTCCGCGCCGAAGCTGGCGCTGTTCGGTCATGACCTCAACACGCCGTTGGGCCGTTACCTGCTGACCCTGGTTACCGTGGTGCTGTTGACCTGGACCGCGATCAACCTGGTGCGCAGCCAGGTCGGCCGCAACTGGATGGCGATCCGCGACATGGACACCGCCGCCGCCGTAGTCGGCATCCCGGTGGTGCGCTACAAGCGCCTGGCGTTTGCGGTCAGCTCGTTTTACCTAGGCATTGCCGGCGCGCTATGGGCCTTTGCCTACCTGGGCACGGCCAGCGCCAGCAGCTTCGATATCAACCGCTCCTTCCAAATCCTGTTCATCATCATTATCGGCGGCATGGGCAGCATCGCCGGCAACTTTGTCGGCGCGGCCTTCATCAGCCTGCTGCCGATCTTCCTCAGCCATGCCGGCCAGGCACTGTTCGGCGGTTCGGTGGATGCGGGGCAGTTGCAGAACCTGCAGAAAATCATCTTTGGCGTATTGATCATCGTGTTCCTGATCAAGGAACCCGAGGGTTTGATTCGCCTGTTGCACAACCTGCGTGACCGTGTGCGGCAGTGGCCGCTGCGTTTCTAACATTCCCTCAAGAGAATTCCCATGCGTGCATCCTTGAAACGTTCCATGATCGGCGCCGCGTTTACGCTGGCAACCCTGGCCGGTGCGGTCCCCCAGGCGATGGCCTCGCCGGACCAGCAATTCATTCCCCTGGCCACCTACCGCGTGGGCGCCTACGCCTCCAGCGGTGTGCAGGTGTGGGCCGGGATGATCGACTACCTGCGTTATATCAACGAGGTCGAAGGCGGCATCAATGGTGTGAAGCTGGTGTGGCAGGAGTGCGAAACCGAGTGGACGGCGGAGAAGGGCATCGAGTGCTATGAGCGCTTCAAGAATGGCCTGGATGGCGCGCCGGTTGCGGTGTACCAGCCCAACGGCGCGCCAGCGGCGTATGCGCTGAGCGAGCGCGCGGAAGTCGACAAGATCCCGCTGATCACCCTCGGCTACGGCCGCACCGAAGCCACCGACGGCACGGTGTTCCCCTACAACTTTCCGGTGATGCTGACCTTCTATAGCGAGGCGTCGACGCTGGTGAACTACATCGCCCAGCGCGAAGGCGGCTTCGACAAACTCAAGGGCAAGAAAATCGCCACGGTCTACCACGACTCGGCCTATGGTCGCGAAACCCTCGGCCCGCTGAAATTGCTGGCGGAAAAGTACGGCTTTGAAAACATCCAGATTCCAGTGGCTGACCCCGGCAACGAACAGTCCGCGCAATGGCGCCAGGTGCGCCAGGCCAACCCGGACTGGGTGTTCCTGCGCACCTGGGGCGTGTCCACACCGGTCGCGGTGAAGACCGCTGCGCGTTTCGGCTTCCCGGTGGACCACATCGTCGGTGATATCTGGGCCAGCTCCAGCGAAGACGTGTTGCCCGCCGGAGCTGCCGCCAAGGGCTACCTGGCCCTCACGCCATACCCGGCCGGGGCTGATTTCGAGATCCACAAACGCCTCAAGCAGTACGTCCTCGACAAGGGCCACAGTGACCTCAAGGACCTGAAGAACTTCGGCAGCGTCTACTACAACTCCGGCCTGGTGAACGCCGCCGTGGCGGTAGAAGCGATTCGCACCGGCCAGGCCAAGTTCGGCAAGCGCCCGCTCAATGGCGAAGAAGGCCGCTGGGGCCTGGAACACCTGAACATCGATGATGCGCGCTTGAAGGACATGGGCTACCTGGGCCTGATGCAGAACCTCAAGCTGTCGTGCCGCGACCACGAAGGTGGCGGCTCGGCGCGGGTGCAACAGTGGGACGGCGCCAACTGGACGCTGATCAGCGACTGGATCGCCGCCGACCGCGCCCTGTTGCGCCCGCTGATCGATGAAAAGTCGGCAGCGTTCGCCAAGGAAAAAGGCCTGACGCCGCGTACCTGCACCGGGGATGAATAAACCATGAGCCAGCCCGCCGCTGAATCCGCCAGCCAGGCGCTGTTGAGCGTCAACGACATCGAAGTGATCTACGACGGCGCGATCCTCGCGGTGGCCGGGGTGTCGCTGAGCGTACCCAAGGGCGCGATCGTGGCCTTGCTCGGTGCCAATGGCGCCGGCAAGAGCACCACGCTCAAGGCCATCTCCGGGTTGGTGCGTGCCGAGCGGGCCGAGGTCAGCCGGGGCACGATCGAATACGCCGGTGCCGACCTGGCCGGCGTCGACCCCAGCCAGCGCGTGCGCCAGGGCATGGTCCACGTGCTGGAAGGTCGCCATGTGTTCGGCCAACTGAGCGTGGAAGACAACCTGCGCAGCGGCGGTTTTGTCCGGCGCCTGAGCCGCAAGGAGATGGAGCACGACCTGGAACGCATCTACGCCTGGTTCCCACGGCTCAAGACCAAGCGCCACACCCGCGCTGGTCTCACCTCGGGCGGCGAGCAGCAGATGGTCGCCATTGGACGGGCGTTGATGACCCGTCCTACTTTGGTACTGCTCGACGAGCCATCCATGGGTTTGGCGCCTATGATCGTGCAGGAGATTTTCGCGATCATCGCGCAGCTCAACCGCGAGCAGCAGGTGAGCTTCCTGATCGCGGAGCAGAACATCAACGTTGCGCTGAACTATGCGTCCCACGGCTACGTATTGGATACTGGGCGCGTGGCCTTGAGTGGCAGCGCCGCTGAACTGTTGGCGCGGGGCGACTTGCATGACATTTATCTGGGCAAACAGTAAGGGCAACTCTGCATGACTGAATCCATCCGCAACGCTGATGTACTGATCATCGGCGGCGGCCTGAGCGGCACGATGCTGGCCGTGCAACTGCTGCGCCTGCCCGGCCAACGCCGGATCCTGGTGATCGAGCCGCGCGCGGAACTGGGGCGCGGAGAGGCCTACAGTGCTGTCGAACTGGGCCACACCCTCAACGGCAATGCGGCGCGCATGAGTGTCGACCCGGACAATGCCGACGACCTGACCCAATGGCTCACCGACTACATCGGCGCCGGCGGCTGGCCGGAGTCCGGCCAGCAACGCGTGCCGATCAGCGAATTGTTCCCGCCGCGCGGGATTTTTGGTTTGTACGCCCAGCAACGCTTGGCTGAGGCCAAGGCGCAGTCTGCATCCAGCGTCGAGCACGTGCGCGGCGAAGTGGTCGACCTGCAAGTGGAGGAAGCCTCGACGCTGCTGACCCTCGATAACGGCCAGCCACTGCGCGGCGGGTTTGCGGTACTGGCCACCGGCATGTTCCCGGCGGCACGCACGCCACAAACCGAATCCAGTGGGCTGAATGCGGCGGCGGTGGACCCGTGGGATGTCAAGGCGATGACCGGGATTGACCCACAAGCGCCGGTGCTGATCATCGGATCGGGGCTGACGATGGTCGACGCTGTGGTCTCCCTGGAACAGGCCGGGCATCGCGGACCCATCGAGGTTTTCTCGCGTCACGGCTTGCTGCCCCATGTGCGCCGGCAACCGCCGAGCTGGGTGGATTTTCTCGGCGAGGATCACCGTCTGCGCAGCCCTCGGCAATTGCTGCGCGAAGTGCGTCGGCAATGCGCTATTGCGCAAACGCAGGGCATCGATTGGCAAGCGCCGCTGGACACCGTGCGCGCACACATCGGCCGCCTGTGGAGCCAGGCCAGCGAGCGCGAGAAACGCCAGTTCGTACGGCATGTGCGGCCGTGGTGGGAAAGCCATCACCACCGTTCGCCGCCGTTGAGCGCGCAGTTAGTGGCACGCTTGCATGATGAGGGGCGGTTACGGATCCGGGCAGCCTCCTTCAAGGGCTTGGAACCTTCGGCTGAAGGCGTGACCATTCGCTTGCGTCATCGCGGCGAGCAAGCCATCACCCAGGTCTCGGGCGCAGCGCTGATCAACTCCAGCGGTATCGAATACGACTGGCGCCGCGTGGCCCGTGCGCTGCCGCAGCAATTGCTCAAGCGTGGGCTGATCCAGCCGGGGCCTCTGGCGTTGGGGATTGCGGCGGACGCGTCGGGCGCGGTGTTGGACGCAGAGGGCAATGTCAGCCGGCGCCTGTTCGCCATGGGCCCGCCGTTGCGCGGGATGTGGTGGGAAAGCACCGCAGTGACCGATGTAGCGCTGCAAGCCAAGGCACTGGCCGCACGACTTACCCTATAGGCGCCGGCTTACCGGTGAAAAACGTAAAGGCGCCGCATACGTTCTGGCTTTCCGCGTCATCGTTGACGACCATCGCCGGCAAGCCAGCTCCCACATTCGAGTCGGTTCCTCCAGGCGCACCCCCAATCACCGATGTCCCGATCCCGCGCATGATCCGGCTCGATCCCTTGCGCCACAAGTCTGTCACCACGCGCGTGTCGCGGCCTTGGGGTTGCAACTTCCCGAGGCGCCAGGACCCAAGGGTGACTATGTGCCAGTGACGATTCATGCGGGTGTGGCCTATGTGAGTGGACAAGTGTGCCGGCTGGGCGATGGCGTGATCAGCGGACCGGTGACGGACCAGACCTCGCCAGCGCGGGTGACACAGGCCGGTCAAACCTGCGCGTTGCGCGCCTTGAGCGTGCTGGATCAGGCGGTAGGGTTAGAGAACGTCGAGCGCATTCTGTTTGTGCGAGGTTTTGTGTTTGGCGGCGAGGGTTTCCAGCGCTTTTCCAACGTGGTCGACGGCGCTTCCCAGGTGTTGATTGACGTGTTTGGCGAGCAGGGCCGGCATGCGCGGTCGGCGGTCGGCGGTCTGCGTGGCGGGGTTGCCCAGTGGCGGAATGCTGGAATTGGAGGTCACCGCCGTTATCAAAACGACTGGATGACACATCGGCACTCACCTCAATGAACGCGTAAAATGCCGGTTTTTTTACGCGTATCTCGCAAAGGTGCCCCTTGAGCGCAGCCAAAGCCGTCGGACTGTTACTACTCACCTCCCTGTTGGCGGCGTGCGGCACCTCGCCGCCACGCACGCCCAATGACCTGTGCGGCATCTTCCGCGAAAAAGACGACTGGTACGACGCCGCCAAAGTCACGCAAAAGCGCTGGGGCGTGCCGATCCAGGTACCGTTCGCCATCATGTACCAGGAGTCCGGCTTCCGCCAGGACGCCCTGGCCCCCCGCAAATACCTGCTGTGGATCATCCCCTGGGGCCGCGTCTCCACCGCCGCCGGCTACGCCCAGGCCAAGGACGAAGTGTGGAACGACTACCGCAAGAGCACCGGCCGCACCGGCGCCAGCCGCCAGGACTTCGACGACGCCATCGATTTTGTCGGCTGGTACATGGACAAGACCTACACCATCAATGGCGTCTACAAATACGACGCCTACGGCCAATACCTGAACTACCACGAAGGCTGGGGCGGCTACCGCCAACGCACCTACGCCGCCAAGGCCTGGCTGCCGCCGGTGGCTAGCAAGGTACAGGCGCGCTCGCAGATGTATGCGGCGCAATATGCGCGGTGCAAGGATGATTTGGGGCGTGGGTTTTGGAGTCGGTTTTGGCGGTGGTTGTGAGGAGCAAGTTAACTATTGTGGTGGGCAGGGCTTGTTGTGGTGAGCGGGCTTGTCCCGCGTTGGGGCGCGAAGCGGCCCCAAAAAAAGCGTTCTGCCTGATTAGAACGAGTCTGTTTTAGGGCCGCTTCGCAGCCCAGCGCGGGACAAGCCCGCTCACCACAAGGTTTTGCTTGATGCGAACGGACTTAGCTCGGCTGCATACACTCCAGCGACCGATCCACCATCACACTGGCCATGTCCACCAGGTGCATGACCGACAGCACCAACGTGCGTGACGTCCCTTCCAGTTGATCCCCGGCGGTTTGCGCCGCAACGGCAGCACAACGCAACACGCTGCTGGCGTGGGCCAGGGCGTCTTCGAAGCTGAGGTCTGGGGTGGTGGTGAAGAATTGCAGTTCTGAAGCGGGCGGCGCGGGGACAGGTTTGTCCATGGGTTCAACTCCTAATCTAAGTTGGAATGTCACCACGATCGCTACCAAACGACTTTTAGGGTGGTGACCGTACGCAGATTGGTAGACCGGTGATTAGGACCCGGTGCACCCGAAGGTGCCCTGCGCACGGCCACCATAACGCAGGGCCGAAAAAAAGCGCCTTGCAGAAGGGGGCGCTTAGCGCCTAATCACTCGTGGTCTACCAAACCCCGAGTCACTGAATTGGCAGTGACCGACGAAGACTAGCCACGTGATTTGAGCGGCGCAAGCGGTTGGGATTCTCTCGGAAACGTCCTGCGAGATAAAGGGAAATGTCATCGCAGCGACTCTTCCTACACTTGCCAAACCTACCCAATTCTGGGAAAACCCCACCCTTTGTACCGTCAACGAGCGCCCTATGAGCCCCGAAGAACTCCAAATCACCGACCTCCGCCCTGGCACCGGCAAAGCCGTGGTCAAGGGCGCGCTGATCACCACCCAATACACCGGCACTCTGGAAGATGGCACGGTGTTCGATTCCTCTTGGGAGCGCGGCAAGCCGTTCCAGTGTGTGATTGGCACCGGGCGTGTGATCAAGGGCTGGGACCTGGGCTTGATGGGCATGCAGGTGGGCGGTGTGCGCACGCTGTTTGTGCCGGCGCATCTGGCCTATGGCGAGCGGTCGATGGGCGCGCATATCAAGCCCAACAGCAACCTGCGTTTTGAGATTGAGTTGCTGGAAGTGCTGACGCGGGACGATTGAGGACGATGGACATGGAGGTTGATTCACACGGGTTGCCGGCGTGTTCCGTCGTGGGCATTCAGGTCGTTGAGCTGGGTGATCGCGATGAGGTCGAGTTGCAGCGGTTTTTTGAGCGGGCGCCGGATTACTTCATCGCGGTCAACGGCGCACCCGCCACTGCGACCGAAGCGCATGAGGAGTTGCAGGGACAGTTGCCCGCGGGGTGGGCGTGCAGTCGGATGTATTGGCTGGGTTACCGCGATGTGGAAAACCAGCTGGTGGCGGTGGTGAACATTGCGGCGGACTTGCTGGCTGTTGGTGTTTGGCATATCGGGCTGTTGCTGGTGGATGCACGCTTGCATGGCACTGGGTTGGCGCAGCGGCTGCACGCCGATCTTGAGGCTTGGGCGGCGGGCAATGGCGCTCAATGGCTGCGTTTGACGGTAGTCATCGGCAATGCCAAGGCCGAACGTTTCTGGCCAAAACTTGGCTATGTGCAGGTACGCACCCGCGAAGGGATCACGATGGGGCGTCAGGTGAACAGCGTATCGATTCAGGTCAAGGCCCTGACAGGTGGGCAGGTGGGTGATTTCCCGACGTTGGTGCCGCGAGATCAAGTGGATCTACCTTCCTGAACCCATCCTGAAGAATCTTCTTATTCCCCATACGGAAACTTTCCTACGGTTTACTCTCCTTTCATCGGGGCGTAAGCTTCGCGCGTTTTCATCAATAGCGGAGACCCTCAGTGGGTACTTGTTCGAGTGACAGTAGTCGGCCGGTTTCGGTAACCGGCACAGGCTTGGCAAGGTAACGCGCATTTTTCCGATGCCGTTGTCTCGCCACTAAAAGCGAGAAGCGGCATCCCGGCAGCGGCCAATCCTGGCACCTGCCCGAATCCCTCTCATCGACGCTGACCAGCACCTGACTCGCCTCGGGATGCTACGGACGCGCCTGCCTTTTTTCGGCAGGCGGGCCAAGCTGACTGTGCCCATGAAACGGGCGCGGTGCAGACGGCGGTACCTGCACGACGGTTTCCTCGCGCAGGAGTAACACCATGAACTTCACTCTGTTGAAAGAGTTCTTCGCCGGCTTCCTGCGGACCCGGCACATCGCCCGGCACTTCCGCCGCCTGGCGATGCTCGAAACCGTGACCGACGCCAGTGTCAGCCGCGAAGTACCGCCGACCCTGGCGCACACCCTGGTGGTCTCGGCCAACAGCAGTGCCGTGCAATTGCTCGGTACCCTGGGCAGCCACGCCGAAGGCTTGAACACCCAGGAAGCCGATGCGCTGCGCGTGCAATACGGCCTCAACGAAGTCGAGCATGAGCAGCCGCTGCCATGGTGGGTGCACCTGTGGCATTGCTACAAAAACCCGTTCAACCTGCTGCTGACCTTGCTGGCGGTGATCTCCTGGCTGACCGAAGACATGAAGGCCGCCACGGTGATTTTCTCCATGGTGGTGCTGTCGACGCTGCTGCGTTTCTGGCAGGAGGCCAAGTCCAACAAGGCTGCCGACGCCCTCAAGGCCATGGTGAGCAACACCGCCACCGTGTTGCGCCGGGACGAAGCCAAGCGCATCGAGCTGCCGATCAAGCAATTGGTGCCGGGCGACCTGATCATCCTGTCGGCCGGTGACATGATCCCTGCCGACTGCCGCGTGCTCAGCGCCAAGGACCTGTTCGTCAGCCAGGCGGCGATGACCGGCGAATCGATGCCGGTGGAGAAGTTCGCCCAGCAGCAGGACGCCAAGACCCGCAACCCATTGGACCTGGAGAATATCCTGTTCATGGGCACCAACGTGGTGTCCGGTGCGGCGACGGCGGTGATCCTGACCACCGGCAACAGTACCTATTTCGGCGCGCTGGCCCAGCGTGTGACCGCTACCGACCGCGCCACCACCTCGTTCCAGCACGGCGTCAACAAGGTCAGCTGGTTGCTGATTCGCTTCATGTTTGTGATGGCGCCGCTGGTGCTGTTCATCAATGGGTTCACCAAGGGCGATTGGACCGAGGCGCTGCTGTTCGCATTGTCGATTGCCGTGGGCCTCACCCCGGAAATGCTGCCGATGATCGTCACGTCCACCCTGGCCAAGGGGGCGGTGTTTCTGTCGCGCAAAAAGGTCATCGTTAAACGCCTGGACGCGATCCAGAACTTCGGCGCCATGGACGTGCTGTGCACCGACAAGACCGGCACCCTGACCCAGGACAGGATTTTCCTCGCACGCCATGTGGACGTGTGGGGCGAAGAGTCCGACGATGTGCTGGAAATGGCCTATCTCAACAGCTACTACCAGACGGGCCTGAAAAACCTGCTGGACGTGGCGGTGCTGGAACATGTGGAGGTGCATCGTGAGCTGAAGGTCGGCACCGCGTTCCAGAAAGTCGATGAGATCCCGTTCGACTTCAATCGCCGCCGCATGTCGGTCGTGGTCGCCGAGCAAGGCCAGCCGCATCTGCTGATCTGCAAGGGCGCGGTGGAAGAGATCCTGTCGGTGTGCACCAACGTGCGCCATGGCGACGTCAACGAAGCGCTGACCGAAAACCTCCTGGCACGTATTCGCCAGGTGACTGCCGCGTTCAATGAAGAAGGTCTGCGTGTAGTGGCTGTGGCGGCGCAGCCGATGGCGCCGGGGCAAGATACGTACAGCCTGGCGGATGAGAAAAACCTCACGCTGATCGGCTACGTGGCGTTCCTTGACCCACCGAAGGAAAGCACCGCGCCTGCGCTCAAGGCGCTTAAAGCCCACGGCGTCGCCGTGAAAGTGCTGACCGGCGACAACGAACTGGTCACCGCCAAGATCTGCCGCGAAGTGGGGCTGGAGCAACAGGGCCTGCTGATGGGCAACGACATCGAGGACATGACCGACGCCGAGCTGGCCAAGGCCGTGGAAACCACTAATGTGTTCGCCAAGCTGACACCGTCCCACAAGGAGCGCATCGTGCGCCTGCTCAAGGCCAACGGGCATGTGGTGGGGTTCATGGGCGATGGCATCAACGACGCGCCGGCGCTGCGTACCGCCGACATCGGCATTTCGGTGGACAGTGCGGTGGACATCGCCAAGGAAGCTGCCGACATCATCCTGCTGGAGAAGAGCCTGATGATCCTGGAGGAGGGCGTGCTGGAAGGCCGGCGCACCTTCGCCAACATGCTCAAGTACATCAAGATGACCGCCAGTTCCAACTTCGGCAACGTGTTCTCGGTGCTGGTGGCCAGTGCGTTTATCCCGTTCCTGCCGATGCTGCCGATGCACTTGCTGGTGCAGAACCTGCTGTACGACATTTCGCAGATTGCGATTCCGTTCGATAACGTCGATGCGCAGATGCTCAGCAAACCCCAACGTTGGCAGCCGGGCGATGTCGGCCGTTTCATGCTGTTTTTCGGGCCGATCAGTTCGATCTTTGACATCACCACGTTCGCACTCATGTGGTATGTCTTCGATGCCAACACCCCCGACCACCAGACCCTGTTCCAGTCCGGCTGGTTCGTGGTGGGGCTGCTGACCCAGACGTTGATCGTGCACATGATCCGCACCCCGAAGATCCCGTTCCTGCAGAGCCGTGCGGCGATGCCATTGATGGTGATGACGGGCGTGATCATGGCCGTGGGCATATTCCTGCCGATGGGCCCACTGGCGCACTACTTTAAATTGCAGGCGCTGCCATCGCTGTACTTTGTGTTCCTGCCAGTGATTCTGCTGGCGTATATGGCCCTGACCCAGGCGGTGAAGGGCTACTACATCCGTAAATTTGGCTGGCAGTAACAGCAGTAACAACGCCCCTTGTATGGGCTGGCAAGCCAGCGCCTACAGGGGTGAGTGGTCAAGGAGAGTTTTCATGCAAGCAATCAACAACATCAACCTCAATTCGCTGATCGATACCCTGGTCAGCCTTACTGCGGCCTTTATTCTCGGCGGCCTGATCGGCTTCGAGCGCCAGTACCGCCAGCGCACGGCGGGCCTGCGGACCAACGTGCTGGTGGCGGTGGGTGCGGCGATCTTCGTCGACATGGCCAACCGTCTCGGTGGTGCCGAAGGCGCCGTGCGGGTGGTGGCCTATGTGGTGTCGGGTATTGGCTTTCTCGGTGCCGGCGTGATCATGCGCGAAGAGGGCAACGTGCGTGGGCTCAATACTGCCGCCACCCTCTGGGCCTCGGCTGCGGTGGGTGCCTGCGCGGGTGCCGACTTGATCCTGGAAGCGCTGCTGGGCACGTTGTTTGTGCTGGCGGCCAATACCTTGCTGCGCCCGATCGTCAACAACATCAACCGCCAGCCGCTGGATGTGGTGTCGGCAGAAGTCACCAACATCCTGTATGTGATCGCCCGGCGCACCCAGCAAAAAGCCGTTCTGGCGTTGCTGGAAGCTGAGCTGGCACGGTGCAATTACCCCGCCAGTGATGTGGATGTTCGCCCCTTCGGCACGGAAGAAGTCGAAATCGAAGCCACCTTGGCCGTGACCTCGGTAGACGGTGACGAGTTGGACGCCCTGGTGGCGCGCATCTCGATGTCGACCCTGGTGGTGCAGGCATTCTGGAGTCCAAGTACTACGGAGTAGGCTGTGTCTGTCAGGCAATGCCGCGCGCAAAGCCGGCTATGCTACTCAGAGGAAAAGTCCTACAAGCATTCGAGACTATCCCTTCATTTGAAACAACACGCCGTTGATAAGGTTGCGCGCTTGCGTCTGCTCAGCAACCAAGACGCAGCTCTACGTTATTACCGTGTTTGATCAAAAGGAGGGGTCTGTACTGCCTGATATGTTACGTAGAGTCATCAGTGCCGTCCGTCGGAACTGTTACTTTTCACAGGTAGATAGGTCCCGCGTGATATGTAAGCGTACTGATCCTCTTAGGGGAGTCTTATGAGCAACAAAGCTTTAATTGTGGACGATCACCCTTTTATACGTGCCACCGTGAAGTACCTGTTGAAGCAGGAAGGTTTTGTTGAGATTTTTGAGGCGGGCAACGGGGCCGATGCCATGCAGATTGCCCGTGAGCAGAAACCGGACCTGATCATTCTCGATCTGGCAATGCCCAAGCTCGGTGGTCTGGAGGTCATCAGTCGGATCAAAGCGCTGGAGTTGCCTTGCAAGATCCTGGTGCTGACCTCTTACCTGGCGGTGTTCTTTTCCACCCGTTGCATGCGCGCCGGGGCCATGGGCTTTGTGGCCAAGACGGGCGAACTTGATGAGTTGCAAAAGGCGATCAGGGCGATCCGGTCTGGCTACAGTTGCTTTCCGAGCCTGCCGAGCAGTTCGGTACGCCGTGATGATCTGCAGACCACCGAGCATGAACTGGTGGAAGCGCTGTCGGACCGTGAATTGACAGTGTTGCAAAAATTGGCGCTGGGCCTGGGCAACAAGGACATCGCTAGGGACATGCTGCTGAGCCACAAGACCGTCAGCACGTACAAGACGCGCCTCAAGGAGAAACTGCGTATGGATTCGGTGGTGCACCTGGCCAAGTTCGCCCAGCGCAACCATCTGATCTGAAATGACCACCTCTCGGCGGGTGAAACTCACGGCCATTCTGCTGATAGGGCTGCTACCCTTGGCGGCGATGGCCCTGGATCAACCCTATCCCCTGCGCCTGCTTGGCCACTCCACCCTTGAACACCCCGATGTTGCGCTTGATGAAAGCGATTGGCGCTGGCTGCGTGAGCGACGCACGTTGGTGATGGGGGTGTCGGCACCCGACTACGCCCCTTTCGATTTGAGCAACCATGACGACTTTGAAGGCATCACGGCTGACTACACGGGGCTGGTCAGCCAGGTCTTGAACATCCCCATCGAGGTGCGGCGCTACGATACCCGCGATGAAGTGATCGAGGCACTCAAGTCAGGCGATGTGGATTTCGTCGGGTCGGCCAATGGTTACGAAGCGGCCGACAAGGCGTTGGTACTGTCGCGTTCCTACGCCAATGATCAACCTGTGCTGGTCACCCGTGCAGGTGACAGTCATTCATTGAGCGCCGACCTCGCCGACAAGCGCGTGGCGATGCTCTACCACTATATGCAGCCCGACGCAGTCCAGGCTTTTTACCCCAAGGCACATTTGCAGTTGTATGGCTCGACGCACCAGGCGATCGGTGCCGTGGCGTTCGGCCAGGCGGATGTCTACCTGGGCGACGCCATCAGTACCCGCTATCTGATCAACAAGAACCACCTGAACAATGTGCGCATGGCGGATTTTTCCGCGTTGGAAGTCAATCCGTTCGGGTTTGCGTTTACCGCCGACAATCTTCGCCTGTTGAACATTATCAACACGGCGCTGGCGGTTATCCCGGCCAGCCAGCAGATGGATATCCTGCGGCGCTGGAGTGCCGGTGGCACCGGTGTCCTGGAGGCCGACCGTTTGCGGCTGAGTGACAACGAACAGCGTTGGCTGGAGAAGCATCCACGGGTAAGAGTGGCGGCCCTCGATAAATTCATGCCGCTGTCGTTTTTTAATGAACAAGGGCAGTTCGCCGGTTTGAGTGACGAGGTTTTATCGCGGATCAGTTTGCGCACCGGGTTGAAGTTCGACGTGGTGCAGGGCAGTTCGCTGCCTCGGCAAATTGACGAAGTCAGCACCGGTCAAGTGGACATGCTGGCGGTGATCACGCCCAGCGTCGAGCGTTCCGAGAAGATCCGCTTTACCCGGCCTTACCTGTCCAATCCTTATGTGTTGGTGGTGCGCGCCGCTGATGAGCACGTGGTTACGCTGGAGGACATGCCTGGCAAACGCCTGGCGTTCATCGGCGGCAACAGCCTCGCCGCGCAAATTGCCAAGGATTACCCAGGTATCGAGTTTGTCGACGTCGAGAACCCTGAAGCGTCCCTGAGCCAGGTCGCTAAAGGCAATGTTGATGCGACGGTGGTTTCGCTGATCAGCGCACGCTACATGATTGCGCGCGATTATCGGGATCGTCTGCGGATCACCAGCACAGTCGGGACGGAACCGGCGAGGATTGCCTTTGGTGTCAACCGCAGCCAACTGGAGCTGTATTCGATCCTGGAGAAGGCGCTGCTGAGCATCACACCCGAAGAGATGGACGAACTGTCCAACCATTGGCGCAGTGAGATCATCGTCGAAGACAGTTACTGGGTCAGCCACCGCAACGTGATTATCCAGGGGTTTGGCCTGGCGGCGCTGTTGCTGGTGATTACCCTGGGCTGGGTGCTCTACCTGCGCAACCTGATTCGCAAGCGGGCCCAGGCCGAGCGGGCCTTGAGCGACCAGATGCGGTTCATGGGCGTGCTGATCGACGGCACACCCCACCCGATTTACGTGCGCGATCGCCAGGGGCGGTTGATGGCGTGCAATAACGCCTACCTGGATGTGTTCGGCTTCAAGCTGGAGGACGTCATCGGCAAGACGGTCGTGGAAACCGACACCGGTAACCCGCCCCAGGCCCAGTCTTTCCATGCTGATTACTTGAGCCTGATGGCGCGTGGTGAGCCACAGATCCAGGACCGGGTCCTCAAGGTGCCCGGTGGTGGTGTACTGACCATTTACCAGTGGATGCTGCCGTACCGCGATAGCAACGGCAACGTCGTGGGCATGATTGCCGGGTGGGTCGATGTGAGTGAGCGCCAGCGCCTGCTGGGCCAGTTGCAGGAAGCCAAGGAGGAGGCCGACGCGGCCAACCGCGCCAAGACCACGTTCCTGGCGACCATGAGCCATGAGATCCGCACGCCCATGAACGCGGTGATCGGCATGATTGAGTTGGCCCAGAAAAACGCCGAGCAAGGTCGTGCCGATCAGGATGCGCTGGAGGTGGCGTCAATGGCCTCGCGCAGCATGCTGGAGCTGATCGGCGATATCCTGGACATTGCGCGGATCGAAACCGGTCACCTGTCCCTGACCCTGGCGCCGGCTAATCCGCGCGAGTTGCTGGCGTCAGTAGCGCGGGTGTTCGAGGGGTTGGCGCGGGATAAGGGGCTGTCGCTGCACGTCGAACTCGACCCGATGACCGACTGCTCGGTGCTCATAGATCCTTTGCGTTTCAAGCAGGTGGTGTCCAACCTGCTAGGCAATGCCATCAAGTTTACCGCCACCGGCCAGGTGCGCTTGGGTGCCCAGTGCGCGCCGGCGTCCGCTGACGAGCACGTAAACCTGCGGTTGTCTGTGGAAGATACGGGGATAGGCATCAGTGCCGAAGATCAGCAGCGCTTGTTCAACCCGTTTATCCAGGGCAGCAATCACGCCCAATCGGCACGCAGTGGTTCCGGCCTCGGGTTGGTGATCAGCCGCAACCTGTGCGAGATGATGGGCGGGCAATTGCACTTGAGCAGCGTGCTCGGAAAAGGCACGCGGGTGGACGTGGCGTTGACGCTGGCGTTGACCACGCAAACGCCGGTTTCTGTACCGGTGTCACGCGTTCCCCCTACCCAGGTCTTGAACCTGCTGGTGGTCGATGATTATCCGGCCAACCGTCTGCTGCTGGCTCGACAATTGAGTTTCCTGGGGCACCGCATCGTCACCGCCGACGATGGCGCCGAGGGCCTTGCGCTGTGGCAGGCCGGTCATTTTGACGGGGTGATCACCGACAGCAACATGCCCATCATGGACGGCTACACGTTGGCGCGAGATATCCGCGCCCAAGAGCGTCAACGTGGCCTGGTGCCTTGCCTGATATTGGGGTTCACCGCCAACGCCCAGCCGGAGGAAACGGAGCGCTGCAGACAGGCGGGCATGGATGGTTGTTTGTTCAAGCCGACCGGTTTGGATGATTTGCGCGCAGCGCTGGCATCACGCACGGCCAGTGCTGCCACGCCTAAAGCCGAACCGGTGTTTGATTTGAGCGCGTTGATTACCTTGACGGGCGGCGACAAGGCCGCACTCGACGAATTGTTGCAGCCATTGCTCGGCAGCCTCGTCGAGGACCGCCTGCTGCTACCGGCGCTGCTTGATCCGGTGGACTTTGCCAGGCTGCATGACCTGGCTCACCGCGTCAAAGGCGGGGCCCGCATGGTCAAGGCTCAGGTGCTGGTCGCCTGTTGCGAAACCTTGGAGGGCGTATGTGAACGGCGCGACCACGATGCGTCATGGGCTGCGGTTGAGGCCGTAGGCGTGGCCATTGACGGCTTGCACCGTAGTCTCAGCCAGCACTGCAAGCAGGCTTGACCGAGTGTGTTAGCCATTCGGTGTATTTGGGAGAACTCCTACATGGATAGGGAACAAGCCTGATTTTGTCTTCGAGGTATGTCTGGAAAATGGGCCAGGCTCAATGACGAGCACTGCCTGCCCAGGAGTTCGCCATGCCAAACAAAGCACTGACCATTCTGATTGCCGATGAGCAACACCTGCAACGCTTGTACATCGAGAAGATGCTCAACCAGTTGGGGTATCACCGGATCGTCCCGGTGCAGACCTTCGAAGAGGTCCAACTGCTCACCGCCATCCCGGCCCAGCCTTTTGATGTGCTGATCATCAACGCGGGGCTGGCCACCCACACTTGCGGGCCTCAACCCCAGGCGCATCATGTACTGGTCTACGATCACCTGGACCTGAACCCGGACACGCCCGCCGGTAAAAAGCCTGCGGTGTTGGTACGCCTGCCCGGCGTGCCGGACACCGTCAACCTTGAACACTTCATGGACATCATCGACCCACCCGCAGCCACAGCCGGCCTGCGGGTGTTGCCGTGGCTGCGGGAGCTATCGCGCAGCCACGTGGCCAGGGTTTAGTCCCACTTTGGCGCGATGCCCTTGGGGCTGGTCAGGCGATGGCCGCGTTCCAGTGCGGCGATCTGTGCCATGTCGGCAGCGTTCAAGGTCAGTTGCAGGGCCTTGAGGTTGCTTTCCAGGTTGGCGCGTTTGGTCGACGACGGAATGACTGCGTAGCCCAGTTGCATGGCCCAGGCCAACGTAACTTGCGCCGGGGTGGCCTGATGGCGCTCGGCGATTTGCTGGATCACCGGGTCCTTGAGCACTTCGCCGTAGGCCAGGGTCATGTAGGACGTGATCTGGATACCGTGGGCGGTGGCAAAGTCCACGACCTTGCGGTTTTGCAGGTAGGGATGCAGTTCGATCTGGTTGGTGGCGATATTCTCGGCGCCCACGGCTGCAATCGCCTGCTTCATCAAGTCGACGGTGAAGTTGGAAATGCCGATCTGGCGGGTCAGGCCCAGGCGCTTGGCTTCCAACAGTTGGCCCATGAACTCGGCGACAGGCACCTGGTCTTCCGGCGAGGGCCAGTGGATCAGGGTCAAGTCCAGGTAGTCGGTTTTCAGTTTGCGCAGGCTCTCTTTCAGGCTTGGAATCAGCTGGCCTTCGGCGAAGTTGGCGATCCAGATCTTGCTGGTGATGAACAGCTCATCGCGCGGGATGCCACTGTCGGCAATCGCCTGGCCGACATCGGCTTCGTTCTCGTAGATCTGCGCGGTGTCGATGACGCGGTAGCCCAGTTGCAGGCCGGTGCTGACGGAATCGATCACGACCTGGCCTTGCAGGCGGAAGGTGCCGAGGCCAAAGGCCGGAACGTTTTGCATAGGGGTAGACATCAGTAACTCCAGACGGGGTGTGAACAATGGAGTCGAGTATCCGCCCGTCGTTCCTTCGGAAAAACCGTCGAATCCGAAAAGGACTCTTTACCACAGGTCACGAATGGCCGCCTTGCCACTGTCGTCAGTTCCCGTAGCAACGTTCTCATTCCCGCCAGCGGCTTAAAACGTCGGCGGCGTAATCACCCAGATCACCACCGTGTTCACCTTGCCAGGGTTGCCGTACCGATGGGGCTCATTGCTGGCAAAGCTGAAACTGTCGCCCGCCTCCAGCAGAAAATGCCGCTCACCCACCCACAGCTCAAACCGACCACTCAGCACGTAGCCTGCTTCTTCGCCTTCATGGCTGTAACTCTGCTGGCTATAGGCGCCGGGCGGAAAGCTCGATTGCAGCATTTCCAGCTGGTGGTTGGGCAGGGGTGTCAACAGTTGGTCGACGATGCCATCTTCGTAGTGAATGCTTTGGCGATTGCCTTTGCGGACCACGTAGCCTTGGTCCTCGACTGCGGGCACGGTTTCGCTGGCGAAGAACCACTGGGTGGTCACGCCCAGGCTGCGGGCAATGTTGAACAGTGCCGGGATCGAGGGATAGGCCAGGTTACGCTCCAACTGGCTGAGGTAACCGGCAGTCAATTCACTGGCCTGCGCCAAGGCGGTGAGGGTCAGCCCACGCGCCTTGCGCAGGCCACGAATGCGCGTGCCGAGAAACAGTTGCTGGGGTTCGTCTGTCACAGGTTCCACGCTACCTTGAGTCCTTCGTAGATCGCCTCTTCGGCGGTGCGCGGGGCCAGGCAGTCGCCGATCCGATCAAAGGGCACCAGGCCATGCAGCTCCGCGCCCAGAGTGTCCACCGGCTGGTGCCCCTGGCACAACACCAGGGTGTCGATATTCTCTAGCAGCATCGGCTCGCCGCTGGCGGTGTGTTGCAGGTAGACCGTGGTGTCGTCACAACCGTAGAGGCGGGCGTAGGGGATGATCGGGATGCCCAGCCGATGCAGTTCGCCCGCCAGTTGATCGCGCACGTACAGCGGCAGGTTTTCCCCGCAGTGAGTGCCATTGACCGCCAGTTGTACCCGGTGGCCTGCGCGTGTCAGGCGCTCGGCAATGCCGGGGCCGATCCAATCGCAACGCCAGTCGACCACCACCACTGAGCGCCCCAGGGGGAGTTGCTCGCGCAGCACCTGCCAAGCGTCCACCACCTGCAGCTCGCCGCCTTGCTCGAAGGTTGGCCAGTAAGGTTCGGCGCCGGTGGCGATGATCACGTGGTCGGGACGTTCCTGTTCCACCAAGGCACGGTCGACCCGGGTATTGCGCACCACCCGTACACCGGCCAGTTCCATCTCACGTTGCAGGTTGGTACTGGCACCACCGAATTCGCTGCGCCGTGGTAGCAGTTGGGCCAGCAATACTTGGCCACCCAATTGCCCGCTGGCTTCGTACAGCGTCACGTCATGCCCGCGTTGTGCGGCGACTGCCGCCGCTTTCATGCCTGCCGGGCCACCCCCTACTACCATGATGCGTTTGCGCTTCAACGCCCCTTGCATTTCACCAAATATCAGCTCGCGGCCGGTCTCCGGATGCTGGATGCAGGAGATCGGCAAGCCCTTGTGAAAATGACCGATGCACGCTTGATTGCAGGCAATGCACGCCCGCACATCTTCAGCGCGCCCCTCGAGGGTCTTGGCCGGCATCCGGGGGTCGCAGATCAACGCCCGCGTCATGCCGCAGACATCGGCCTGGCCGCGCGCCAATATCAGCTCCGCCTCCTGAGGCTGGTTGATCCGCCCGGTGACGAAAAGCGGAATCGACAGGCTGGCCTTGAACCTCGCCGCCTCATCGGCAAGGTACGCAGCGGCAATCGCCATGGGTGGCACGATATGGATCGCGCCGCCCAGGGAGGCTGATGTACCCGCGACGATATGCACGTAATCCAGCTGTGCCTGCAGACGTTGCACGGCCTCCAGGGATTCGGTTTCGGTGAGCCCCTCGGCATCGCGTTCATCGGCAGAAATGCGCAGGCCGATGATGAACTGGTCGTCGGTGGCGGCCCGGACCGCCGCGATGATGTCTCTCAAGAACTTCAGCCGATGCTCCAGGGAGCCGTTGTAAGCATCACTGCGCCGGTTCACCCGAGGGTTGAGAAATTGCGCCGGCAAGTACCCATGGCTGGCGACCACTTCAACCCCGTCGATCCCGGCCTGGTGCAGGCGCCTGGCCGCCGCTGCATAACCTGCAACGATCGCGTCGATCATCGCCTGGTCCAACGCCCTTGGCATCACGCGAAAGCGCTCATTGGGCACGCCGGACGCCGAGTACGCCACGGCCAGCAAGCCGTCGGCCGACTCCATGATTTCGCGCCCAGGGTGAAAGATCTGCGAGAGCACCACGGTGCCTTGGGCGTGGCAGGTGTTGGCCAGTTCGCGGTAGCCGTCGATGCAGCCGTCGTCAGTCGCCATCAGCACATGGGAGGTGTACCGCGCGCTGTCATGCACCCCGGCGACTTGCAACACGATCAGCCCTACACCGCCTTCGGCACGAGCGCGGTGGTAGGCGATCAGCTGCGCATTGACGCGGTTATCGGTGGGCATCGAGGTGTCATGCCCGCTGGACATGATGCGGTTTTTCAGGCGTTTGCCGCGCAGCACCAAGGGTTCGAACAGATGTGGAAAGGCAGGGTGCGACATGGTGCGAATACTCCAGGCGCTGTTATTGTTATCGTTCTATAGGAGGCGAGCGCCAGTAAAAAATCAACTTGTTTTTTTACTGGCGGCTGGATTAGCGTCGCCCTCACCAACCCGTGCCTGGAGAATAAAAATGACGCACTCCACCGAACAACAACTGCGTGAACAGCTCGCCGCGTGCTATCGATTGATCGCGCACTACCGCATGAGCGACCTGATTTTTACGCATATCTCGGTGCGCATCCCTGGGCCTGAACATCACTTCCTGATCAACCCGTATGGGCTGATGTTCGACGAAATCACCGCGTCCAGCCTGGTCAAGATCGGCTTGGACGGCCACGCCGTGGAACCCTCCGCCTATGCGGTCAACCCGGCGGGTTTTGTGATCCACAGCGCGATCCACGGTGCGCGTGAAGACGCCCAGTGCGTGTTGCACACCCACACCCGTGCAGGCTGTGCGGTGGCCGCGTTGGCGTGCGGGTTGTTGCCGGTTAACCAGATTTCGATGGAGTTCTACGGCAAAGTCGCCTACCACGACTACGAAGGCGTGGCCCTCGACATGGATGAGCAGCAGAGGCTGGTACAGGACCTGGGCGATAAGCCGGTGCTGATGCTGCGTAACCACGGTTTGCTCACCGTCGGCGAGACGGTCAGCCAGGCGTTCCTGCGCATGTACTATCTGGAGAAGGCCTGCGATATCCAGATTGCCGCCCAGGCGTGCGGCCCGCTGGTGCTGCCGCCTGCCGAGGTCTGCGCCTACACCGAGCAGCAATTCAACAACCCTGGCCGACCACTGGAGGAGGGCGAGCTGGTCGACCTGGACGCCATGCAATTGGCGTGGGCGGCGTTGCTGCGGATGCTGGATCGGGTGTCGCCGGGGTATCGCGACTGATGTAGAGTCGTGCTGCCGACTCAACCCAAGGACACCGCCGTATGACCCAGGAATCCCGTTTTTCCAGGATGGAGCCGGAAGTGCGCAAGGCCACGCTGGTGCAGGCCACGCTCACGTGCCTCAAGCGTGATGGTTTCCAGGGCGCGTCGATCCGCAAGATCAGCGCCGAGGCCGGGGTGTCGGTGGGGCTGATCAGCCATCACTATTCGGGCAAGGATGAACTGGTGGCCGAGGCCTACCGGACCATCACCGGCCAGGTCATGAGCCTGCTGCGCGAGACCATGGCCAAGGCACCGCCGAACCCCAGGGAGCGTCTGTCGGCGTTGTTCCGTGGCTCGTTTTCCGCCGAATTGCTCGACCCGCACCTGCTGGACGCCTGGCTGGTGTTCTGGGGCGCGGTAAAGACGGCGCCGGCAATCAACCTGGCCCACGAGCATTCCTACGGCGAGTACCGCACCATCATGCGTTCGGCGCTGACCGACATGGCCAGGGAGGAGGGCTGGAAGCACTTCGACGCCGACCTCGCCGCCATCGGCTTGAGCGCATTGCTCGACGGGTTATGGCTGGAGTCGGGGCTCAACCCCGGCACCTTCACACCCGAGCAGGGCATTCAAATCTGTGAAGCCTGGGTGGACGGGCTGCAGGCCGGTGGCCGCCAGCGATATCAGCTCAAACCCTGAGCCCATCCCGCCGCCCGAACGCCAGGTTCGGGCCGGCATTTCCCGCTTTGAAAATATTTGCGGTTTGCTGATTGCCTTCTTACTGAACACTTGTTTAGTATCGCCTCATGTCGCACCCCTCAAGCCAAATAAAATAATTCGAGGAAGCCATGACGACCGATTCGCCCGTGCTCAGTCAGGTACAAGCAGGCGTTGCCTGGATCACCCTCAACCGTGGCCCGCAGCGCAACGCCTTGGACATCCCCACCCTCAAGCACCTGCACACCTTGCTCGATGCCTTCAACACCGACGCCGCGGTGCGCGTGGTGGTATTGACCGGCAACGGTCGCAGTTTCTGCGCGGGTGCCGACCTGGCCGAATGGGCCGACGCCGAAGCCCGTGGCGCCCTCGAAACCTACGGCTGGACCGAAACCGCCCACGCGCTGATGACCCGCCTGCACACCCTCGATAAACCCACGATTGCTGCGATCAATGGCACGGCCGTCGGCGCCGGCATGGACCTGACGTTGTGCTGCGACCTGCGCATCGCCGCCCAATCGGCGCGCTTCAAGGCCGGCTACACCAGCATGGCCTACTCGCCGGACGCAGGCGCCAGCTGGCACTTGCCACGCCTGATTGGCAGCGAGCAAGCCAAGCGCCTGCTGTTCCTCGACGAGCTGTGGAGTGCCGACCGCGCGCTGGTCGCTGGCCTGGTGGGTGAAGTGGTCGCCGATGATCAGCTCCAGGCGCATACCACCGAATTGGCCGCACGCCTGGCCAGCGGCCCGACCTTCGCCTTCGCCCAGACCAAAACCCTGATCCGCGAAGGCGCCGACCGCAGCCTGCCCGAGCAGTTGCAGGCCGAACTGGCCGCCGGCCTGTTGTGCGGTCGCAGTGCCGACGGCGCTGAAGCCCTGCGCGCATCCATGGAAAAGCGCCTCCCGAATTTCTGCGGCAAATAACAACAACACCTCCGAACAGGTAGCGCCATGAATTTCCAACTCAGCCAAGAACAAGACATGTTGGTGGACGCGGTACGCAGTTTTGTTGCCAAGGAATTGTTGCCTCATGAGGAGGCGGTGGACCGTGCCGATGAGGTCTCGCCCGAACTGGCTGCACAGATTCGCGACAAGGCGATTGCCGCCGGTTTCTACGCGTTCAACATGCCGGAAGAGGTGGGTGGTGGAGGCCTGGATTACCTGTCCCAGGCCCTGATCGAGAGGGAGTTGTCGAAGGTCTCGTGGGCACTGCACGTGTTTGTCGCACGGCCGTCCAAGATCTTGATGGCGTGCACGGGGTCACAGATTGGCGACTACTTGTTGCCGTGCGTGCAGGGCAAGAAAATCGACTGCTTTGCCCTCACCGAACCCGGCGCCGGTTCCGATGCCAACGCCATCAAGACCCGTGCGGTGCGCAGGGGTGATGACTTCGTGATGAATGGCAGCAAGCACTTTATCAGTCATGCCGGGCACGCCGATTTCGCCATTGTGTTCGCGGTCACCGATACCTATGAACACAATGGCCGGCAGCGCAACGCCGTGACCTCGTTCCTGGTGGATCGTGGCACCCCCGGCATGACCATCCGCCGTGGCCCCAAATGCGTGAGCAACCGGGGCTACCACACCTATGAAATGTTCTTCGACGACTGCCGTGTCCCGGCCTCCAAAGTACTGGGCGAAGTGGGCAAGGGTTGGGACGTGGCCAATGCCTGGCTCACCGCCGGCCGCGTGATGGTCGCCGCCAACTGCGTCGGCCAGGCCCAGCGCGCGCTGGAGGTGTCGCTGCAATGGGCGGCGGACCGCAAGCAATTCGGCCAGCCCATCGGCACCTATCAAGGCGTGAGCTTCAAGTTGGCGGACATGGCCACGCAGATTCGCGCAGCCGAACTGCTGACCCTGCACACCGCCTGGAAGATGGACCAGGGCACCATGACCGACGGCGAGGCCGGCATGGCCAAGCTGTTTGCCAGTGAAACCCTGGGCAAGGTCGCTGACGAGGCGGTGCAGATTTTCGGCGGAATGGGCTTGATGGACGAAGGGCCAGTGGAACGCATCTGGCGCAACGCGCGGATCGAGCGGATCTGGGAGGGCACCTCGGAAATCCAGCGCCATATCATTGCCCGTGAACTGTTGCGGCCGCTGTTGCGCTGATCGGCGCGGAGAACGCTTATGTCCCAGGCTATTCGCGACAATCTCAAGCGCCTGCTGGCGCCCCGGCACCTGGCCTTCGTCGGCGGGCGCAGCATGGCGCGTGCGCTCAAGCGCTGCGCCGATGGCGGGTTCACCGGGCCCATGTGGCTGGTCAACCCGCAGCATGACAGCCTCGATGGCGTCCCCTGTGTGCGCCATGTTGCCGACTTACCCTGTGGGCCGGACGCGGTATTTATCGCCACCAACCGCGAACTCACGTTGACCTGCGTCGCCGAACTCGCGGCCATCGGCACGGGCGGCGCCATCTGCTATGCCTCGGGCTTTGCCGAAACCGGGGCCAGCGGGGCGGTCATGCAGCAACAGCTCTTGACGGCGGCGGGTGACATGGCCTTGCTCGGCCCCAACTGCTACGGCTTGCTGGACTACCTGCACTGCTCGGCACTCTGGCCGGTAGCCCACGGCGGCAAGGCGGTAGAGCAGGGCGTAGCGGTGCTGACCCAAAGCGGCAACTTCGCCTACAACCTGTCGATGAGCGACCGTTCGCTGCCGGTGGCCTACATGGCCTCGGTGGGTAACCAGGCGCAATTGGGCGTTGCGGAATTGATGGATGTGCTGCTCGATGAGCCGCGCGTCACCGCTATCGGTCTGCACTTGGAAGGCTTGAAGAACGTGCCGGGGTTTGCCCGCGCAGCGCACAAAGCGCTGGAGAAAGGCATTCCGATTATCGCGTTGAAAACCGGTGTCTCGCAGATCGGTGCCGAGCTGGCCTTGAGTCATACCAGTTCGCTGTCCGGCTCCGACGTTCTGTACGACAGCCTGTTCGCACGGCTGGGCGTGATCCGCGTCAGCGGGCCGGTGAGTTTTGTCGAAACCCTCAAGGCTGCGGCGTGCGGCAATCTTCCTGCGGGCAATAGCCTGATCGCATTGGCCTGTTCCGGAGGCGATGCGGGGCTGATTGCCGACTATGCCGAGCGCAATCACCTGGCCCTGCCCAAGCTCGATGAACGCCAGCGCAGTGAGCTGGCGCAGGTATTGCCCAGCTATGCCAACCTGGTCAACCCGCTGGATTTCACGACCGCCATCTGGGGCAACCGTGAAGCCCTGAACACCATGCTCGACACCGCCCTGCGCACCGAAGCCGATGCCGCCATGCTGGTGCTGGATTACCCCGCCGAATTCACGGGCGAGCGCCAGGAGTGCGACCTGCTGTTGGAGCTGTTCTGTAACGCGGTCAGTCGCCATGGCAAGCCCGGCTTTGTCACCTCAGCCTTTCCCGAATTGCTGCCGGCTCATGCCCGTGAGCGCCTGCATGCCCAAGGCATTGCGGCGTTGCAGGGAGTTGAAGACGCACTGGCGGCCTGGGGGCGGATTGCCGACTACCAGAACAACCGACGCGTCTTGCTGGAGCGGGGCGAATCGATCCTCGAACCGCTGTGCCCCCAAGGCCTTACGGGCAGCGGCGAGGCGCTCGACGAATGGGCCTCCAAGCAGGCGTTGCGTGCATTCGGCCTGACTACGCCCGCCGGGGTGCTGAGCACGCCGGGAAGGGCTGTCAGCGATGCAGAACTACTGGGTTATCCGCTGGTGCTCAAGGCAGTCAGCACCCAGCTGCCGCATAAGACCGAAGCCGGTGCCGTGGTGCTCAACCTGCAAAACGGTATGGCGCTGACCACCGCACTGGCGCAGATGCGCGAGCACATCGCGGCTTATGCGCCGGGTGTCGCCTTTGACCAACTGCTGCTGGAGTCCATGGCTGCACCACCGCTGGCCGAGTTGATCGTGGGCATCAAGCGCGAAAACGATTTTGGCCTGGCGCTGGTCATTGGCGCCGGCGGCATCCTGGTCGAATTGCTCAAGGACAGCCGCAGCTTGCTGCTGCCCACCACCGACAGCGCAATCCGCAATGCCCTGTTCAGCCTGCGCAGCGCCGCGTTGCTGCACGGTTTTCGCGGTCGAGACCGGGCGGACATGGACGCGTTGGTGGCAGCGATCCGCGCGGTCGCCGATTACGCCTGCGCCAACGCCGGGCAGTTGCTGGAGTTGGATGTCAACCCATTGTTGGTCAATGCCCAGGGCGCCGTGGCGGTCGATGCATTGATTCGTCTAGGAGATGAACATGCACGATAAAACCATGACCGGCGGCCAGGCCCTGGTGCGGTTGCTGGCGCAGTATGGCGTCGACACGGTGTTCGGCATTCCCGGCGTGCATACCCTGGAACTGTATCGCGGCCTGCCCGGCAGTGGCATTCGGCATGTGCTCACGCGCCATGAGCAAGGCGCCGGTTTCATGGCCGACGGCTATGCCAGGGTCAGCGGCAAGCCGGGCGTGTGCTTTGTGATTACAGGCCCTGGCGTGACCAATGCGGCCACCGCTATAGGCCAGGCCTATGCCGACTCGATTCCGATGTTGGTGATCTCCAGCGTCAACAGCACCGCCAGCCTCGGCAAAGGGTGGGGCAGCCTGCACGAAACCCAGGACCAGCGTGCGATCACCGCGCCGATCACGGCGTTTTCGGCGGTGGCGTTGAGCGCGGAGGATTTGCCCGAGCTGGTCGCCCGCGCCTTCGCGGTGTTCGACAGTGAGCGACCACGCCCAGTGCATATTTCGGTGCCGCTGGATGTGTTGGCCGCGCCGATCAAGCGCGACTGGAGCCACGAGGTGGTGCGTCGCCCAGGTCGCGGCCTGCCTTCTGCTGAAGCCTTGGATCAGGCCGCGGCCAAGCTCTCGGTGGCCAAGCGGCCAATGATCATTGCCGGCGGCGGTGCACTGGGGGCGGGCGAGGCGTTGCAGCGCTTGAGCACTCACTTGGCGGCGCCCTTCTTTACCAGTGTGGCGGGCAAGGGCTTGTTACCGGTCGACGACCCGCTCAATGCGGGTTCCACCCTGTGTGTCGCTCCGGGCTGGCAACTGATCAGCGAGGCGGATGTGGTGCTGGCGGTGGGTACGGAAATGGCCGACACCGACTATTGGCGCGAGCGTCTGCCCCTCGGCGGTGAGCTGCTGCGGGTCGACATCGACCCGCGCAAGTTCAATGACTTCTACCCCTGTGCCGTGGCGCTGCACGGCGATGCCCGCCAGACCGTTCAAGCCTTGTTGGAACGCCTGCCGTCCACCCCGCGTAACGCGGATGACGCCATCGCGAAGGTGTCTGCCTTGCTGCAGGCGGTCGAGTCGGGCCACGGCCCCTTGCAGTCCATCCACCAAGCCATTCTCGACCGCATTGCAGCCGAGCTTCCGGCCAACGCCTTTGTGAGCAGCGACATGACCCAGTTGGCCTACACCGGCAACTACGCCTACCGCAGTCGCGCCCCTCGAAGCTGGCTGCATCCCACCGGCTACGGCACCTTGGGCTATGGCCTGCCGGCGGGTATTGGCGCCAAATTCGGCGCGCCGCAACGACCGGGCCTGGTGCTGGTGGGCGATGGCGGTTTTCTCTACACCGCCCAGGAACTGGCCACTGCCGTCGAGGAGTTGGACAGCCCGCTGGTGGTGCTGCTGTGGAATAACGACGCCCTCGGCCAGATCCGCGACGACATGCTCGACCTGGATATCGAACCCATCGGCGTGCTGCCACGCAACCCGGATTTCGCACTGTTCGCCCAGGCATTCGGCTGCACCGTGAACCAGCCCCGCAACCTGGACGAGCTGCAGACGGACCTGCGCAATGGGTTCAAACGCAATGGCGTGACCCTGATCGAGTTGAAACATGCCTGTGCCTGTTGATCTTTAGAGGAGCAACACCGTGAGCGAAAACAACAACAAAATGACTCAAGCGATGCACCGACGGGACTTTCTCAAACACAGCGCCGTGGCCGGTGCGGTGGCGGCGGCGTTTTCCATGGGCCTGCCGTTGCACGCCTTTGCCGCCGAAGCCACGCCCAAGCCTGGCGGCGTGTTGCGCCTGGGCCTGGCCGGAGGCAGTACCACCGATTCCCGCGACCCTGGCTCCTGGGTCGACACCTTCACCTTTGTCGGCTTTTCGGCGGTGTACAACACCCTCACCGAAATCGCGGTGGATGGCAGCGCGATTCCCGAATTGGCCGAACGGTTCGAATCCACGCCCGATGCGCGGGTGTGGACCTTCTACTTGCGCCCCGGCGTGACCTTTCACAACGGCAAGAGCCTGGCCGCCGAGGATGTGGTGGCGTCGATCAATCATCACCTCGACGCCAAGTCCACTTCAGCCGCCAAGACCGTCCTCGGCGATGTCGCCAGCGTCACGGCCAAAGGTACGGATGCGGTAGTGTTCGAGTTGCATTCGGGCAATGCTGACTTCGCCTACGTGGTCGCCGATTACCACTTGGTGATCATGCCTGCCAAGGACGGCGTGGCTGACTGGCAAGCCGGCGTAGGCACCAGCGGCTATCGCCTGAAAAGCTTCGAACCCGGCGTGCGCATGGACCTGGAGCGCAACCCCGACTACTGGAAACCCGGCCGCGCGCACTTCGCCAGCGCCGAGCTACTGGCCATCGCCGACGGCGCCGCGCGGGTCAATGCGCTGGTCACCGGGCAGGTGGATGTGATCAACAAGGTCGACCTGAAAACCGTGGCGCTGCTCAAGCGCAACCCCGGTTTGGTGATTGAAGAAACCAAGGGCGCGCAGCACTACACCTTCCCGATGCTGTGCGACAGCAATGAGTTCAAGAACAACGACATCCGCATGGCAATGAAGCACGCGATTAACCGCGAGACGCTTCTGGCTTCGGTGCTGCATGGCTACGGTCTGGTGGGCAACGACCATCCGATCCAGCCCGGCAGCCGTTTTATCAACAGCGCCCTTGAGCAACGTGCCTACGACCCGGAGAAGTCGCGCTTCTACCTGCGCAAGGCCGGTGTGGAGTCGCTCAAGGTACGCCTGCAAGCTTCTGACGCCGCCTACACCGGCGCGGTGGACGCCTCGGTGTTGTTCAAGGAACAGGCACGCCAGGCCGGCATCGACATCGATGTGGTACGCGAACCGGCCGACGGGTTCTTCTCCAATGTGTGGATGAAGCAGCCGTTCACCACCTCCTTCTGGTACAGCAGCCTGACCGCCGACCGCATGTTCAGCATCGGCTATGCCAAGGGGGCGGCCTGGAATGAAACCCACTGGGACAACCCGCGCTTCAACCAACTGCTCAACGCCGCCCGTGGCGAGATGAACGCGCCGCTGCGCCAGGAGATGTACAACGAAATGCAGGCGCTGTGCCGGGACGATGGCGGCGCGATTGTGCCGCTGTTTGCCAGCTCGGTGGCGGCGCGTTCGAACCGGGTCAACCATGGGCCGCTGACGGCGCCTTATGGCGAGTTGGATGGGTTGCGGTTGATCGAGCGGTGGTGGCAGGCCTGACCCTTGTGGGAGCCGGCATGCCGACGATGGCGGACCGGAGGTTGGCGGTGATGCCGCTGGCCTCATCGCTGGCAAGCCAGCTCCTACATCAGGGCTGTGATGTCTTTGAACGCGTGCCCTTTCAAGGAATCCCACGATGAATAGCTTGTTGAAACTGGTCCTCCAACGCCTGGCCCTCGGCGTGCTGTCGTTGTTTGCCGTGTCGGTGATCATCTTCCTGGCCGTGGGCATGCTGCCGGGAGATATCGCCCAGGCCATGCTCGGCCAGTCTGCCACCCCGGAAACCGTGGCGGCGTTCCGGGCGCAACTCGGCCTGGATTTGCCGCCGTTCACGCGGTTTGCGCAATGGCTGCTGCGGCTGCTGCACGGTGATCTGGGTGCATCCCTGGCGAACCAGCGACCCATCGCCGAGCTGATCGGCGCGCGTCTGGGCAACACCCTGAGCCTGGCCGCACTGGCAGCGTTGGTCTCGGTGCCCACGGCGCTGGTGCTGGGCATGCTGGCGGCGCTGTATCGCAACAGCTGGTTCGATCGCCTGCTCAATACCTCGGCGTTGAGCGCGGTGTCGTTCCCGGAGTTCTTTGTGGCCTACCTGCTGATCCTGGTGTTCTCGGTGAAGCTCGGCTGGTTTCCCAGCCTTTCCAACCTGGCGCCGGATGCCACGTTTGGCACCCTCCTGGAGCGCTCGGTACTGCCGGTAGCCACCCTGAGCCTGGTGGTGATCGCACAGATGATGCGCATGACCCGCGCGTCGCTGATCAACCTGCTGGCCAGTCCCTATATCGAAATGGCCCGACTCAAGGGTATCAGTCAATCGCGGATTATCTGGCGGCACGCGTTACCCAACGCACTGGCGCCTATCGTCAACGTGGTCGCGCTGAACCTGGCGTACCTGGTGGTGGGTGTGGTGGTGGTCGAGGTGGTGTTTGTCTATCCCGGTCTCGGCCAGTTGCTGGTGGACTCGGTGTCCAAGCGTGACATCCCGGTGGTGCAGGCCTGCAGCCTGATCTTTGCCGCGACCTACATCCTGCTCAATACCGGGGCTGACGTGTTGTCCATCGCCAGCAACCCACGCCTGATGCATCCCAAGGGGTAGCCCATGAACCTGCTGAGCCAAGTGGCCCGCGCGCCGTTGAGCGCCAAGTTTGGCCTGCTGATCATTGTGTTGTACGTCCTGGTTGCGCTGTTCGCACCGCTGCTGGCGCCCTATGGCGAAACCCAGGTGGTGGGCGAGGGTTTTGCGCCCTGGAGCGGCCAGTTCCTGCTGGGCACCGATAACCTGGGGCGCGACATGTTCAGCCGCCTGGTGTACGGCGCGCGCAATACCCTGGGCATCGCGTTCCTGACCACCACATTGGCGTTTCTGCTCGGCGGCTTGAGCGGTTTGGTGGCGGCGATCAAGGGCGGTTGGATTGACCAGGGTTTGTCGCGGGTGGTGGATGTGCTCATGGCCATTCCGCAGTTGATCTTCGCCTTGCTGATTCTGAGCGTGGTGGGCACCAACGCCACGTCGCTGGTGCTGGTGATTGCGTTGCTGGATTCGACCCGGGTGTTTCGCCTCTCGCGTGCCGTGGCGATGACCGTGGTGGTGCAGGACTTTGTCGAGGCCGCCCGCCTGCGCGGTGAAGGCTTGTGGTGGCTGGTCACCCGCGAAGTCCTGCCCAACGCCGCCGCGCCGCTGATTGCCGAATTCGGCCTGCGCTTCTGCTTTGTGTTTCTGTTTATCAGCGCGCTGTCGTTCCTCGGCCTGGGCATCCAGCCGCCCACCGCCGACTGGGGCAGCATGGTGCGCGACAACGCGGTGTTGATCACCTTCGGCGACATCAGCCCGTTGCTGCCGGCCTTGGCGGTGGCGTTGATCACCGTCAGCGTGAATTTTGTTGTCGACTGGATGCTGCATAAATCCAGCGGCTTGAAGGAGTGTTGAGGATGGACAAGCCACTGCTGGAAATCCGCAACCTGCAGATCGAAGGGCATTACGAAGACGCCTGGCACCCGCTGATCAAGGGCATCGACCTGACCTTGCAGCGCGGTGAAGTATTGGGGCTGATCGGCGAGTCGGGTGCGGGTAAATCCACGCTCGGTCTGGCAGCGATGGGCTATGCGCGGGACGGTTGCCGCATCACCGGCGGCTCGGTGTGTTTCGACGGCATCCAGTTGCTGCAGGCCAAACCCGAGGCGCTGCGCCAGCTGCGTGGTTTGCGCATTGCGTACGTGGCGCAAAGTGCGGCGGCGTCGTTCAACCCGGCGCATCGCCTGATCGACCAGCATGTGGAAACGGCGGTGATCAACGGCGGCATCGACCGTGCCCAGGCCGAGCGCGAAGCGGTGCAATTGTACCGTGTGCTGCGCCTGCCCAACCCGCAGACCATTGGCCAGCGCTACCCCCATCAAGTCTCCGGCGGGCAGTTGCAACGGGTGATGACCGCGATGGCCATGGCCTGTCACCCGGACCTGATTATCTTCGACGAACCCACCACGGCCCTCGACGTCACCACCCAGATCGAAGTACTGGCAGCCATCCGCGACGCGGTAAAAACCTTTGGCAGCGCCGCGTTGTACATCAGTCATGACCTGGCGGTGGTGGCACAGATGGCCGACCGCATCATGGTGCTGCGCCATGGCAAGCTGGTGGAAGAGGCCGATACCCGCAGCATGCTCAGCCAGCCGCAGCAGGACTACACCAAGTCCCTGTGGGCAGTGCGCAGTTTTCGCACCGAGCCCAAGGCGTGTCCGGTCCAGCAAGTGCCGTTGTTGGATGTGCAGCAGGTGAGCGCCAGTTATGGGCATCAACCGGTGCTGCATGAGGTGTCGATGAAGCTCTATCGTGGCCAGACCCTGGCGGTGATTGGCGAGTCCGGCAGTGGCAAAAGCTCCACGGCGCGTTTGATCACCGGGTTGCTGCCGGCGACGGCGGGGCAGGTGATGTATGACGGCGCGCCCTTGCCCGCGGACTTTCGAAAGCGCAGCAAGGAGCAATTGCGACGTATCCAGATGATCTATCAAATCCCGGACACCGCGCTGAATCCGCGTCAGCGCATCGTCGACATCATCGGCCGGCCGCTCACGTTTTACCTGGGCCTCAAAGGCAAGGCCCTGCGCGCGCGGGTCGCCGAGTTGCTGGAGATGATCGAGTTGGACCCGGCGGTGTTCATGGCGCGCCAGCCGCGCGAACTGTCCGGTGGCCAGAAACAGCGGATTTGCATCGCCCGCGCGCTGGCGGCCGACCCGCAACTGATCATCTGCGACGAAGTCACCTCGGCCCTGGATCAACTGGTGGCCGAGGGCGTGTTGAAACTGCTCGACCGCCTCCAACAGCAATTGGGCGTGGCCTACCTGTTTATCACCCACGACGTGGCCACCGTGCGCGCGATTGCCGACGAGGTGGTGGTGATGCAGCGGGGCAGGGTGGTGGACCAGGGCAGCCGCAACGCGATTTTTACCCCGCCGTACCAGGACTACACCGGCCTGCTGTTTTCATCGGAGCCGGAAATGGACCCGGACTGGCTCGATCACTTGCTGGCCCAACGGGCAGCGCACACCGTTTGAGGAATTTGTATGAAGGTTTTGATTGTTCACGCCCACCCTGAGCCGCAGTCGTTTACCGCTGCCTTGCGCGACCAGGCGGTCGCCACGCTGGAGCGCCAGGGGCATGAGGTTCAGGTCAGTGATTTGTACGCCATGCAGTGGAACCCGGTGGCGTCGGCGGCGGACTTTTCGTCGCGGGAAAATCCCGACTACCTGGTGTATGCCCTGGAGCAGCGCCTGGGGGTGAAAAAGCAGTCGATCGCGGCGGACATCCAGGGCGAATTGGACAAGCTGCTGTGGGCTGATCTGTTGATCCTCAACTTTCCGATCTTCTGGTTCTCGGCGCCGGCGATGCTCAAGGGCTGGATCGACCGGGTGCTGGTGTCGGGGGTGTGTTACGGCGGCAAGCGCTTTTACGATCAGGGTGGGCTGGCGGGCAAGCGTGCGCTGGTCACGGTGACCCTGGGCGGACGCGAGCACATGTTTGGTGAGGGCGCGATCCACGGGCCGCTCGAGGATATGTTACGGCCGATTCTGCGCGGAACGCTGGCGTATGTGGGCTATGACGTACTGGCACCGTACGTGGCGTGGCATGTGCCGTATATCAGTGCTGAAGCGCGACAGGAGTTCCTGGTGGGGTATGCGCAGCGGTTGCAAGGGCTGGCGGATGAACAGCCCTTGGTGTTTCCGAAGCTTGAGCAGTTTGATGAGGCGCTGTATCCCCTGTCGTGAGCCAAACACTGATCAAATGTGGGAGCTGGCTTGCCTGCGATAACAGTACATCAGCTACAGTTTTGTAGCCTGACACTGCGCCATCGCAGGCGGGCCGGCTCCCACATTTCGATCTCGACCAATCAGTTGGTTTTGTGTTGTTGGCGCAAACGCTCGGCCGCACTGCGCAGCAATTGCTCGGTGCCGTCCCAGCCCAGGCAGCCGTCGGTCACGGACACGCCGTATTTCATCGACGCGCTCAGCGGCTGGCAGCCTTCGAACAGGTGGCTTTCGAGCATCATGCCGATCAGCGAGGTGTCGCCCTTAAGGCGTTGTTCCAGTACTTCGTTGAACACCGCCGGTTGACGCAACGGGTCCTTGCCGCTGTTGGCGTGGCTGCAATCGACCATGATCCGCGCCGCCACCTTGGACTTGGCCAGGTCGTGCTTCACCTGCGCTACGTTCTGCGCATCGTAGTTCGGCCCACGATGACCGCCGCGCAGTACCAGGTGCGTGTCGGGGTTGCCCGGGGTCTGGATAATCGCCGGGTGGCCCTGGCTGTCGACGCCGAAATGGCGGTGCGGGTGAGAGGCCGAGCGCATCGCGTCGCAGGCAATCGCCACGCCGCCGTCGGTGCCGTTCTTGAAGCCCACGGGCATGCCCAGGCCGCTGGCCATCTCGCGGTGGATCTGCGATTCGGTGGTGCGCGCACCAATCGCGACCCAGCTGAGCAAGTCATCGAAGTAGCCGGCGGCCATCGGTTGCAACAGTTCAGTGGCGACCGGCAGACCCAGGCGCAGCATTTCTCGCATCAGTTCGCGGGACAGCGTGATGCCGGCGGCCATGTCATCGCTGCCATCCAGGTGCGGGTCGTAGGCCAGGCCTTTCCAGCCGATGGTGGTGCGCGGTTTTTCGACGTAGGCACGGATCACCAGCAGCATCTGGTCGCTGACTTCCAGCGCGAGCTTCCTCAGGTTGCGTGCGTATTCCATGGCCGATTCCGGGTCGTGGATCGAGCACGGGCCGACGATCACCAGCAAACGCGAATCTTCGCCATTGAGGATGGCGCGCACGGCGTGGCGATGGGCGTGGACTTGTTCGTTGAGGAAGGGGCTGAGCGGCAGCTTGAGCTTTACATCCAGGGAGCTGGGCAGACGCTGGGTCAGGGCTTCATTGGCACTGGTGAGGGCAGAAACGGGCAGAGCGGCGGTGGCAGAGTTCATATTCAAGGCTTCCTGGGCAAGCGGCGGGCAGTTCCCGCGCGCTTTGCCCTACTGGGGTGTTCGACAATTGGCCGTGTTGGCTACGTGTGTTGGCTTGCCACCAATAGGTGACCGATCGGAGGCGGCAGGCTGTCCCGAGCGGAGCTGGCTAAATCGCCATGCGGTGGAGGTGTCGTAGCGGTAATAGGTGGCGTAGTTCATGTCGTGTGTCCTTTAAAGTGTTCTGCAAAATTGATAGAGGCCTGAAAAAACAAAACCCCCGATCGGGGAGCCGACCGGGGGTTTAGATTTCTCTGGTAGGCGACCCCTTAAGTAGTGGGCGCCGATTTCAGGTATCAGGCGCGCCAGTGGCTAAACCAATACCCAAAATAAAAGCTTACCGCTGCGCTCGAACCGCTCACACGGGTAGCCGACACCGAGCGCGAGGCGCTGGCAGCAGGGCAAACCTGAGTGTGGGTGAGTTGCAACATGGTAGGTCTCCAAATGATGGGGGGAGCTTACTAGAGGCATGCAGGAGGATTCAATCAGTAATTTCTATCGCGCACCGACCCCAACCGCTATGGGGCGAGATATGCTTGTAGGCACTTGATGATGCTTGGACGCGACCATGACTGCCCTGACCCTTGCTGCTGCTCAAACCCTTTCCATCGCGGGCGATCTGCCGGCCAATATCGAACGCCACCTGGCATTCATGCAAGCGGCTGCCGGCCATGGCGTGCAAGTGCTGGTGTTTCCGGAGCTGTCGTTGACCGGGTACGAACCGTCATTGGCGGCAGGCTTGGCGATTGCGCCTGACGACCCTGTGTTGACGCCACTGCGGGACATGGCGCGGGAACTGCGGCTGACGGCGGTGGTGGGGATGCCCATCCGCCTGGCGCCTGAAGGGGGAGTGTTGATCGGTGCGCTGGTGTTGGCCGCGGATGGCTCCGTGGCGGTCTACACCAAACAGTATTTGCATCCTGGCGAAGAACTGGCATTTGTCGCGGGGCAGGGCGGCGCGGCCCTGGAACGGGGGAGCGACCGAATTGCGCTGGCGGTGTGCGCGGACTTCACCCATGCCAGCCATCCGCGTCTCGCGGCTGAGGCCGGCGCCACGGTTTACGCCGCCGGCGTGTTGATCAGCGAGGGCGGCTACGCCACAGACAGCGCGTTGCTCCAGGGCTATGCGGCCGAGCATGGCCTGCTGGTGTTGATGGCTAACCATGGTGGCCCATCCGGTGGTTATGTGTGCGCCGGTCGCAGCGCTATCTGGACGGCTGACGGCGGTTTACTCGCCGCTGTCTCTGGTGTCGGCGAGGCGCTGGTGATTGCCCGTCGCCAGGGCGGGCAGTGGGCCGGTCAAGTGGTTGCCGTCTGAATGGTGTTCCATCTGCGCGCGGCTACAGACCAGGACCTGCCGTTTGCACGAAGCCTGACCTTTGCAGCCATGAGCCGTTACTACCGGCAGTACGGCCTGGTGTGGTCCAACGATGGCTTCGACGTCGCCTGGGCGGGCCGCGAGAACTGGCTGGTCTGCAACGAGGATGGGGTGATGGGCTTTATCAGTTTGAGCCGCGACAGCCGAGCGCTCTATATCCGCGAGTTGCATATGCTCGAGGCCTGTCGAGGGCTGGGCGCGGGCAGTTGGGTGTTGGAGCAGATGGCAATCAAGGCCCAGGCCCTGGGCTTGTTGCGCCTGACCGTGTTCAAGACCAATCCGGCGAGGAGGCTCTATCAGCGCTGCGGGTTGAGCATTGTCGGTGAGGAAGACTGCTTCTGGCGCATGGAGCGCGTCTGCCATTCAAGCTAAACCATGCATCTGACGCTAATAAGCGCATACTGGCTTCAGGAAATGACTTCCTGAGCGTTGTGCTGGCTATCGGCCTCAGCAAGGATGATCCCTTCTTTCATGCCCAACAGGACCGCCACCTTGTGGGCTTCTCCACGCCGTCCCTTTTTGCGCCCAGCGAGCACTTGATAGGTGGTTGCCGGATCAACGCCATGTTCACGAGTGAACGCTTGGACTGACTTGCCTTGATGTTCCAGCCAGGCCTTGGCTTGTGCAGCAGTACGGATTCCGGGCATAGTTCAAAACCGTTCAAGTTCGTTTAACAATGAGATGAGGGTGTCACCTCTTGGGGTGTGCCAAATAGGATCATACATCCAAATGAGTGGAATCGGTTCGCGTTTGAGGCAAGAGAGAGAGCGACTTGGCCTGTCGCAAAAAGTATTTGGTGAAATAGGAGGCGTTGAAGCCAACGCGCAAGGTAAATACGAAAGCGGAGGGCGAGCACCCAAGGCTGACTACTTGTCGCGTGTGGCCGAAAAGGGAGTAGATGTGTTGTACGTGCTGACCGGTGTGACTACGCCGATCCAGCTGGAAAACCTCAGCCAGATCGAAGAAAAGGTACTGGGTGACTACCGCGCAATGTTCAAGGAAGACCAGGCTGCGATCCGCCGCTTGACGTCAACTCTGGCCGAGCACTCCGTTTTGCAGAACGGGAAAACCAAGCCGCAGCCCCAGGATTCCTGACCCGCTGCCCAACAAATACAGCCGTTCACCCCTTGGTGGGCGGCCACTGTGTGTTCAAACGCTATATATATGACGCTTGCAGCTAGGTCTGCGCCTTGGTTTTTTGCTAAGGTGTTCAGCAACCTATAAGACCATATCGCGAGGTGTCTGCTTGATTAGGGTGCTAGTAGTCGATGACCATGATCTCGTTCGTACAGGCATTACACGAATGCTGGCTGACATCGATGGCCTGCAAGTAGTCGGCCAGGCCGAATCGGGTGAAGAGTCCCTGATCAAGGCCCGGGAGTTGAAACCCGATGTGGTGCTGATGGACGTCAAGATGCCTGGTATCGGCGGTCTTGGCGCCACGACCAAATTGTTGCGCAGCCATCCGGACATCAAAGTCGTGGTGGTGACCGTGTGTGAAGAAGACCCGTTCCCGACTCGCCTGTTGCAGGCGGGCGCAGCCGGTTACCTGACCAAAGGTGCAGGCCTGGCCGAGATGGTGCAAGCCATCCGCCTGGTGTTTGCCGGCCAGCGTTACATCAGTCCGCAGATTGCCCAGCAATTGGCCATCAAATCTTTCCAGCCCGTCAGCGACTCGCCATTCGATGCGCTGTCGGAGCGGGAAATCCAGATCGCCTTGATGATCGTCGGTTGCCAGAAGGTGCAGACGATCTCCGACAAGCTGTGCCTGTCGCCCAAGACCGTCAACACCTACCGCTATCGCATTTTCGAGAAGCTCGCCATCAGCAGTGATGTTGAATTGACCCTGCTCGCAGTGCGCCACGGCATGGTGGACGCCAGCGCCTGACATGACCACACCGTTTGATCCAAGTGCCTTCCTCTCGACCTGCAGTGGCCGCCCCGGCGTGTACCGCATGTTCGACAGCGAGGCACGCCTGCTCTATGTCGGCAAAGCCAAGAACCTGAAAAACCGCCTGGCGAGCTACTTTCGCAAGAGCGGTCTGGCGCCCAAGACCGCGGCGCTGGTGGCGCGCATCGCCCAGGTCGAAACCACCATTACCGCCAATGAAACCGAAGCGCTGCTGCTCGAGCAGACGCTGATCAAGGAATGGCGGCCGCCCTACAATATTCTGCTGCGCGACGATAAATCCTACCCGTACGTGTTTTTGTCCGACGGCAACTTCCCACGCCTGAGCATTCACCGGGGCGCAAAGAAGCAGAAGGGCAAGTACTTCGGCCCCTATCCGAGCGCCGGCGCGATCCGCGAAAGCCTGAGCCTGCTGCAAAAAACCTTTTTTGTCCGCCAGTGCGAAGACAGCTTCTACAAGAACCGCACGCGGCCGTGCCTGCAATACCAGATCAAGCGCTGCAAGGCCCCGTGCGTCGGCCTGGTCGAGCCGGCCGAGTATGCCGAGGATGTACGCCATTCGGTGATGTTCCTCGAAGGGCGCAGCAATGCCCTCACCGACGAGCTTTCCGGCGCCATGGAGCAGGCCGCCAGCACCCTGGACTTCGAGCGCGCCGCTGAGCTGCGTGACCAGATCTCGCTGCTGCGCCGTGTGCAGGATCAGCAGAGCATGGAAGGCGGCAGCGGTGACGTGGATGTCATCGCGGCCTTCGTCAATCCGGGCGGCGCCTGCGTGCACCTGATCAGCGTGCGGGGCGGGCGGGTACTGGGCAGCAAGAACTTCTTTCCGCAGACCGGTATCGATGAGGAAGTGGCCGAAGTCATGGCGGCCTTCCTTGGGCAGTACTACGTCAGCAGCCCCGAGCGCGACCTGCCGTCGGAACTGATCGTCAATGTGGTGCATGAAGACTTCCCCACGCTGATCGAGGCGATCCACGAACTGCGCGGCCGCGAGCTGGACATCAGCCACCGCGTACGCGGCACCCGCGCGCGTTGGCAGCAACTGGCGGTGACCAATGCCGAGCAGGCCCTGGGCGCGAGGCTGGCCAATCGACAGCACGTCGCTGCACGCTTCGATGCCTTGGCCGAAATCCTCAACCTGGACGAACCGCCGCAGCGCCTGGAGTGCTATGACATCAGCCACTCCAGCGGCGAGGCCACGGTGGCCTCCTGCGTGGTATTCGGCCCGGAAGGGCCGATCAAATCCGATTACCGGCGCTATAACATCGAAGGCGTCACCGCCGGCGATGACTACGCGGCCATGCACCAGGCCTTGACCCGGCGTTTCAGCAAGTTGAAGGACGGCGAGGGCAAGTTGCCGGATATCCTGCTGGTCGACGGCGGCAAGGGTCAGTTGTCCATGGCCCGCGATGTGCTCAACGAGCTGGCGGTGCCCGACTTGATCCTGCTCGGCGTGGCCAAGGGCGCCACGCGCAAGGCTGGTTTCGAGACGTTGTACTTGAATGATGCCGCCCATGAGTTCACCTTGAAGGGTGACTCACCCGCGCTGCACCTGATCCAGCAGATCCGCGACGAAGCCCACCGTTTCGCAATTACCGGCCACCGCGCCCGGCGTGGCAAAACCCGGCGAACCTCAACCCTGGAAGGGGTGGCGGGGGTTGGGCCGACACGGCGTCGCGACTTGCTTAAACATTTTGGTGGCTTGCAGGAGCTGTCCCGTGCCAGCATTGACGAAATAGCCAAAGCACCCGGTATCAGTAAAAAGCTCGCTGAGTTGATTTATGCGAATCTGCATAGCGAATAGAATGCCTTTCCACCTCGTAGCCAGTTGTGCCGATGAATATCCCTAATCTGATCACCGTTCTACGCGTCCTGCTTATTCCGATTTTTATCCTGTTGTTCTATTTGCCGTATGAATGGAGCTACGCGGCCTCCAGTTCGGTGTTTGCCTTCGCGGCCGCCACCGACTGGCTCGACGGTTACCTGGCCCGCCGCCTGGAACAGAGCACGCCGTTCGGCGCGTTCCTCGACCCGGTGGCCGACAAACTCATGGTCGCCGTCGCCCTGGTCCTGCTGGTGCAAGAACATGGCAACCTGTGGCTGACCCTGCCGGCCGCCGTGATCATCGGCCGCGAGATCGTGGTCTCGGCCCTGCGCGAATGGATGGCCGAAATCGGTGCCCGCGCTCACGTCGCCGTCTCCAATATGGGCAAATGGAAAACCGCTGCGCAAATGCTTGCGCTGGTTATCCTGTTGGCCAACCCGTCGGACTTCACCTTCTGGGTCCTGCTGGGCTACGCCTTGCTGCTCATTGCTGCGGGCCTGACGCTGTGGTCCATGCTCCAGTATCTGCGCGCCGCCTGGCCGCATCTGCGCACCACCGTTGAAAAGAAATAAAACTTTTTTGAATCAAGGGGTTGACGGGTTCTGATAATTCTATAGAATGCGCATCACCAAGACGCGGGAATAGCTCAGTTGGTAGAGCACGACCTTGCCAAGGTCGGGGTCGCGAGTTCGAGTCTCGTTTCCCGCTCCAAATACAAAGAAAAAGCCACTCTAACGAGTGGCTTTTTTTTGCCTGCGATTTGGCCTTTTCTACGATGAGCAGCGGGATGATGGCTTTGCCCAGGCTTCCCGTCCCGATTAAGCCGATATTCATGCGGGTCCCCGCTTTTCGGCTCGGGCGAGCATCCAGGCCGCTGAGTATGTGGGCGAGGGGATTGCTACGGGAGGGTCAATGTTGCACTCTCATCGTTCATGTTTGTACGAGGTGAGGGATGGACTGGAGTGACATGCGGGTCTTCCTGGCGATTGCCCGCAGCGGCTCTTTGGGCGGTGCTGCCAAACAGTTGGGTGTCAGCCACCCGACAGTGGGGCGACGCTTGCAGGTACTTGAACAGGGCAGTGGGCAGCCGTTTTTTCTTCGGACTGCCCAAGGGTTGGTACTGACCGACAGTGGTGAAAAGATCCTCAGCCTGGCGCAAGAGATGGAGCACAGTGCGCTGGCCATCGAGCGGCGCATGGCGGGTGACAGTGCCCAGCCTGAAGGTCTGTTGCGGATTTCATCTGCGGACTGGTTTGCCTGTTACGTCCTGTCCCCGGTCCTGAGCGAGTTGGCGCGACGTTACCCTTTGATCGTCCCTGAGGTTATCGCCGGGCATCGGCTATTTGACCTGTCTCGCCGCGATGCGGATATCGCTTTTCGTATCGTCCCCTTCACAGAACCCGACATCGTTCACCGCAAGCTGACAACCATGCCCTACGGCCTGTATTCGGCCGTTGGATTACCTGTACCGAAGCCCCAGGGTGAAGGCCTGGGTTTGATCACCATGAACATCGCCCAAGCCCACTACCCGGATGTGCAATGGTTGCAGCAGCGTTATCCGCTTGCCCGGACCGTGTTCACCAGCAGCAGCCGCACGGTTCAGGCCCAGATGTGTGCACAAGGCTTCGGCGTGGCAGTGCTGCCGCGTTCGCTTGGCGACCAGGTGCCTGCACTCAAGCTGCTTGATCCGGATGAGCCGCCACCGGGCCGTGATATCTGGATGGGGTATCACCAGGACATGCGGCAGATGGACAGGCTGCGCGCGCTCGCCGACCTAGCGTCCAGCATGATCGGCTCCGAGTGAGGGGTGGGCCGGTCCACTCAGCTTGGGCGCACCCTTGATGCATCCGGTATGGGCGCAGGCTGGCGCGCCAGGGTGACGCTCAGTCCCGCGCCCAGGGCCAGGCACGCGGCAATACACAGTATGGACACGGTGAAGGCGTGAGTGATGGCCGCCGCGTCTGTGTGCGCGCCTAGCAAGGTATAGAAAATACCGCCGATCAACGCGACGCTCAGCGACGTACTGACTTGCAACGTGGAACTGGTAATACCTGCAATCATGCCGGAGTAGGCCGGCGCCACGCGCCCGGTGACCATTCGCATCAATGTTGGCATGGCGAGCCCTTGCCGGAAGCCGATCACAAACAGGATCACCGCAAGCAGCAGGGATGGCGGAGTGACGCCGGTCGGTGTCCCCAAGACAAGCCAGGTCAAGGCCAGCAACCCGACGACCTCCAATCCCATGCCTGCGCAATTTACGTAAGCGCCTAACAAGCGCCTGCCTTGCGAAGTCGACAACGGCCCAAGCAGAAATCCCGTGCCGAATGGCAGGAAGATCAGCCCCGCGCTGAGTGCGGTTGCATGCAGTGCGCTCTGCAAATACATCGAAAACAACAAGAAAAACACACCGATCGAGTAGAAGGACAGGGCAACCAGCAGTGCTCGACCCAGCCCCGGCGCCCGCAGCGCGGCCGGGTCGAGCAACGGTGCGCCACCGGCCAGGCGCAAACGCGTTTCGTATTGCCAGAACAACCAGGCCAGCAACGGCGCGGCAGCAATTGAAAGCCATGACCACAGAGGCCAACCCGCTTCACGCCCTTCGATCAATGGCACGATCAGCGCGCCCAGCGTCATCATCGATAGCGCCGTGCCGCCCAGATCCAGCTTGCTCGCATGGCGGGCACGCGTTTCCCTCAGTGCGGGGATGCCAAACAGAATGACCAGCAGTGCAATCGGCAGATTCACTAGAAAAATCGCCCGCCACCCCATGCCCATCAGATTGAGCGAAATCAAGATTCCGCCCAGAGCCTGGCCGATCACCGACGCCAGACCAAAGACAGCCCCATAGAGGCTGAGCGCCAAGGGCTTTTCGGATTCCGGGAAAATCGCCTGCACCGAAGCGAGCGCCTGGGGCGCCATCACCGCGGCCGTGATGCCTTGTAGCGCACGACCGCTGATCAAAACCCAAGGCGAAGAGGCCAGCCCGCATATCAGCGAAGCTGCCGCGAAACCTATCAAGCCGAGGAAAAACATCCGCCCGCGACCGTAAAGATCGCCGAGTCGTCCGCCGGTGATCAACGTGACGGCATAGAGCGCGGCATATGACGAAATGACCAGCTGTTCGGCGGAGGAGGAGGTGCCTAACTCCTCTTGAATAGACGGTAGTGCGACATTGACGATGAAGAAGTCCAGAGGTGGCAGAAAAGCGCCGACCAACAGGATTGCGAACATAAACCAGCGTCGCCGTTCGACTGGCATCACTTCGATCTGAGACATAAGGGGTGTCCTGTTTGAGACCGTAGGGTTCCCAAATTTATTAGAGGCCTGAACACCCATCGGGCAGACGCAGCGTGTACCCGATCAGGCATCCACGGCGTCCAGCATCACTTGAGGGCGCCTCGGGCTGTTTGAATGACTCATCGGCACAATCTCTTGGATTTCGGGGCATTCCCAGAGCCGATCGGGTTCAAAACTAAACGATTCATCGCCGGATTTCGCCGCACAAATATGTACGTCCGGCGTTCAGTTATGGCAGTGCCGCTCACCCCGAATGACTCCCACAATAGGGCCATTGTTATGTCAATGATCCACACAACCACCGCCGAGGAGTCAGGTATGTCAGGTAAATTCAGTGATCAAGTTGCCGTTGTGACGGGCGCTTCCACCGGGATCGGATTTGCGATTGCGCAGGCGTTGATTGCCGAGGGGGCAAGGCGCGTTTACATCACCGGACGTTCATTAGGCACGCTCGAGGCAGCGGTCGCCACGTTGGGCGACAAGGCGGTTGCGGTCCTTTCCGATGTATCACGTCAGTCCGATCTTGATGGCCTCAGGGCGACAATCGAGGCGCAGGGTGATCAGTTGGACGCGGTATTTGCCAACGCGGGTATCTGTGAAAAAAATCCGCTGGGCGAGACCCAAGAGGCCATGTACTACAGCATTTTCGACATTAACGTGAAGGGGGTCTTCTTCACGGTCCAAACGCTCTTGCCGTTGATGAAAGACGGCTCGTCAGTGGTCTTGACGGCTTCCATCTGCTCCAGCAACGGTATGGAGGGGCTGAGTCTCTATAACGCGTCCAAGGCAGCAGTGCGATCCTTTGCACGCACTTGGGCGAATGAACTCAAAGGCCGCAAGATTCGCGCGAATGTGTTGAGCCCTGGCTTCACCCGCACCCCGCTGATGGATAACGGTTTGAAAATGAGCGAAACCGAGATCGACGCGCTTCGCCAATACGTCGAGCAGATCACCCCTTTGGGCTACATGGCCCAACCAGAAGAGATCGCTAGTTCAGCCCTGTTCCTGGCGTCCGCCGATGCCAAATATGTCAACGGCGTTGAGCTGATGGTCGATGGCGGTCTTTCGCAAATCTAGAGAATTGCCGGCTGAAAAAGCCGGAAGGAAAACGCTGCCGAGCGCGCCTGGTATCCACCAAGGCGTCACGCCGTGCCCGCAGCGCTTCGATCTACACATTGGCTGAGTGCACAGTTGGCCGCCGTGCACTTCACCGCACGCTTAACGGAACGCGGGCACCACGTGCTTGATAAACAGCTCCAGGGATTTTTTCTTCTCGGCGTGGGGCAGGCTGTTATCACACCAGAAGCTGAACTCGTCGACGCCCAGTTCCTGGTAGTACTGGATGCGCGGGATGATTTCTTCCGGTGTACCGATCATCGCGGTCTTGTGCAGGCTTTCCAGTTCGAATTCGGGGCGCCCGACGAATTTCTCTTCCGGGCTTGGATCAAGGAAGCCGTTGACGGGCACGGTTTTGTTACCGAACCAGGCATCGAAGGTGCGATAGAACTTCGAGATCGCCTTGGCCCCGACTTTCCAGCCTTCGGGGTCATCGACTGCGTGCACGTGGGTGTGGCGCAGCACCATCAATTGTGGGCGCGGCACGTCGGGGTTGTTGTCGAGGGCGGCCTGGAATTTGTTTTTCAGGTCGAGGACTTCTTCGTCGCCCTTCATCAGCGGGGTGACCATCACGTTGCAGCCGTTGGCCACTGCGAAGTTGTGGGAGTCGGGGTCGCGGGCGGCGATCCACATCGGCGGGTTGGGCTGCTGGATCGGCTTGGGTACGCTGGTGGAGGTGGGGAATTTCCAGATATCGCCGTCGTGGGCATAGTCGCCTTTCCACAGGGCGCGCACCACCGGCACCATCTCGCGCAGCGCCTGGCCGCCGCTTGAGGCGGGCATGCCGCCGGCCATGCGGTCGAACTCAACCTGGTAGGCACCTCGGGCCAGGCCGACTTCCATGCGCCCGTTGCTGATCACGTCGAGCAGGGCGCATTCGCCCGCCACGCGCAGAGGGTGCCAGAACGGCGCGATGATGGTACCGGCGCCCAGGTGAATGGTGGTGGTCTTGGCCGCGAGGTAAGCCAGAAGCGGCATCGGGCTTGGCGAGATGGTGTATTCCATGGCGTGGTGTTCGCCAATCCACACGGTGCTGAAGCCACCGGCCTCAGCCATCAGGGTCAGTTCGGTCAAGTCTTCGAACAACTGGCGATGGCTCACACTCTCATCCCAACGTTCCATGTGTACGAACAGGGAAAACTTCATGACGCTTACCTCGGATCTATTGTGATCGGCCTGTCGACTGCGGGCCCTTAAGTACTCTCGCCTGGGTGAAGCGTGCCGGTGAAGACGGCTGTTCGGCGGATTGATTGTTGGTATACCATAATACGGAATATCCGCAAAACTTTTCTCTCCAACGGTTACACCCTCACCTCACAAGGAAGGCGAGCTCGATGAACATAAAACAAAAACTAATCCTGGCCTTTGCGGTGATTGCCAGCCTACCGGTGATGCTGGTGGCTGTGCTGATCATCCTCAATGTGCGCCATGAGGCACGGGACGGCTTTGTCGACAGCAGTGGGCGCGAGATTCGCCAGGTCGACAACGCGATGCAGCTGTTTTTCGAAGGGATCAGCCAGAACGTCGCTTACCTGGCCGCGCATCCGCAGTTACAGGCGATCAATGCCGATGTGAAACGCTACCTGGCCAGCGATGCCGCGCAAATCGCTCCCGGCGCACGCGACCAGCAACTGTTCACCTTGTTTGAGGGGCTGGCCAAGAGTCATTCGGCCTATACCTACCTGTCCCTGGGCACCGAGGACGGCGGCTACGTGTTCTGGCCCGGCGACCCCAAGCTTGCCAGCTACGACCCCCGCACGCGGCCCTGGTACAAGACGGCCATGGCGCAGCCGGGCAAGACCCTGCGCACCGAAGCCTATTACTGGGCCGCCGACGATGTGGTGCTGGTCAGCACCGTGCAAAGTTTCAATGATCAACAGGGCAAGGCGAGCGGGGTGGTCAACATCGACGTCTCCCTCAAGCAGCTGACCGATCTGGTCAAGCAGATCAAGCTGGGCGAAAGCGGCTACCTGATGCTGATGGAAGCCAACAACACCGTGCTGGTCGACCCGCATGACCCGTCCCACAATTTCAAGCAATTGGGCCAGCTGGGTGAAGGCTATCGGCAGTTGAGCGAGGCCGGCCAAGGCCTGGTGCAGGTCGAGTTGGCGGGTGAGCGCTACATGGCCCTGGTCTGGCCGTCCAAGGCCTTGGGCTGGCGGTTTGTCGGGCTGGTGCGCGAGAGTGAGGTGATGGCCGGCGCGGCACGCCTGACCTAGCTGATCGCGGGCATCGCACTGGTGTGCGGTGTGTTGTTCGCGGTGGCGGGTGCGTGGTTTGCCGGGCTGATCGTCAAGCCAATTCGCGGCGTGGCCAGTGGCCTGGAAAGCATCGCCCAGGGCGAAGGTGACCTGACCGCGCGCCTGGCAGTGAAAGGCCGCGACGAGACGGCGCAGCTCGCCGGCTGGTTCAACCAGTTCCTCGAAGCTATACGCACGTTGATCCAGCGCATCGGCCAGGCCGCCGGGCAGATCCATAGCAGCTCTGGCAGCGCCACCGACGTGTCGGTGGAAATGGCCGACGTCGCCGAGCGCCAGCGCGAAGCGGTGGACATGGTCTCCACGGCGTTTCATGAAATGGTCGCCACCTCCAACGAGGTCGCACGCTCGTGCAGCCAGGCGGCTGACTCGGCCGACAACGGCCAGCGTCAGGCCCATACCGGGCAGCAGCAAATCGACGCGGCGGTGAGCAGTGTCGGGCGCTTGAGCGAAGAGATCGGCCATTCTGCCCAGGCCATGGAGCAGTTGGAAAAAGACAGCAACGACATCCAGTCGATTCTCGGCACCATCCGCTCCATCGCCGAACAGACCAACCTGCTGGCGCTCAACGCCGCCATCGAAGCCGCGCGGGCGGGCGAACAGGGCCGTGGTTTCGCGGTAGTGGCGGACGAGGTGCGCGCCTGGCCAAGCGCACGTCAGACTCCACCGGCGAGATCGACGGGCTGCTCGGCAACCTAGCACGCCGCACTCACCAGATGGGCAAGCAGATGCACGCGAGCCTGGAGGTGTCCCAGGAAACTGTGGTGTCGATCAATGAGGCGCGGGCCAGCTTTGGCCTGATCCGGGAGTCGGTAGACGTGATCCGTGACATGAATACCCAGATCGCCACCGCCGCTGAAGAGCAGCATCAGGTGGCTGAAGACATCAATCGGCATATCAGCCAGATTCACGGGGACGCACAATTGGTGGCAAGCCTGGCCGATGCCACGCGCCAGGATGCCCAGCAATTGACGGCGTTGTCGCAGACGTTGAATCAGTTGGTCAGTCGTTTCCGTACCTGACCACCGCCGCTTGCTTTTATTTGAAATGCAAAAAAGGTGAGAGCGGGCTTGCTCGCCAATGCGGTGTGTCAGTCACTGAATGCATCGACTGAAAGACTGCCTTCGCGAGCAAGCCCGCTCCCACATTTTGATGTGTGGTGCCTTCAAATAGGGGTATCAGGCCGGCAGGGGCAGGGCGCCCATCTTGCCGTGGCAATACACCAGTGGCCCGGCGTTCTGCTGGGGCACGATCAGGTTCTTGACCGAGCCGACCATGATCGCGTGGTCGCCGCCTTCGTATTCGCGCCACAACTCGCACTCGATCACTGCCGTGGCATTGGCCAGGATCGGGTTGCCCAGCTCGCTCAAGGTCCATTCAATGCCCTGGGCCTTGTCCTTGCCCTTGCGCGCGAAGGCGTAGGCTTCGGTCTGCTGCCCACCGGAGAGCACGTGGATGGCAAAGCGTTTGTTCTTGATCAACACCGGGTACGAGTCGGAGCTGTAGTTGGGGCAAAACAGCACCAGCGCCGGGTCCATCGACAGCGAGCTGAAGGCACTGGCGGTCAGCCCGACGACTTGGCCGTCGTCGTCCAGTGTGGTGATCACGGTGACCCCGGACGGAAAAGAACCCATCACTTGTTTGTAGATGGCGGCATCGATCATGGGACGGTCCTCTTAGGGTAGAGCGGTTTTTATAAGTTTGTAGGTCTGATGGTATACCGTAATACAATCTAAGCAACAGCTTTTTAAGCCACCCGATGAACGTCAGCCTTTGGTCTTATAACCAATAAATACGGGGGGTTTGCCATGAGGTGAGGTGAAAGCCTGTGGCACAATTACGGATCAGATGCGCGCCAGGACTACGGATCAGTCTTGTGAAAATGTTGGAATACCATAATATGGTCTTCATCTGAGGGGCGGCCATGAAGCGTCCCCGGTATGGCGTCAAACAACTATAAGATCAGACAAACGCGAGTTCATTTCCATGCCCCAGATGTCCCGGCAAGATCCCCTGATCGAGAATCACACGGTCGATTACGTCCCTCCCGCAGAGCGCCATGGAAAGGCCCGCGACCTGTTCACTTTATGGTTCAGCACCAACATCGCACCGCTGCCCATTGTCACCGGTGCCATGGTGGCCCAGGTGTTCCATCTCAACCTGATGTGGGGGCTGCTGGCGATTGCCCTCGGGCATATGCTCGGCGGCGTCGTGATTGCCCTCGCGTCGGCCCAGGGCCCGCGTATGGGTATCCCGCAGATGGTGCAGAGCCGTGGGCAATTCGGCCGTTATGGCGCGCTGCTGATTGTGTTCTTCGCGGCGTTGATCTACATCGGTTTCTTCATTTCCAACATCGTGCTGGCGGGCAAGTCCATCGTTGGCATCGTGCCTTCGGTTCCGGTGCCGGCGAGTATCCTTATCGGCGCCCTCAGCGCCACGGCCATCGGCGTGATCGGCTACCGCTTTATCCATAGCCTCAACCGCATCGGCACCTGGGTGATGGGCAGCGCGTTGCTGGCCGGCTTCATCTACATCTTTGCCCATGACCTGCCGGCAGACTTCTTCACCCGTGGCGGCTTCAATGCCGCCGGCTGGCTAGCCACGGTGTCGCTTGGCGTGATCTGGCAGATCAGCTTCTCACCCTACACCAGCGATTACTCGCGCTACCTGCCGGCAGATATCGGCATTACCCGGCCGTTTATCGCGACCTACCTGGGCGCGACCCTGGGCACCATCTTGTCCTTCGCGTTCGGCCTGGTTGCAGCGCTGGCGACGCCGGAGGGCACCGAAGCCATGGTCGCGGTCAAGCAAGCCACCGGCTGGCTCGGCCCGATTTTGATGGTGCTGTTCCTGCTCAACATCATCAGCCACAACGCCCTGAATCTGTATGGCGCGGTGCTGTCGATCATCACCTCGATCCAGACCTTCGCCAGCCAGTGGACGCCGAGCATCAAGGTGCGCGTGGTGCTGTCGGGCGTGGTCCTTGCCGGTTGCTGCGTGGTCGCGCTGGGCACGTCGGCGGACTTCATCTCGCAGTTCATCGGCCTGATCCTCGCCCTGTTGCTGGTGCTGGTGCCGTGGGCGTCGATCAACCTGATCGACTTCTACATCATCAAGCGCGGCGCCTACGACATTGCCTCGATCTTCCGCGCGGATGGCGGGGTTTACGGGCGGTTCAACCTGCATGCGATCGTCGCGTATTTCATCGGCATTATCGTGCAACTGCCGTTTGCCAATACATCGCTGTATGTGGGGCCGTGGGCCAACCTGGTGGAAGGCGCGGACCTGTCGTGGCTAGTGGGGTTGGTAGTGACGTGTCCGCTTTATTACTGCCTGGCGACACGTCCACATATCCAGAAGGTCAGGGCCGCGCGGTTGGGCTACTCCGACTGATCGTGTGCTGAACGTTATTGGTCTGATTTATCACGATTCAAAAGTGGGAGCGGGCTTGCTCGCGAATGCCGAGTGTCAGTCACTGGATGTATGGGCTGACACACTGCATTCGCGAGCAAGCCCGCTCCCACCTGTTTAACCGGGATCGACATCTGGATCGAGGGTGTGATTTACGCACGCGATACTTAGGCAAAAAAAGGCCGCCACAACCCGACGTTGTGGCGGCCCAAGGGTGACTCAATGAGCGCCGGCGGCCTTGTTCAAATCGCTTTCCGTCCACTCGGTATACACACACGCATCCGCCGTGGCCCAGCGTACACGCACTGGGTCGCCAGCCTTGAGCGGCATGCCGGCGGCAGACAGCGCCTTGACGGTCATCGAGGTACCGCCGAGGGTTTTCACCGTGCAGGTCTGGCTTTCGCCGAGGAACAGCACTTCGCCCACAATCGCCGACACTTCGTTCCAGCCCGCCGTCAAAGGTTGTTCAGCAGCCTGTTCCGCGCTCAGCGCCAGGGCTTTTTCCGGGCGCACCATCAGCAGCACCTCCTGCTCGGTGTGCAGGCCGCTGGTCAGGCGGATTGACAACGACTGCCCTTCAAACGACGCCGCCGCATTGCCCTGGGCCTTGAGCTTGAGGAAGTTGGAGTTGCCGAGGAACGAGGCGACGAACGCATTCGGCGGGTTCTGGTACAGGTCGAACCCACTGCCCAGGCCGACGATCTTGCCGTGGCTGAAAATCGCGATGCGCTGGGACAGGCGCATGGCTTCTTCCTGGTCGTGGGTCACGTAGACGATGGTGATGCCCAGGCGTCGGTGCAGTTGGCGCAGTTCGTCCTGCAGGTCTTCTCGCAGTTTTTTGTCGAGGGCGCCGAGAGGTTCGTCCATCAGCAGGATGCGCGGTTCGTACACCAGTGCCCGGGCGATGGCGACCCGTTGCTGCTGGCCGCCAGACAGTTGCGAGGGGCGGCGGTGGGCGAACGGTTCCAACTGCACCAGCTTGAGCATGGCGTCGACACGCTTCTCACGCTCGGCGCTGGCCAGTTTGCGGATCGCCAGGGGGAACGCGATGTTGTCGCGCACCGACAGGTGCGGAAACAGCGAGTAACGCTGGAACACCATGCCGATATCGCGCTTGTGCGGCGGCACATTGACCAGCGACTGGCCGCCTACCAGGATTTCGCCGCTGCTTGGCGTTTCGAAGCCGGCGAGCATCGACAGGGTGGTGCTCTTGCCCGAGCCGCTGGAGCCGAGGAAGGTGAGGAATTCACCGTCTTTGATGTCCAGCGAGAGGTTGTCCACGGCGGCGAATTCGCCGTAGTACTTGTTCAGGTTGCGCAGGCTGACCAGGGGTTGGTCTGGGTGCTGGGCGGGGTCTTTGATCACTGCACTCATGTCTTAATCCTAGGCGCTCAAGCGCGGGTTTCAGTGCGTCGACGAGCGACGGCGGCAATCACCATGACCAGCACCGACAGGCCGATCAACAACGTCGAGGCGACGGCGATCACAGGCGTCAGGTCCTGGCGCAGGGTGGTCCACATTTTTACGGGAAGGGTTTGCAGGGTCGGGCTGGCCATCATCACGCTGAGCACCACCTCGTCCCACGAGACCAGGAAGGCGAACAGGGCACCGGCCACCATGCCAGGGCGTATTGCCGGAAAGGTCACCTTGAACACCGCCTGCACACGTGACGCGCCGCAGATGACCGCCGCGTCTTCAATCGATTGGTCGAACAGCTTCAGCGAATTGATGATCGAGATGATGGTGAACGGCAGCGCAACGATCACGTGGCTGACCACAAAGGCGAACATCGTGCCGGTGTAGCCGAGCTTGAGGAACAGCGCATACACCGCCACGGCGATGATCACCAGCGGCACGATCATCGGCAAGGTGAACAGACCATAGAGCAGTTCGCGGCCGGGGAAGCGGCCACGCACCAGGGCAAACGCGGTGGGCAGGCCCAACGCGACGGCGAACACGGTGGTCAGCACCGCCACCTTGAGGCTGGCCATCGCCGCGTTCATCCAGTCGGCATTGGAGAAAAACTGGCCGTACCATTTCAGCGTCCAGCCCGGCGGCGGGAACACCAGCCACTGGGATGAACCGAACGACAGCAGCACGATAAACACGATCGGCAACAGCAGGAATAAACCAATCAAGCCGGTGGTGGTATAGAGGCCCAAGCGCATCCTGCGGCTCATGGCATTGGGAGTCAGGAGCATGACAGCTTACCTCGCGTTGCTGGCGCCAACCGGGGATTCCGGCTGGAGCTTCAGGTAGAAGTAGAACAGCACCAGCGTGATGAAAATCAGCAATGCCGCGCCGGCACTGGCCAGGCCCCAGTTGAGGAATGATTGCACCTGCTGGATGATGAACTCGGGCAGCATCATGTTCTGCGCACCGCCAAGCAACGCCGGGGTGACGTAGTAACCGAGCGACATCACGAACACCATCAAGCCGCCGGAGAACAGCCCCGGCCGGCACAGCGGCAGGAATACGCGCAAGAAGTTGGTCCACGGGCTGGCACCACAAATGGCGCCGGCTTGCAGGATCATCGGGTCGATAGCCTGCATGGTCGCCTGCAGCGGCAGCACGATGAACGGGATCATGATGTAGCTCATGCCGATGACCACGCCGGTAAGGTTGTGCACCATTTCCAGCGGTTGATCGATGATGCCCATCGCCATCAGCACTTTGTTGATCACGCCGGAGGCTTGCAGCAAGACCAGCCAGGAATAGGTGCGGGCGAGCAGGCTGGTCCACATCGACAGCAGCACGATATTCAGGATCCAGCGCCCCCATCCACGTGGCACCAAGGTAATGACCCACGCCAGCGGGAAACCCAGCAACAGGCTGAACAGCGTCACCAGGCCGGCCACCGAAAAGGTGTTGAGCAGCACGCGCGCGTACGCCGAGTTGGCGAACAGTTGTTCATAGTTGCCCAGGCCCGGCACCGGCTCCAGCACGCCACGCAGCAGCAGGCCGATCAATGGTGCGAGGAAGAACAGACCGAGGAACAACAGGGCCGGGATCAGATTGCTCGACCCCCGCCAGCGCTGCGCCAGGGACGGTGCCCGACTGTTGCGGGAAACCGCGCCGGCAGCGCCGAGGGCGCTCCCGGTCGGCGTGGTTGCCGTCATTTTCATTTGACTAGCCATTCATTCCACCGTGTCGCAATGGCCGGGCCGTTCTTGGCCCAGTAGGCGAAATCGAGGGTGATCTGGTCCTTGACATACGCCGTCGGCAGGTTGGGCGCAAGGACCGAATCCAGGCGCTGTACGCTGTCGATGTTCACCGGTGCATAAGCAGTCAGGTTAGAGAAGTCGGCCTGGCCTTTGGCGCTGCTGGCACTGGCCAGGAACTTCATCGCGGCGGCCTTGTTCTTGGTGCCTTTGGGCACCACGAGGATGTCGGCCATCACCAGGTTCTGCTTCCAGCTTACGCCCACGGGGGCGCCATCTTCCTGCAGGGCGTGGATGCGGCCGTTCCAGAACTGGCCCATGCTGACTTCACCGGAGGCCAGCAGTTGTTGCGACTGCGCGCCGCCGCCCCACCAGACGATGTCTTTCTTGATGGTGTCGAGCTTCTTGAAGGCGCGATCCAGGTCCAGTGGGTAGAGCTTGTCGGCGGGGACGCCGTCGGCCAGCAATGCCAGTTCGAGCACGCCGGGGCTTGGCCATTTGTAGAGCGCACGTTTGCCGGGGTAGGTCTTGGTGTCGAACAGCGCGGCCCAGTCCTGCGGCTTGCCGGCGCCCAGCTTGCCTTCGTTGTAGCCGAGCACGAAGGAGAAGAAGAACGAGCCTACGCCATGGTCGGAGACGAAGCGCGGGTCGATCTTGTCGCGCTGGATCACCGAGAAATCCAGGGGTTCGAGCAGCCCTTCGGCGGCGGCGCGCAAGGCAAAATCAGCCTCCACATCCACCACGTCCCATTGCACGTTGCCGCTTTCGACCATGGCCTTGAGTTTGCCGTAGTCGGTCGGGCCGTCCTGTACCACAGTGATGCCGCTGGCCTTGCCGAAAGGGTCGGCCCACGCCTGCTTCTGTGCGTCCTGGGTGCTACCGCCCCAGCTCACGAAGTTGACGCTTTCGGCCGCCATGGCGGCATGGCTGGCGGTGGCCAGCAAACCCGCGAACAGGACTGCGCTGATACGTGTGTTCAACACCATTTTTACGCCCTCATTGTTGTGTTTATGAGCGGGGCTTTTGAGTGCCCGCCTATCGGGAGCAGTCGGTGTGGATGACCCTTGAAGGGTCATTCAACCTATGGGATATCATATTATGGTATTCCAAACTTTGCGCAAGCATTTTGCCATACCGGCCATCTGGCCGACGTCACTCAACGAACGGAATGCTCTCCACGACTTCCAGGTCATAACCGGTCAAGCCCGCGTATTTCAGCGGCGGGCCGAGGTGGCGCAACTGGCCCACGCCGAGGTCTTGGAGAATCTGTGCACCGGTGCCCACTTCCGAGTAAATCCGCGACTGCGAGCGATTGAACTGGCGTGGCGCCTGGGTCAGCTGCGGCACGCGCTCCAGCAATGCCTGGGACGATTCATGATTGGCCAACACCACTACCACGCCGCTGCCTTCTGCCGCGACGCGTTGCAAGGCCGCCCACAGGGTCCAGTTGGACGGGCCGCTGTAGTCGGCGCCAACCAGGTCGCGCAGCGGGTCGATCACATGCACGCGGACCAGCGCAGGCGTATCGCGATGCAGGTTGCCCATGACCATCGCCATGTGCACGCCACCGTCGATGCGGTCTTCGAAGGTGATCAGGCGGAAGGTGCCATGCACCGTGGGCAAGTCACGTTCGCCGATGCGCACCACGGTGCGTTCGGTGCTGAGGCGGTAGTGGATCAGGTCGGCGATGGTGCCGATCTTGATGCCGTGCTTGCGCGCAAACACCTCAAGCTCAGGTCGGCGGGCCATGGTGCCGTCGTCGTTCATCACTTCGACGATCACTGAGGCCGGTACATGCCCGGCCAGGCGTGCCAAGTCGCAGCCAGCCTCGGTGTGGCCGGCTCGGGTCAGCACGCCGCCGTCCTTGGCGCGCAACGGGAAGATATGCCCTGGCTGCACAATGTCCGCAGGCCCGGCGTTGATAGCCACGGCTGCCGCCACCGTGCGCGCGCGGTCGGCGGCGGAGATGCCGGTGGTCACGCCGGTGGCGGCTTCGATGGACACGGTAAACGCGGTGCTGAACACACTGCCGTTGCTTGGCACCATCTGTTCCAGGCCCAGGCGCTGGCAATGTTCATCGGTCAGGGTCAGGCAGATCAGGCCACGGGCTTCGCGGGCCATGAAACTGATAGTCTCGGCGGTGCAACACGCCGCAGGCAGCAAAAGGTCGCCTTCGTTTTCCCGATCTTCGTCGTCAACCAGGAGCACCATCTTGCCCTGGCGATAGTCTTCGATGATGTCTGCGATGCTGTTGAAAGACATTGGGGATGCTCGGTCTGTTGGTTGTATGTATTATGGTATACCACAAAAATCAACAAGAGGATGTCGTGATGAAGGCCTACTGGATTGCCCACGTGGATGTGTCCGATGCAGAGCAGTACACGCAATACACCCAACGCGCGCCGGCGGCGTTTGCGAAGTTTGGCGGGCGGTTCCTGGCCAGGGGCGGGCGCAGTGTGGCGCTGGAAGGCGGGCCGGCACGACAGCGCAATGTAGTGATCGAGTTTGATAGCTACGAACAGGCCGTGGCGTGTTACGAGTCGGCGGAGTACCAGGAGGCGAAAGCACACCGCGAGGGCGCGGGACACGCGCAGATCATTATTGTTGAAGGGCTGGCGCCCTAGGTCTATCAGGCCAAGGCAGCTCGAATCTGGGAGCAGGCATGCCTGCGATGCAGGCACCTCGGTAGATCAGCATAGGTATCTACACAACGTTGTAACCCCCAACACTCACCACGATGCGAAGCGAGCCGCTCTTGATGTTGCTCTTGCTCTTGCTCTTGCTCTTGCTCTTGCTCTTGCTCTTGCTCTTGCTCTTGCTCTTGCTCCTGATCTTGATCTTGATCTTGCTGTTGATCTCAGGCGCCCCATCAAACACGCTGGCCGGAATTCGACAGGGATTTGGGGGGTAAACCGGCAGGGATGCCGGTTTAGCCGCCCCGCGCCATGGATGGCGCGTGGCGGCGGCCCCCCAAATACCTGGCGGATTACGGGCACACCGAGCCTAGGCGAGGTGCCGAGTGTTGGGGCAAGAGCGTTTTGCTTACTTTTGCGCTTTTCAAAAGTGAGCCGCCGTAAGGGCGGAACCCATAGCAGCCGTTACCCAAATAACGGATATGTACCCGGTCAGATCCAACATTCTGGTCGGCTGTCAGGCCGCCTTCGCAGGCAAGCCAGCTCCCACATTTGGATCGCGGGGTGACAGTTGAATTGTGGTCGGCTGTCGGGCCGCCATCGCTGGCAAGCCAGCTCCCACATTTGGATCGCGGGGTGACAGTTGAATTGTGGTCGGCTGTCAGGCCGCGTTCGCAGGCAAGCCAGCTCCCACATTTTTGGATCGCGGGGGGGGCAGTTGGAGGGTGGTCGGCTGTCAGGCCGCTTTCGCAGGCAAGCCAGCTCCCACATTTGGATCGCGGGGTGACAGTTGAATTGTGGTCGGCTGTCGGGCCGCCATCGCTGGCAAGCCAGCTCCCACATTATTGGATCGCGGGGTGACAGTTGAATTGTGGTCGGCTGTCAGGCCGCTTTCGCAGGCAAGCCAGCTCCCACATTTGGATCGCGGGGGGGACAGTTGGAGGGTGGTCGGCTGTCAGGCCGCTTTCGCAGGCAAGCCAGCTCCTACAGTTGGATCGCGGGGTTAGAGTTAGAGGGGGGCCGTCTGGTAGGGCGCCTTCGCGAGCAAGCCCGCTCCCACACGTTGACCCGGTTCCGCCTGAAGGTCAGCGAATAAAGTGGATCCTGCCGCTGTCGTCATTCCCGATATAAATGCCATACACCCCCGCCTGGCGTTCCTCGATATACCGCTCGAGGATCTGCCGGATCGCCGGGTAGTAGATGCTGTCCCAAGGGATATCCTCGGGCGCAAAGAATTTGTAGTCGAGGGTTTCCGGCCCGAACTGGCCGGTGACCTCCAGCGCGATGGCGCGAAAGATGATGTACACCTCGCTGATCCTGGGCACGCTGAAGATCGAGTAGGGCGAAAGGATCTCCGCGCGTACGCCGCTTTCTTCCCACACTTCACGCAACGCGGCCTGCTCGGTGGTTTCGCCACCTTCCATGAAGCCGGCGGGCAGGGTCCAGGTGCCGGGGCGGGGCGGGATCGCCCGTTGGCACAGCAGGTATTTGCCGTCCTGCTCGATGATGCAGCCGGCGATGATCTTGGGGTTGATGTAGTGGATATAGCCGCAGCCCCGGCACATCAGGCGCTCATGCGTATCGCCCGGTGGCAGCTGGTGACTGAGGTCACTGCCGCCGCACGTCGGGCAAAAGCGTGGGCTGGGCACGGTCAATGGCCTATGCGGGGTTCTTTGAGGGCGATGGGCAGGGTGATTTCCGGGAGCTTGCCGGTTTCTTCCTGCTTGCGCTTGAGGTAGTCCAGGGCCACGGCGGCGGCGGCGCGCACATGATCGACACAGGCTTGGTGGGCGGCCAGGGGGTCACCGCTCTTGATCGCCTGGACCATGCGTTCCATTTCCTGGTTACTGTCGCCACGGCGGTTTTCCTGGGACACCGAAGTGGCGCGCAGGTAGCTGATGCGGGCCTGCAACTGGCGTAACTGGGTGGCGGCCACGTGGTTGCCGGAGCCTTCGAGCAATACGTCGTAGAAGCCCTGTACCGAGTCGATGACCTGTTGCAACTCGCCATCCTTGAGGGCCTTGCGGTTTTCCTCCAGGGCTTTTTCCAGGGCCTTGATGTCCTTGGCCTTGGCGCGCAGGGTGAACAGCTGCACGATCAGGCCTTCGAGCACGCAGCGCAGTTCGTAGATATCGACGGCATCGGCCAGGGTGATGATCGCTACCTGCGGACCCTTGGCATCGGCAAACTCCACCAGGCCTTCGGATTCCAGGTGACGCAAGGCTTCGCGCACCGACGTGCGGCTGACGCCGAGGCGGTCGCAAAGGTCGCGCTCCACCAGGCGGTCACCCGGCAGCAGTTGGAAGTTCATGATGGCGCTGCGCAGTTTCTCCAGCACGATTTCGCGCAGGGTAACTGGGTTGTGATTGACCTTGAAGCTGTCGTCGAGTGGCAGGCGTTTCATGGGGTCTGCTCTGAATGTGGCGGTTAACTGGAGGCCAGGGGCGGCTGCGCCGATTGAGGCCGAAATCGTGCCGAAGTTTATCATGCTGCGTTCTTTAAGCGACAAACCCTCGCGGCGCCCGCCATCCGGCCCCCGGCGCTCCTCACGCCAGCGTGGGCAACGGGCCCAGCTTGCCTTTGTGGTAGATCATCGGCGTGACCGGCTGCGCAGGCAGGATCAGGTTTTTCACCGCGCCGACAATGATCGCATGATCACCGCCGTCATATTCGCGCCACAACTCGCATTCAATGATCGCCGTGGCCTTGGCCAGCAGCGGGTTGCCCAACTCGCTCAACTGCCACTCGATGCCCTTGGCCTTTTCCTTGCCTTTGCCAGCGAAGGCATAGGCCTCGGCAGTCTGGTCAGCCGACAGCAGGTGAATCGCAAAGCGCTTGCTGTCGCGCAGGATCGGGTAGGTGTCCGAGGCATAGTTGGGGCAGAACAGCACCAGGGCCGGGTCGATCGACAGCGCGCTGAATGCACTGGCGGTGATGCCGACGATGCCGCCGTCCGGGTCGAGGGTGGTGACCACCGTGACCCCGGATGGGAATGAGCTCATGACGTCTTTGTAAATGCCGGGTTCGATCATGGTCGGGGTCTCTTAACGCATCACAAAAGGATCAGGCATGGGCGCCTGGGAGAGGTTGATCCACACTGTTTTCAGTTCGGTGTAGGCCAGCACCGAGTCGATGCCGCTTTCGCGTCCGTAGCCACTGTTCTTGAAACCACCGATGGGGGCCATGGCCGACACCGCGCGGTAGGTGTTGACCCAGATGATCCCCGAGCGCACGTCCCGGGCCAGGCGGTGGGCACGTCCGAGGTCGCGGGTCCAGATGCCGGCGGCGAGGCCGAACTGCGAGTCGTTGGCGATGGCCAGCGCTTCGGCTTCGTCCTTGAAACGGATGACCGAGGCCACCGGACCGAAGACTTCTTCCTGCATGATCTTCATCGAATTGCGGTCGCATTCGAACAGCGTCGGCTCATAGAACCAGCCTTCGCCGAGGTTCTGCGGGCGTTTGCCTCCGGTGCGCAGGCGTGCGCCTTCAGCGATGGCGTCCGCCACCAGGCCTTCGACCACGGCCAGTTGCTGCGCGGTGGCCATCGGCCCCATTTCGCTGGCGTCGTCCTGCGGGTTGCCGATGCGGATGCGTTGGGCACGCTCAACCAGGCGCTCGACGAATTCGTCGTAGATCTCATCCTGCACCAGCAGGCGCGAGCCCGAGACGCAACTTTGGCCGGATGCCGCATAGATCCCGGCAATCGCACCGTTGATGGCGCTGTCCAGGTCAGCGTCGGCAAAGATGATATTGGGTGACTTGCCGCCCAGTTCCAGGGACAGCTTGGCGAAGTTCTCGGCGCTGCTGCGCACCACATGCCGTGCCGTGGCCGCGCCGCCGGTAAAGGCGATCTTGCGCACCAGCGGGTGACGGGTGAGGGCGGCGCCAGTGCTGGGGCCGTAGCCGGTGACCACGTTGACCACGCCAGGCGGGATGCCGGCTTCAAGGGCCAGGCGCGCCAGTTCGAGGATGGTCGCCGAGGCGTGCTCCGACGGCTTGATCACGATGGTGTTGCCCGCCGCCAGGGCAGGCGCAAGCTTGATCGCGGTCAGGTACAGCGGGCTGTTCCACGGAATGATCGCTGCCACCACGCCCATGGCTTCGTGCACGGTGTAGGCAAACAGGTCGGGCTTGTCCAGTGGCAGGGTGCCGCCTTCGAGCTTGTCGGCCAGGCCGGCGGTGTAGTGGAAGAACTCCGGCAGGTAGCTGACCTGGCCGCGTGTCTCGCGGATCAGCTTGCCGTTGTCGCGGCTTTCCAACTGGGCCAGGTGTTCCTTGTTCTCGGCGATCAGGTCACCCAGGCGGCGCAGCAGTTTGCCGCGTGCCGTGGCGGTCAGGCCACGCCAGGCCGGGCTGTCGAAAGCCGTCTGTGCGGCTTGTACGGCGCGCTCCACATCGGCTTCATCGGCATCCGGAAGTTGCGCCCAGGGTGCTGCCAGGGCCGGGTTAAGGCTGTCAAAGGTCTTGCCGGACAGGGCATCGACCCATTCACCGCCGATGCACATCTGGAAGCGTTCAAGCGTCATGCCACGATCCCCTTTATCGTTTGTTGTTGGGCGTGTGCCGTTTCGAGAAAGTCCAGCAACAGCTGGTTGACCAGGCGCGGCGATTCAACCGGCATCATATGCCGTTGCTCGGCCAATATAGCCACGGTGGCACCCGGAATCCGATCAGCCAATTGACGGGCCATCTGCGGTGTCGAGCCGGGGTCCAGTTCGCCGGTCGCCACCAGGGTGGGAGACTTGATGTTGCCCAGCTCGTCGGCGCGGTACATGTCTTGGGTGGCAAACAGCTCGTAGGTGGTCAGGTAGCCTTGTGGGTCGTTCCCCGCCAGCGTCTGGCGCAACGCCGCGATCTGCGCCGGGTTGGCTGCCTGGTATTCACGGCTGAACCAGCGCGAGAGGGCGGCTTCGGCATTCGCATCCGGCCCGTGCTCGGCGGCCTGGGCGGTGCGCGCGATAACGCCGGCGCGCTGCTCGGGGCTGCGATTGAACACGCTGTTAAGCACCACCAGGCTTTTGAGGCGCTCGGGGTAATGCAGGGCAAACGCGCGTGCCACCAGCCCGCCCATGGAGAAGCCGATCACCGTTGCCTGGGGCAATTGCAGGTGGTCAAGCAGCTCCAGCAGTTGGTCGGCATACCCCAGCAACGGTGTGCCGTTTTCCGGCCGCGGGCTGGCGCCGTGTCCGAGCATGTCATAGGTAATCACGCGATAGTGCGGGGCCAGGCCAACGACTTGCCCGCCCCACATTTCTTTATTCAGGCCCACGCCGTGGATCAAAACCACAGGCTGGCCTTGGCCGGTCGCCAGATAACTGGTGCCAGCCGGGGTGCGTTCAGCGGTGAGCCGAATCATGGAGCGCTCCTGCATACCTTTTTGTTTGAGTGACGAGCCTTGATTACTGGGCTTTTTCAGCGGCCAGTTCCTCAAGGTCGATGTAACGGTTGCCGATGCGTGGGTGCAGGCGACCGCCATCGGCACAGCCCAGGACCACGACGATTTCGTCGGCACGCGGCGAATCCTCGATGTGCATTTCCAGGGTGATGTAGTGCGAGCGCAGGCCTTCGTCATCCTTGTGCATCATCGGGATCTGGATCGACGTGCCCGGGCCGCCTCGCTTGTTGGTAAAGCTCAGGTAGCTTTTGGCGTTGACCGCTTCTCGGTAGTGGTTGCCAAAGCGCAGGGTATGGATGATGGCCGAGGCGTGTTCGATCTCGCCGTCGGCACCGACCACGGCGGCCTTGCCATAGGCTTCGATCTTCTCTGCGCCGCCGATGATGCCGACCAGGCGCTCCACCATCAGCGCGCCGAGATCCGAACAGTTGGCACGGATCTCGGGTTTCAGGTCTTCGACAAAGCCGCGACCCAACCACGGGTTCTTCAGGACGACCGCCAGGCCGACCATGGTCACCGGCGTGTCAGAAGCCTTGCCGCCTTCGATAAAGGTTTCTTCTACGTAGCTGACGATCTTGCGGATTTCGAAACTCATGGCTGCTCCATCTGGGTACGGTGGGTTTGTGTATGATGGTATACCATAATACCGGAAGCGCAAGAGTCAGCAATAATTTGATGAGTACCGTCACGACGGTTGGCTAGTGCTCGATCGCAAAAGGCGCCATAGCACTGAACCGCTGCCTCAGCCATTGATGCAGCGCAGCCACTGATCGCGAGACCTGCCCGCGATGGGGGCAGGCGAAACTCAGGGGGTACACATCACCGGGATAGTCGGTCAGCAGTACCACCAGACGGCCAGCCTGGACGTCGGCGCTGACGTCCAGCCAGGATTTGTAGGCGATCCCTTCACCCTCCAGGGCCCATCGGCGCACCACATCCGCGTCATCGCTGAATAGCGGGCCGGCGACGTGCACGGTTTGCGTGCCCAGTTGCCAGCGGTCATGCAGCCGACCGCTTTGCAGGTAGGGCAGGCACGTGTGACGCGACAGGTCCTGCGGCGTTCGGGGCGCGTCCTGGCGTGCCAGGTAGTCCGGGGACGCCACCAGTACCCGGCGGTTGCCGGGCACCAGGGGCAGGGCGATATAGTTGGCGTCTTCGTTCAGGCCGTAGCGGATGGCCACATCCACCGGGTCACGAAACAGGTTGCTCACGTGGTCCGAGAGCAGGAAGCGCAGGTTCAACTCCGGGTGCAGCCGGCGGAATTCGGTGAGCCACGGCAGCAGGATATTGCGCCCCAGGTCCGACGGGGCGGCGATCTGCAGGGTGCCACGCAGCGGCGCATTGTCACCGTGCAGGTTGGCCCGACCTTGCTCCAGGTGTTCGAGCACTGACCGCGCCGTGGGCAAGTACTGCTCACCTTCAGCGCTCAGGCGCAGGCTGCGCGTCGTGCGGGTGAACAGGCGCACTTCCAGTTCCCGCTCCAGACGCTTGATTGCAGCGGCCACCTGCCCCGGTAGCAAATCGGCCTCGACTGCGGCGGCGGTAAAGCTGCCCAGGGCGGCGCTGCGCAGGAACAAGCCAAGGTCATCGATACGGATCATTTTCTCTTCCAGAGTGAAAGTGTTGCTGCATTGTGTGGATTTTTCTTTGTAGTGGGAACGGTAAAGATGCTCGCCACTTCCTTCATCAATGAGCTGCCATGAAAGCCATCGCCTTTACCGAACACGGTCTGCCCATCCACGACCCGCGCTCACTGCAAGACGTCAACATCGCCGCACCCACGCCTGGCCCCAGGGACTTGCTGGTAGAAGTCGAGGCGGTCGCGGTCAACCCGGTGGACACCAAAGTCCGCTCCGGCAGCTTCGCCAAGGAGCCAAAGGTGCTCGGCTGGGACGCGGCCGGTACCGTGCGCGACGTCGGCGCCGACGTCCGGTTGTTCAAGCCGGGGGACAAGGTCTACTACGCCGGCTCGCTGACCCGGGCAGGCAGTTACAGTGAACTGCAGGTGGTGGACGAGCGTATTGTCGGGCACCGCCCGCAGTCGTTGAGCGCTGCCCACGCGGCGGCCTTGCCGCTGACCTCGATCACTGCCTGGGAATTGTTGTTTGATCGCCTCGGAGTGCGCGAAGACGGCGGCGACGGCGATGTATTGCTGGTGGTGGGTGCCGCTGGCGGCGTGGGCTCGATGCTGGTGCAATTGGCCCGCGAGCTGACCGGCATGACCGTGATCGGGACTGCCTCGCGCCCGGAGACCGTCGACTGGGTCAAGCGCATGGGCGCCGATCATGTGATCGACCATCGCCTGCCGATGTTGGCCCAACTGCAAGCGCTGGGGGTTGGCGAGGTCAGTCATGTGGCCAGCCTGACGCACACCGAGGAGCACTTGGCGCAATTGATCGAAGTGTTGCGACCCCAGGGGCGCCTGGGGGTGATCGATGATCCCCGCACCTTGGATGTGATGCCGCTCAAACTCAAGTCATTGTCCCTGCACTGGGAGTTGATGTTCACCCGCTCGCTGTTCGAAACCCCGGACATGATCCATCAGCATCACCTGCTCAATCGCATCGCCACACTGATCGACCAAGGCATTTTGCAGACCACCCTGGGTGAGCATTTCGGCGCTATCAATGCGGCCAACATGCGCCGTGCCCATGCGTTGGTCGAGAGTAACAAGGCGCGTGGCAAGATTGTGCTGGAGGGGTTTGCATGAACACCTTGATCAGGTCGATGGGGTTGACGCTGCTGGTGTCGTTGACCGCAGGCTGCGCCAGCCAACACCCGAGCCTTTCCCCCAACGGAGTGCCCACCATGCAAAAACCCTTGGTATCCATCGCCGTGCTCAAGGCCAAGCCCGGCCAGCAGCAGGCACTCAAGCAAGGCTTGTTGGCGTTGGTTGAACCAACGCGCACCGAGCCCGGTAACCTTGACTATGTGCTGTTTGAGCTGCGTGACGAGCCCGGTACGTTCTACATGCGGGAAGCTTTCAAGAACCAGGCCGCCCTCGACGCACATTTTGCCACGCCGTACTTCAAGGCATTTGCAGCAGCGGCCGACGGTTTGCTCAAGGAGCCTTTGCAGCTTATTTTCCTCGAGCAAGTGTCGGACTGAGGCCCCCAAACCGTGATCGGCGGCCCCTGGCTATCAGGGGCTTTCCCGCAAGGCCTCCTGCAGCCCCGGCCGGCTTTTCATTTGCAGGGCAAGTGTACCCATGGCCAACAGGGCCGCACTTGCGCCTGCGATGGGGATGTAGGCGAGACCGAAATGGGTAATCACCCACCCTGCGCCGACGCCACCCAACGCTGTTCCGAGGTTGAATGACGCAATATTGAGTCCCGACGCCACGGCACTGGATTGCGGAATATAGTGGTGTGCCAGGCGCAGCATGCGCAGGGTCGACATGGTCACAATGGCAAAGAACACTACCCCCAATAGCCCCACCAGCGTCAGGGTGGCGATCACCGAGTCCCCCCACAGATACAAGCTCATCAGGTTGAGCATCAAGGCGCTCAAGCCACCGAGCAAGCATCGGTCCGCGTCGAATGCATCCACGAGATAGCCGCCGAGCACATTGCCGAGAATGGAGCAGACACCGAACGCCAGCATCGCCAGGCTCAGCACCTGCGGTTGGATACGGGTGATGTCCAGCAGAAACGGCGACACGAAGGTAAAAAACGAAAACGTGGCGACGCTCACCAGCATCGCGATCGTGGCAGCCATCAACAGTTCGCGGTGCAACAGGGCGGCGAGGCCTTGTTTCAAGCCTTGGCCAGCGTTAGGTGACGCGGTGGGTTGCCGGCGCATCAGCAGGACCAGCCCCACCGTGCTGATCAGGCCCAGGCCACCGATAGCCAGGAACACTATCCGCCAGGACCAGTAGCTGCCGAAGAAGGTGCCGATCGGCACGCCAAAGGCAATCGAAAGCGTCAGGCCGATCCACACCAGCGACAGCGCGCGCCCTGCACGCATCGGGTCGACCAGTTTGACTGCCGCGTTGGAGGCCACGGCCATGAACACGCCATGCGCCAAGCCGATGATGAAGCGTACGCCGTGCAAGGTCAGGATATCCGGCGCCAGGCTGATAACCACGCTGCCGATGGCAAGTACGGCGAGGGTCAGCAGCAAGACGGATTTGTCGCGCCAGCTGGCCAGCATGGCCGTGATGACCGGGGCGCCGATGGCGGCACCCAGGGCGTACGCTGCAATGGCCGAGCCGACGTTCGAAATGGACTCGTGCAGGTCCAGCGAAATCGCGGATACCAAGCCGGCGACAACGAATTCGGACAAGCCGAAGGTGAAGGTGCAGAGCGAAAAAATATAGATGACAGCTGGCATAGGAACTCAGTGGTGGGAGGAGGGCGGGTTCAGGTCAGGTGTGCGACGCGCAACGCCAGTTCAAGGGCTTGTTCATAGTTGAGGCGCGGGTCGACCTTGCTCAAGTAACGACGGGACAGGTCCTCGGGCTGCAGGTTGCGTGCCCCGCCCAGACACTCGGTGACGTGCTCCCCTGTGAGCTCCAAGTGCAGGCCGCCCAAACGCGTGCCATGTTCGCGATGGACACTGAAGGCCACCTCGATCTCGCCCATGATCTGCTCGAAACGTCGGGTTTTTGTACCGCAGGCCAGGGTCTCGGTATTGCCGTGCATGGGGTCGCATAGCCACAGCACCTTGGCGCCTGAGCGAGTGACGGCGTTGAGCAAGGGCGGGAGTGCCTTGCGCAGTTGGTCAGCGCCCATGCGGTGAATCAGTGTCAGTCGGCCCGGTTCGTTGTGGGGATTGAGTCGCTCGATCAGCGCCAGCAAGGCGTCGGGGCTGACCTCGGCACCCACTTTCACACCCAATGGATTGCGGATGCCGCGACAGTACTCCACATGCGCGCCTTCCAGGTCGGCAGTGCGTTTGCCGATCCAGGGAAAGTGCGTGGACAGGTTGAACCAGCCGTCGAAACCCGGTTCTTGGCGCGTCAGGGCATGCTCGTAGTCCAGCAGCAGGGCTTCGTGGGACACAAAGGTTTCACGGTGCAGAAAACGGTCGGTGTCGCTGCCTGCCAGCGCCGCCATGAATTGCGCGGTGTGCTGCACACCCTGGATTGTGCGATGGAAGGCGGCTCTCTCAGGGTGCGTGTCGATCCATGCCGTGCTCCAGTGCGCGGGCTTGAGCAGGTCATCGATACCGGTTTCATACAGGGCACGGACAAACCCCAGGGTTGAAGCGCAACAACTGTAAGCCTGCAGCAGGCGTTGCGGGTCGGCGCGGCGTTCTTGTGGGCTAAACGTGCTGCCGTTGACGATGTCACCGCGGTACACCGGCAGGGTTTCCTGGCCCAGGGTTTCGCTGTCGCTGGAACGCGGCTTGGCGTATTGCCCAGCCAGGCGCGCCAGGCAGATCACCGGCATTTGCAGGCGCTGCATCAGTACTTGAGTCATTTGTTGCAGCACTTTGACCTGGCTGGCGGTGGTCTCCCTGGAGCAGTGGTCAAAAGACTCCGCGCAATCGCCGCCTTGCAGGATGAAGCCTTGGCCGTCCTGCGCCTGGGCGATCAAGGTCTTGAGTTGCAGGATCTTGCCAGCGCTCACCAGCGCGGGCCGCTGGGCCAGTCGCTGCAAGGTATGCTGGAGTTCGGTGGGGCAGGGGTAGACGGGCTGGTGCAGGGCCGTGCGTGAGCGCCACGTATCGGGTGTCCAGCCAGTGGCGTTGGCCTGGAAGTGTTTGTGTGTCGTCAGCATTCAGCGTCTCCTTGTCGGTGCATAAGTCGAAGGTCCCGCCGGTGCAAGTGCACTAAGTTGGCGCCGTCTTTTAAGCGACTGTCGTGGTTATGCCCGGAACTCGTTTTTGCAAGGTGGCGGTGATAGTGCGGTGACAACAGTGAGATGAGAAATACTATAAAAGTCTCTGTTTAATACTTTTGGCGGGTATTAGTCGGCGCGTGGTGCCCCCCAGTGTTAGAGAGCTGTGAACTGTTTAGTTAGTTGTAATGTGCGGGCGACTCGCGTATCGCGGGGGCACGACCCTAACTAAATAATATCGCCGGGTCGCCAAGTATCGGGCGTTTTCTCTGATATCTGCAGGCTCTTACAAATAGACCGCGAAAGTATTTTACTTTATCGCTCGGCTCGCCAATTCTCGCTGGGGTTTTTTAACGAGGGCAAGTTAATGTTAGTGCATAACGATCATTACTATGGGGTTTTGCAGGGCGCCGAAAGCGAAATCCTGCGTCATGGGGAGTTGATCCCCGACGCCCCTTTCTATGAGCGAAAACTGCGGGCCGTATGGGAACGTGCTCGCAAGAGCGAGTTCTACCATGCCCTGGGTGACTACAGTTTTGCCGGGTTCCAGGCCCTGGCGCTGACACCCAAGGCCAGCCTGAAAGGTTCTCCACGTGCATTCTGCACCGTTGAATACGGCCAGGCCGCCAAGTATTACGCAACCACCGGCACCACCGGCGAGCCGACCCCCAGCCCCAGGCTCAAGGAAGACATCATTTGGAACGCGGTGTCGGTAGCGTTCCACTGGCGACACGTTATCGAGCCCGGTTCGCGGGTCGCCAATCTGATGCCGTCAGACATCGTTCCAGTGGGCGACTTGATCGCCAATGTGTGCGAATACCTCGATGTCTCCCATGTGCGTGCCTACCCCTTCACCACCGGTATCACCGATTGGGAGCGCCTGTGCAAGATGTTCGAGGTGTACCGTCCGACGGTGATCTTTATCGCGCCGGGGGTCCTCGTCCAGCTCACGCGCTACCTCAAGCAGCGGCAGATGCTGGAGCGTGTCAGTGAGTCGATCAAGGCGATCATGTTGCTGGGCGAGGTCAATACCCGGCCATTCCGGGAAAAACTGGCGCAGTGGTGGGCTTGCGATATTCACGACGCCAGCTACGGCAGCACCGAAACCGGCACCTTGGCGGCGGTGACCCAGGGCAAGGTGCAACGTTTGACCACGGGTACCAACTACTTCGAATTGGTGACCGCCAGCGGTCAGATCGTACCCTTGAGCAAAGGCGCCAGCGGGCGCCTGGTCGTCACCCCGCTGAATCTTTACGCCCGCCCCCTGTTGCGCCTGGACACCGGCGACAGCGTGACCATCACGTCCGAGTGTGCAGTCGGTTTGCCTGGACCGACAATGATGGTCAACGGTCGAGATTCCGACGCTGTCATGGTCTCCGGAGTGGACCTTGAAATCCGCAAGATCGAGGAAATCGTCTACGGCACCAGCAACGCCACCGGCTACATGATCGAGGTGGACCGTACGACCGACAGTGCCAGCCTGATCCTGGAGCGCGACGTGGTCTGGGACAACGCGCTGGAAGCCGGGCTCGCAGACTCGTTGCGCGAGTGCTCCCAGGAACGCATGAACCTGCAGTGGGACAGGATCCTGTTCGTCAACAACCTGGCGGCGGTCAGCAAGAGTGGCGCCTCGCAAAAAAGCTGGAAAAAAACCAACCTGCGCTTTGTCGGTGGCCAGCAATGAATGCCTTCAGTCCGATCCCGCCACGTTTCCCCGAGGGCCGCGCGGTGGTCAGTGGCCAACCGGACCTCTGGTGCACGTATGCGGCCATCCGCAGCCTGGCCTGGATCGATCAGTTGCATTCCGTCGACCAGCCGCAGATTCGTCGCTACATCGAGACGCGATTGAATCGCGATGGTGGCTATGCCTGGAGCAAAGGCATGCCTTCGGATGCCTGGGCAACGTTTTACTGCACGGAAACCCTCAACGATCTCGGCGCATTGGAACAGGTGTCGGAAAAGACCGAACCATGGCTGGACAGCCTGTGGGACGGGCAGGCCTACGCCATGTGCGCGGGGCAGAGCGCGGACGTGTGGGCGACGCACTATGCCGTACGCACCTTGATCAATGTGTGCCACGGTCAAGTGAAAGAGCCGGCCATGCTGCTCGAGTGGCTCAGTGCATTGCAGTGTGAAAATGGCGGGCTGAGTTGGTCGCCCGCGTTTGCCCAGCGTAACAAGGCCGATGTGCGCGCGTGCTTTTATGGCGTGATGGCTTGGAAGGCGCTCAGCCAGCAAGGCGACTGGGTGCCTGCATGGGATATGGATCGACTGGTCCACTGGATGCAGGCCCAGCAGCTGGAAGGGGGCGGGTTTCGTTTCAGTGAAGCGGCGGATACACCGTGCCTGTGGGCCACCTATCGCACCACTGCGACCCTCGCCGCACTGGGAACCGCACCATTGCACAGTGCCGATTGCGTCGCGTGGATCGAGTCGTTGCGTGGCCCTGAAGGCGGGTTTGTGCGCTGGCAAGGCTATGACTGTGAAGACGTATGGGCGGTGTTTTGTGCGGTCGGTTCGCTCAAGGCCCTGGGCCAGGATGTAAGTGGGCTGGCCTTGGGCGTCAGCCGGTTTGTCCAGCAGCTTTATGTCGACAATGGCGGCTACACCTACCGTGAAAAAAGCGCGGCGGCGGATGTCTTGACCACTGCCGCCACCGTCCTGGATGGCCGCCTCTCCCCGCATGCCCGTGCCTCGGCGGTGAGGTGGATCGAGGGCTGTCAACTGCCCAACGAAGCCGGCGTCATGTATATGCCCGGCCGTGGCGCAGAAGTACGTTGTACGGCGTGGGCCTTGGCGGCCGGTGCGCTGCGCGACTCGCCGCAGGCGCGGCAGGCCGTGTTGGCGTGGCTGGGGCGGATCCAGAACCCCGATGGCGGCTTCGGCTTCTGGGAGGGGCGAGGCTCGGACATGGTGTCGACGGCTTCCGCGGTTTCAATCATCACCCGGTTGGGCCGCAGTGACGGAATTGACTGCGGGCAATTGGAGCGCTTTGTAAGGCGTTGCGCCGTCACCCAGGAACCGCTGGCCTTCGCCAATTTCCCGGGCGGTGTGCCGACGTTCCGATCCAGTGTCCAGGCGCTCAAATGCCTGCGATACCTGGGCCACCGCGATGATGACGAAATGCTTGCCTTGTTGCGGCGGCACAAGGTCAAGCAGGGTGGTTTCGCCAATACCGGCAATCGCATTCCGGACCTGCTCAGTACCTACGAAGCCATGGCCGCGTCCTGCGATTTCGGCCTCGAGGTAGACCGCGCTCACGTGCTGTATTTCCTGGAAAACGTCGAGACGGACGGCGGTTACGCCTGGTCACCGATGTACCGCGAAGGGCACGACGCGCTGTCCACTTGCCTGGGCAGTCTGGTGGGGCAGTGGTTCAAGGGGCAGTTGCCGGTACTTCCTAACTTGTATTTGTCTTGAGAGGCTCATGTGCCGACGATCAACATTCGCTCCGGGTTTCTGGGAATAAGCGAGAAAAAGAAAATCGCCTTGAAAGTTGCCCGGGAACTCAAGGGCCATGGCCTGGATCCGGGGCACTGCATGGTGATTTTTAGTGCGCTGGATGAAGACAGTGTATTCAGTGCCGGCCTACCCATGGCGATCAACCATGGTGAAACAAAGCGTAGTCGTGTGTTCTTTATTCGCGCCTCGATAGCCGCCAGCCGTGATCAGTTTTTCCGCAAGGATTTTGCCACGCAACTGTTCAACTTCTTTACCACGCAGTTTGCCGATTCATTCTTTTATCTGCAGTACGAGGATGTGTTTCCTGAAAGTGTTTTTTACGCCACGGGTGAAACACTGACTAACGCTGCCACCAAGGGTTAATAACATGACTAACGTCAGCACTGTAAAAGACGATATCCGCACCGCCCTGGAAACACTACTGGGGCCTGAAGTTCGCAGCATTGGCGCGGACGAGAGTTTTCGCGACTTTATCGGCGAGCGTTTCGACAGCCTGATGGCGGTTGAAGTGGTGACCACCATCGAGGAGCGGTTTGGTATCGAGGTGGACTATGTCGGCGACGACGTTCGCTACTGGTTCGAGACCTTGGAAAAAATGGAGCAGTTCGTCAAGGAGCGCCTGGAAGACACTGCCACCTTGCAGGCGGTGTAGGCGATGAGCGCGGAGCATGTCTTCCGTACCTCCGGGTCTACCAGCGCGCCGCGCCAGTGGGCCCGCACCCGGCGGCAGATGGAGCAGGAAGCACGGATGATCCTCGGTACGTGGGCCGCGGGTGTCACGGATATCCTGTCGTTCGCCCCTACCGAACACATCTACGGCATGATTCTGGGGCAGGTCGGTGCCGATGTGACCCGGGCCCGATTGCAATCCTGCTCCCTGGAAGGACTCCTGCTGCCGGACCTGCAGGTCAGGGGGCCGACAGTGATCCTGTGTATCGCCAGCACCTGGACATTGCTCGCATCGCTGCTCAAACGCCTGGTGCCGCAGGTGCCCGTACTGGTACTGCATAGCGCTTCGGCGCTGCCTTCCAAGGCGTACGCGATCGTTGATCGTTATGCCGGCCAGGGCGCGACGTTTATCGAACTGCTCGGCTCGACCGAGACCGGTGCCATTGCACATCGTCCCATTGGCGAGGCAGCCACGGCCTGGACGGTATTCGAGGATGTCTCGCTGCTCAGCCCGGTGGGGGTGGAGTCGCGACTCAACGTGCACAGCCCGCGAATCGCAAGGGCCGCTGAGGGACAAGTGTCGGCACTGACGCACCAGAGCGACGACTGGATCCTGGCGGTTGGGCATGGGCAATTCCAGTGGTTGGGGCGTGCCAGCCAGCTGATAAAAATCAATGGTGTGCGCCAGGACCTGGGTGTCCTGCGCGCTGAAATCAGTGCCGTGACCCAGTGCCAGCACCTGGCGTGCATGCCCCTGCGCGATGAGTTGCGCGGTGAGGCCTACGAAGTGGTTTTCAGCTCGCCCACACTCACGGAGGCGAGCCTTGCCCAGGCCATCGAGCGCCTGGGCGTTCATTTTCCCAAGCCGGTGCAGATTCGACGCGTCGAGCAGTTGCCCTTGTCGGCCAGCGGCAAGCCGCAGGCTTGGGCTATCCAGCAAACAGGGAGTTGAGAGTCATGAGCATCCGTACTGCAGAGCAGAGCATTACTGCCTACCTGTCCGGCCACGCGAGCCAACGTGAACAGGCCATGGCGGTGCCGGAATTTCTCAGGTTACCGTTGCGCCAGCGCTACAGTTTGCTGCTGGAACAGCCGCAACTGCGGCATCAATGGGCCGGGCAGTACAACCACTGGGCAGGCTCGGCGGACAGCCAATACCGTTGCCTGGTCTCGAGTGTGACCGACGACACAGCCACGTTCCGCATGGGGGTCAAAGACACCGTCGACGTGGCGGGCATGCCCACGCGTCTGGGGTTACGCAGTTACCGGCACTATCCCGATGTGTCCGCCAGCGCCTTGTGGGCGGTACATCCCGAGGTGCGCATCCTGTACAAGGTCGCCACCACCGAACTCAATATCGGTTTCGGCTGCGGGGCGCGCAATCCGTTGTATCCGAGCATAGACCCCTCCGGCTCCAGCACCGGTTCGGCGGTTGCCGTGGCCGCACACCTGTGTGACATCGCCCTGGGCACCGATGTGCTCGGCTCCGTGCGTTGGCCTGCAGCCCATTGCGGCATGGTGGGGCTGCGCATGACTCACAAGGCCTCCAATCTGGACGGTGTGTTCCCGTTGTCACCCTCCATGGACGCCCTCGGCTGGGTCACGCGTACCGCCGATGACCTGGACTTCCTGATGCCCAGGCTGGGGCTTGAGCGACACCTGGGCGTGCAAAAGCCGCTGGCCGGCACCTACCGGATTGGCGTGTTGAGCCACATTGACGACGGTGTCACCACGGCACCGATGCTGGCGATGATGGACCAGGCAAAAAGCCTCCTGGCAGACCTGGGTATGCCTCAAGTGCCCATGCAGTTGCCCGAACTGTGGGACTGCCGTGGTTCGGCGTGGCAGTTATGTGCCCGGGACGCGTGGCTGGCTTCCCAGGTATGGCGTGAAATTTTCGATGCCGATTTGCACTGGTCGACCCAGGCCGCGCTGGAGGTAGGTGCCGGGGTGAGCGACGCCGAGTATCAGCAGATAACTGCGCGCATGCAGGCGGTGCGTGCCTCCATTGACGGTTGTTTTGACGCTGCAGGCGTGGACGTGGTGGTGTTTCCCATCGACCCTTGCCGGCCATTCGATGTGCGCCGTCCGCTGCCGGGCGATTCGACCATTCCGTCGCCTGCCGACCCGGATTACTCACGCAAAATCGGCTTTACACCCTTAGCCAGCTTCAGTGGCCTGCCGGCAATCACTTTGCCGATCATGCTCAGTGCTGACGGCAAGGCCCCCCTGGCCCTGCAGATCATGGGGCGCCGCGACAGCGAGCTGCAATTGATCGACTTGGCTAAACGACTTGAAACGCTGCGTGGCCCATTGCCGGCGGCTGCACTCGACCAATAAGGATCCTTTGATATGTGTGGAATTACAGGCTGGGTCGACTTTGCGCGAGACCTCAAAGATCAACGTCCACTGGTTGCCGAAATGACCGCCAGCCTCACGCGACGTGGCCCGGACGCCGAAGGGATCTGGCAGGGGCAGCACGCGCTACTGGGGCACCGGCGGCTGGCAATCATTGACTTGAGCGGCGGCGTGCAGCCGATGACATTCACCACTGCGGGCGGGGCGACGGTGGCGATGGTGTACACCGGCGAGGTCTACAACTATGTCCAACTGCGTGAACGTTTGAGCAAGGCCGGGCACCAGTTCACGACTCGCAGCGATACGGAAGTGGTGTTGCACGCCTATCTGGAGTGGGGTGAGCAATGCGTCGACCACCTCACCGGGATGTTTGCGATGGCTATTTTCGATGAGCGCCAGGGGCGTTTCCTGCTGCTGCGCGACCGTCTGGGCGTCAAGCCGCTGTTTTATGCGGCGCTGGACGCTGGCCTGCTGTTCGCCTCGGAGCCCAAGGCCATTCTCGCCCATCCGCAGTTCCAGCGAGCGCTGGACGTTGTCGGCCTTGTGGACGCGTTGTCCCTGTCCAAGGCTACCGCGCAAACGGCCTTCAAGGGCATTCGCGAACTGCCTCCGGGCCACAGCCTGCAATTGCTGGCGGGGCGCGCACCGAAGGTGCAGCGTTATTGGGCTGTCGAACGTCATGAGCACACCGACACCGACGCACAAACCGTCGAGAAAACCCGCGCCTTGCTGGAAAAGGCCCTGGGCGAACAGCTGTATGCCGACGTGCCGGTCTGTACCTTGCTCTCCGGCGGCCTGGACTCGACCGTCCTCACCGCCATGGCGCAGAAAAAACTGCAAGCCGAACAAGGCGGTGTGGTCAACTCGTTTTCGGTGGACTTTGTCGGCCAGGCCGAACAGTTCCGTGCCGACACTTTTCGCCCTGACCGCGACCAACCCTTTGCGCTGGCGGCGGCCGAAGCGATCGGCAGCCATCACCAGACCATCCTGATCGACAACCAGGAACTGGTGAGCGAGGTGGCGCGGCAGTCGGTATTCAGGGCCAACGACTCCGCCCAGACCTTCGGCGATGTGGACACCTCACTGCACTTGCTGTTCAAGGCCATCCGCGAGCACTCCACCGTGGCCATTTCCGGCGAAGCAGCGGATGAGGTGTTTGGTGGCTACGCTTGGTTCCGCGACCCCCAGGCCCTGGAAGCCCAGCGCTTTCCATGGCTGTCGCGCATGCAGCTGCTGCAGGCCGAGATGATCAACGCGGACTTCAACAAACTGTGTGATTTCGCCGAATACCAACGCAGCAGTTATGGCCAGGCGGTGGACAGCGTCGAACATCTGCCGGGCGACAGCCTTGAGGAGCGCAAGATGCGCGAAGTCTGCCACATGCACCTGCATCGCTGGCTGCCGATCCTGCTGGATCGCAAGGACCGCTTGAGCATGTACGCCAGTCTCGAAGTGCGTGTGCCGTTCACCGACCATGAACTGGTGCAGTACGTCTACAACGTACCCTGGAGCATCAAGGGCAAGGAGGGCGTGGAAAAGTGGTTGCTCAAGCAGGCCTGTGCCGACCTGGTACCTGACGCTGTCATGCAGCGCAAAAAGAGTCCCTACCCGACGTCTGCCAACCTGGCGTATGAACAGTTCCTGCGCGCGCAAACCCGTGCGCTGTTGCAACAAGCCGACAACGCGGTTTTCCAGATCATTGATCGCACGCAATTGCGTCGCGAGCTTGAACAGCCTGTGGGGGCCTTCAACTCCCAGCTCAAGCGCAATAACCTGGAAACCGCTTTGTCCCTTGCCGCATGGCTCAAGGATTATCGGCTGGCACTCTAACCGACCTGTACGGCCAGTGCCCCCTCAACCCCGGGGGCGGCGTTGAAGTCGAGCATGGAAATAAAGCTGTCCATCAACGGCGATTCGTTGTGGGTGTTCCAGCTCATGTACAGGCCGATTGCCGGGTTGGGGGAGGCGGTCACCGGGTAGATCCGGCGAAACAGTACCTTGTCGCGCATGATTGAGTTGGCAATCGACTCGGGTACCAGGGCGACCCCGAAGCCACAGGCTACCAGGCCGATCAGGGTATGGATCTGTGCGGCCTCTTGCACCACCTTGGGGTAAAAACCGGCGGCTTCACACAATGCAATAAGCTGACTGTGATAGCCGGTACCCAGGGCTTCGGGGGTGAACACGAAGTCTTCGCCGGCGAAGTCCCTCAAGTCTATCTGGCCGTCCTTTGCCTTAGGGTGATGGGCGGGCAGCGCCATCACGATCTCTTCATCCAGCAACAGGCGGGACTCGACGTTTTCCGCCGAAATTGGCAGCTTGCGCATGAAGGCAATATCCGCCTCTCCCGACAGAATGGCCTTGGCCTGGCTGGAGGAGGGCATCTCCTTGATGACCAACTGGACCTTGGGAAAGGTCTCGCGAAACTGGCGCAGCGTACTGAGCAGTGACTCGTAGTAGGCGATCGACACCGCAGTCACCGTGAGTTTGCCGGCAATCCCCTCGGACACCTGACGTGCGTGTTCGATGCCCTGCTCCAACGCCTTCAGGGTGCTATACGCGGCCTCCAGGAACGCACCGCCGGCCGGGGTCAGTTTGACCCCGCGCTTATTACGGGTAAACAGACTGAACCCCAGTTTGTCTTCCAGGCGATTGATGGCCTGGCTCAGCGGGGGCTGGGCCATGTGCAGGCGGATGGCAGCCTTGTGGAAATGCAGCTCTTCAGCCACGGCAATGAACTGGCGTAGCAGGCGGGTTTCGATCATTTCTTCTGTTCCTTCATTTGAACTGATCAGTGGACTAGGTGCAGCAATGGTACCGGTAATCCAGCGTTCGACTAAGGAATAAACATCGCCCAGTTAAACTTTGGATCCAAAACTTGCAAAACTACCCAGCAGACCAGAATCCCGCAGTGAAGTTCATGGAGGGGCCGTTCACTCCGGGTTTGCGCGCAATAAACATCAACTTGATATGAACCAAGTATCAACTTGCGCCGCCGTTAGTATTAAACAGCACCGATATACATTGTTAAGGTGAAGTGGCACTCAAGAGGAATAGCCAATGAACTTTACAGGAATGACCGCCGTTGTAACGGGCGCAGGCCGAGGGTTGGGATTCAGTTACGCGCAAGCCCTGGCTACGCTGGGCGCCAATGTCGTGATCAGTGATATTGGTGCGGACAAGTTGGGCGCGGGGGGCGATGGCTCGATTGCCATGGAAGCGGCTCGCACCCTTGCAGACCAGGGTTTTAACGTGGTCGGACATCACGGTGACCTGTCCACCGAACAGGGTTGCGAGCAGTTGGTGGCGACGGCCATCGAGGCGTTTGGTCAACTCGATATTTTGATTCACAACGCCGGTTGGGTCGGTTATCAACCCATTGATGAGGCTGATGCAACATTCATAGGTCGCGCGGTGGATATCAATATCTACACGCCGATCTGGTTATGCAAACATGCCTGGAAACACCTCCAACACTCTACTGCCGCCCGGGTGATATTGACCTCGTCAGACCGTGCGATGTACCAGCACTATGCGCAACCCGGCCTGGTGGCGTACGCCGCCGGCAAGATGGCGCAACTGGGCATCATGAATGCGTTGAGCATGGAAGGTGCGGAGTCGGGCATTCTGGTCAATGCGGTATCACCCGTGGCCAAGACCCGCATGTGGGGCGTGACGGGCGAACCGGAAAACCTCAAGCCCGAATGGGTGACGCCTGGCGTGGTGTTCCTGGCGTCGCAGCAATGCCAGGATTCCGGTTACGTCCTGCGCGCCAGCAATGGCCAGTTTACGGCGACTCGGTTTGCGGAAAACCCGGGTGTCGACTATCCCGTGGATCTGGCTCGCGTGAAGGCCGCCACTGCCGAACAAGTCGCCCAGCGTTGGGACCAGATCAAGGAGTGTTGACTATGCCTGCTCAGGAAGAGCTTCGTCTTTTTTCGCCCTGCCAGGCTGACCTGGGTGAGAGCCCGGTCTGGGATGAAACCCACCAGTGCCTGCTGTTCGTGGACATCAGTGGCGGCCAGATCAATGCCTTGGATCTACAGGGCAACCTGACACGGTTGTATGAGTCGCCTTCGCGTATTGGCGCCTTGGCATTGACCGAAAAGGGCAATCTGATTTTTACCCAGAATGCCGGAGTTGCCATCCTCGACCGCACCCGCCTGCGGGTCATCCAGCACTCAAAGCTGGCCATCACGCTGTCGTCCTACCGCTTCAACGATGGTGCCTGCGATCCCCAGGGCCGTTTCATCACCGGCTTGATGGATGAGGCGCACAGCCGCAATACGGGCAAGTTCTACCGCTACGACGCCGGCCTGAACGCCTCGGTGATACTGGACAACATCAGCCTGCCCAACGGCCTGGTGTGGTCACGTGATGGGCGCGAGCTGTTCTTCGTCGACTCGGTAGCCCGGACCCTCTACCGTGCCCGCTACCCGGCAAATGGCAGCTACCTGGAACAAGTCTCGGTATTTGCCCAGACCCCGGCTGAACTGGGGCGCCCGGACGGCCTGGCCCTGGATGTCGAGGGCAACCTCTGGGTTTGCCAGTTCAATGGCAGCTGCCTGCTCCAATACGACCCCAATGGCGTCCTGCTCCAGACCTTGCCAATGCCAGTGCCACGCCCCACCAGTTGCTGCTTTGGCGGGGCGGATAGGCGCACCTTGTTTATCACCACTGCCAAGTTCGGCATGTCGGCGGCGGAGCACGCGGACTATCCGGCGGCGGGCAATATCTACAGCATCCGGTTGCCGGTGCCGGGAATACCGCGGCACCGCTTCAAGGAACTGTAAGTTACCTTTGCGTCATGGCCGTGGCAGGCCGGCGGGTATCAGTGAATAGTCGGTCAACGCCATCACCTTTTCCTGAATCTCGCCCACCATCGCGCCGTGTTCCGCGGCGCTTTTTTCCTTGATGGCGGACCACTCCTGATCAGCCATCAGGTTTTTCCAGCCCTGGCGCATCGTATCGGCGTCAGGCCATCTGATCACGTAGACGAATTCGGTACGCTGGTGGGTCTTGGCTTCCCACAGGGCGATGATATCGAACCCATGGCGGGCCATGATGCGCATGGCGTGATCACGAAATCGCTGATGAAACGCAACCTTGTTGGTCTCGAAAATTTCGTAGATGCGCAGTTGGTAGACGGCGTCTTGCGAAGGGGTTGCCACAGTTGAGTCGAGGGTGTTGGCGTGGGCATTCAATGAGGGCATGAATAGGCCTGCGATTGTCAGGAAATGGAAAGCCAACAGCGTGGTTTTAAATCGTGCCATAGAGGGGCCTGCTCTAAAAAACCAGGGAAGTTCCGCTGACGCGGGCTGCCCCTGGATGTTTGGGGAGCGGGGCGGGTTTGTATAATATTTTTTCTCGCGGTGGGTGAGACGCTTGCAGTCTCAATGGGCGGCGGAGGGGCCGCGCTGGGGAGGGTGATCGGCGCGAGGGGAGGGCCGCGAGTCTCGGTCCAGCATGCACCGGCGTATGCGCATCAAGTCTTGGTACGCCTCGGTACGCTTTGCGTCGGCAATCTGCTTGGCCTCGCTAAAGCGCAACCACGCGGCTGCGTCGGCCAGACTAGTGCCAATGATGTCGTAGGCTGCCTTCTCCAGCCGATCGGCTTCGAAGAACAGTTCGGTGTTGCCGGCCAGTTGTTCGTCCCAGCCAGGTGTGGTCGATGCTTCACACTTTTTCGCTGCCATGTCCGCTACCTCAACCTCGTCCGTGTGGGTGTTTGTGTGTCCTGAAGTATTGAGCGGAACAGGGTCAGATTCGTTCAATTTAGTGCGTTAAACCTCCAGGTTGCGCAAAAGGCGGTGCGCCAGGGCGAGTCGAAATGTACGTCGCTGTACACTCCCTGTGCACCATGCAGCTGGGCGTGTAGAGTGGCCTGCAATTCCCAGGCAAGGTGACCCGGATGATCGCAAAACCCCGAGGCAAGACCCAGGACACGGGCTGGCGAGGCTCGGTCGACGTGTGGCTGGACGCCGCGTACATAGCGCTGAAAGAGTCCGGCATCGACGCCGTGCGCGTCATGCCGCTGGCCAAGCAACTGGGCTTGTCGCGTACCAGTTTCTATTGGTTCTATGAAGACCGCGAGCAACTGCTCGCCGCGTTGCTGACCCGTTGGCGCGACAAGAACACCGGCAACCTGGTGCGCCAGTGCGAGCGTTATGCCGAAAGTATTTGCGAGGCGATCCTCAACGTCTTCGAATGCTGGCTGAACCCGGAACTGTTCGACTCGCAGTTCGAATTTGCCGTGCGCAGTTGGGCAATGCAGTCGGGGGAGGTCAGCGCCGAAATCGCCCTGGCCGACGACACTCGCATCAACGCCTTGGCCGGCATGTTCCGGCGCTTTGGCTACGATGACGAAGCCGCCGATGTGCGCGCGCGAACCATCTACCTCACACAGATCGGCTACATCTCGATGAAAACCACCGAAGACGTGGTGGTGCGGTTCCGGCGAATTCCCCAGTACGTCAGCGTATTCACCGGCAAAGCCTTGAAGCGGCGCGAACTGGACCGCTTCTATGGGGCGTTTGGCTACGCCGAAACCTCGCCGGGGGTGTTTGTGCCATTGACTGACACCTTTGACGAACCGACAGCTGGCGCCGAGTAAAAGAGCACGGACGCAGTGTCAGCCGCGACATGGATCTAAGTGTGGGGGGTGTCGGCACTGCGGGCATTTTTATCGCCTGACCCACCGCCTTCGCAGCCTCGCTAAAGCTCGACAGCTCCCACAGGGGATCGGTTGTGTTGGCGCAGTCTTGGCGGCGACGGAGATCTAGTGTGGGAGCTGTCGAGCCCCAGCGAGGCTGCGAAGGCGGCGGCACTGCGGGCATTTTTATCGCCTGACCCACCGCTTTCGCAGCCTCGCTAAAGCTCGACAGCTCCCACAAGGGATCGGTTGTGTTGGCGCAATCTTGGCGGCGACGGAGATCTAATGTGGGAGCTGTCGAGCCCCAGCGAGGCTGCGAAGGCGGCGGTACTGCTGGCATTTTTATCGCCTGACCCACCGCCTTCGCAGCCTCGCTAAAGCTCGACAGCTCCCACACGGGATCGGTGGTGTGGGTGGGATTTGTGCAACGACGAAACACTAGTGTGGGAGCTGTCGAGCCCCAGCGAGGCTGCGAAGGCGGCGGCACTGCGGGCATTTTTATCGACTGATCCACCGCTTTCGCAGCCTCGCTAAAGCTCGACAGCTCCCACAGGGGATCGGTTGTGTGGGTGGGATTTGTGCCACGACGAAGCACTCGTGTGGGAGCTGTCGAGCCCCAGCGAGGCTGCGAAGGCGGCGGCACTGCTGGCATTTTTATCGCCTGACCCACCGCCTTCACAGCCTCGCTAAAGCTCGACAGCTCCCACAAGGGGATCGGCTGTGTTGGCAGACATGACCGCCAAAAGCGCCAACAGAGGGCTCGGTGTTCTTTACAGGTCTTTAACCAACCGCAATGCATCATAGATCGCCGCATGGGTATTGCGCGCGGCTACGGCATCGCCGATCCGGAACAGTTGGAAGCGGCCGTTAGGGTTGGTCACGATGTTCTGCGGGTTCCCGGCAATCAAGTCGTGTTGCTCCACGGCCCCACCATTGCTGGAATGCGCGCGCAGGTCGAAGTACAGGTCGTCCAGGGGGAGGGTACCGTGGTTGACCACCACTTGATCGACCACCCGCTGCTTGTGCACCTTGCCGTAGTCGCTGCCAAAGCTGACGAGCAGCCGACCGTCGTGTTTCTCCACCGTTTCGACCCGGTAGGTCACGGTAAAGGTCACGTCCAGGTCTTGCAGGCTGCGCATGTAGGGCACCAGGTTCATGGCCATGACTTCCGGGGCGAACGCGCGGTCCGGGGTGACGATTTCGACGCTGGCGCCACTCTGCGCGATCACCTCGGCGGCTTGCAGGGCGGCATGGTCGCCGGCGTCATCGAATATCAGCACGTGACGCCCCGGCTTGACGTCGCCGGAAATGATGTCCCAGGTCGAGACCACCAGCTCATTCCCCTGGGCCAGCACCTCGGTGTGCGGCATGCCGCCGGTGGCGACAATCACCAGGTCCGGCTCGTGGGCCAGCACTGTCTCGGCTTCGGCCCAGGTGTTGAAGTGGAACCGAACGCCGAGGCGTTCGCACTGGGCCATGCGCCAATCGATGATGCCGATCATCTCGCGACGCCGCTCACTCAATGCCGTCAGGCGGATCTGCCCACCGGGCCGGTCGGCGGCCTCCAGCACGGTGACGTCGTGACCACGCTCTCCGGCCACCCGCGCCGCTTCCAGCCCGGCCGGGCCCGTGCCGATTATCAGCACCTTGCGCTTCACCGCCGCCTTGGGAATGTCATGGGGCATGCTGGTTTCGCGGCCGGTCGCCGGGTTGTGGATGCAGTAGGCCGCGCCACCCTGGTAGATACGGTCCAGGCAGTAATTGGCGCCGACGCAGGGCCGAATGTCTTCTTCGCGGCGCTCGATGATCTTGCGCACGATATGCGGGTCGGTCATGTGGGCGCGGGTCATGCCGACCATGTCCACCTTGCCCGAGGCAATGGCATAACGCGCGGTGGCGACATCCGGGATTTTTGCCGCATGGAAAGTGGGAAACCCGGTGGACGCGCGAATCTCGCCGGCAAAATCCAGGTGCGGCGAGTTGCGCATGCCCTGGATAGGAATCACATCGGTGAGCCCCGCATCCGTGTCGATATGCCCACGTACCACATTGAGGAAATCCACCAGCCCGCTGTCCTTAAGCATGTGCGACACCTGCAAGCCTTCGTTGGCAGTAAACCCGCCCGGCAAGGCTTCGTCGCCGGTGTAGCGCACGCCCAATAGAAAGTGTTCCCCGACCCGCTGGCGAATGCCGCGCAGGATATCGAAGGTAAACCGCATGCGGTTCTCCAGCGAGCCGCCGTACGGGCCGTCGAGGTCATTGGTGAGCGGCGACCAGAACTGGTCCATCAAATGCCCGTAGGCTTGCAGTTCCAGGCCATCCAACCCGGCCGCCTGCATGCGCTCGGCGGCGTCGACGTAGTCCTTGATGATCCGCTCGATGTCCCAGTCTTCCATCTTCTTCGGGAAGGAGCGGTGTGAGGCTTCGCGACGGTGCGACGGCGAAACCACCGGCAGCCAATCCGCCTTGTCCCAGCGTGTGCGACGACCCAGGTGCGTCAGCTGGATCATCACGGCCGCGCCGTGTTCGTGGCACTCATCCGTCAGGTCCTTCAGCCAGCCGACTACCTCGTCCTTGTAAGCCAGCACGTTATTGAACACCGGCGGGCTGTCACGCGATACCGCGGCAGAGCCTGCAGTCATGGTCAAGGCCACGCCGGCCTTGGCACGTTCGACGTGGTACGCGCGGTACAACGCCTGCGGCATGCCGTCCACCGGGTAGGCCGGTTCGTGGGCGGTGGTCATGATCCGATTGCGCAGGGTCAGGTGCTTGATCGTGTAGGGCTGCAGCAGGGGATCGCTGGACATCGGGGTGTGCTCCGTCGTGGGCATCATCAGGCTGGGCGATTTGAAATTAGGGTAAATGTACATAGGTGTCAATAATAGACGACACGTATGTACATTTTTATTGCGAGGCCCGGAAGTCGTCGCTAAGATCGCCTTCACCCCCTAGGAGGACGCCTGATGACTACTCAAGTGCGCTATCGGAAAAAAGCCTGTGCCTACCTGCTCGGCCTTGCGCTGGGTGCCAGTGCTGCACTGACCCATGCGGAGCAAAAACCACCGGTACGCATCGGTTGGGTGAACTGGTCCGATACGGAAATCACCGTCAAACTCGCCAGTACCGCGTTGCAGGAGCACCTCAAGCAACCGGTCAAGCTGGTGATGGCCGACATTGGCATCCAGTTCCAGGCACTGGCCAACGGCAACATTGACCTGATCCCGATGGTCTGGCTGCCCAGCACCCACAAGGCGTTCTACGACAAGTACAAGGACCGGCTTGAAGACCTTGGCGTGCTGTATGAAGGGCGAATCGGCATGGCTGTACCCACTTCGGTGCCGGTGGCGGAAGTGGCCAGCGTGGAAGACCTGAATAAGCCCGGGATCCGCGAGAAGTTCGACGGCAAGATCTTTACCTCCGAAGTCGGCAACGGCCAGTACAAGCTCACCGTCAAGGCGATTGAGGATTACAAGCTGAGGGGCTACAAACTGGTGGGGTCTTCGGAAAGCGGCATGCTCAACGAGCTGGACCGCAACCTCAAGCGCGACAAGTGGTCATTGGTCAACGCTTGGAGCCCGCACTGGATGTTCTCCAAATGGTCGCTGCGCTACCTGGACGATCCCAAGCAGATTTTCGGCGGCGCGGAGCAGATCCACGCCATGGCCCGTAAAGGCTTCAGCCAGGAACACCCCGAGGTGGCGTACTTCTTTGCGCATTTCTCGATCCCTCAGGCCGACCTCGAAGCGCTGATGATGCAGGCGCGGGAGAGTACGGCAGACAAGGCGGTGGCGGCGTATTACGCGGCGAACAAGGTGCGTTTTGAGGGGATGTTCAATCCGGGATTGGTTTCCCGGTAGGCATAGCCTTCTGCTCAAGGTTTCCGAGCGATTGTGGTGAGCGGGCTTGTCCCTCGCCCTACGATATCAGGCATATGAATAGCCGCCACGCGCTGCTCGCAGCGAATCGCGAACGGCATCGGTGCGCAACTGAAGTGTCATCTGCGCCTCGTCGATCACGATTTCTGCGACGATCAACACGCAGATCAGCGGCGCGGTCACGAACCAATGGCACCAGCATTGCGTCGCCAGTGACACGAAAACGCCGATGATCCACAGCGCCAGCACCCACTTTGGCGCGCGCTGTTGCAGCGGCACCCAGAACCTTGGCAGCCGTTTCAGGCGGGCCGTGTGCAGTCGCAGCGACTCTTCGAGGAGTGCGAGGTTACATAACGGTCGATGGCCGAAAGCTGTTCGGCCGTGAGCGGCGTTGCAATCGCCGGGGGCGCCGACATCAGCAGAAGGCTAGTCGCAAGAGTTCGGAGCATGGAAACCTCTAAAACGTTGTCGCTGTTTTGGGAGGCGCCAGTGTGCACAAGGGGGGAGTTTTACGGGGGGTCGATGGAGGGGGCGTGGAACCGATGGGAACGCAATCACAGGGGGTTGATGAATTTCACATACACCTGCTCAGGGTCGTGGTCGTCCAGGTTGTCGATCTGCCCGCTCGGCACGAATCCAGCCTTTGCAAACAACGCCTGGGCTGCGGTGTTTGACGCATTGGTCGAAGCAAACAGCTTGGGCGTCTTGCATGCCGCCTGCGCCGCCGTCAGCAACCGCAGCGCCACACCTTGACGCTGATGCGCCGGCGACACGACGACCAGCGCCACAAAGCCATGATCGAAAAAGTCATGGGTCAGCACCAGGTAACCGGCGCATCGGCCAGCGGTGTCGACGGCAACCAGGCATTGTTGGCGAACCACGGCGTCATGGATGAACACGCGGCGATGGGTGTGGGCGGTTGCGTAGGCGTCCAGTTCGATCAGGGCACGCACGTCGTCGGGTGTGGCTTGGCGAATGGGATCTTTCGCGTAGTTGCTGTCGTTAGGCATTGCAAGCGTCCTGCCAATGTTGGAGTACTGCTTTGACAGAGCCTACTCCATGGGTTGCTGACCTGGAAACACCATGCCTTTCCAAAGTTGCCTTCTGGTTTTTGCCCAGCCTAATGTCGATATCAGACCAACTCCCGCCGCTCCCAGGCTATTTTTGATGAACTCAGGCCGCGTAAGGTGACCCATCATTAAGAAATGATGATCGCCTGACTCTTCAGTCAGTACACCTTGACGTCGATCACCGAGAACAACAAAAACAATGAATAGCCTGAATTCCAACGATTCCAACGGCCAGTTGGCGCAAGGCTTCAAGCCGCGTCATGTGACCATGCTTTCCATTGCAGGCATTATCGGCGCGGGGTTGTTTGTCGGTTCCGGGCATGCGATTGCGGCGGCGGGGCCGTCGGTGCTGCTGGCTTATCTGTTCTCTGGCACGCTGGTGGTGCTGGTCATGCGCATGCTCGGGGAGATGGCGGTGGCCAACCCCGATACCGGATCTTTCTCGACCTATGCCGACCAGGCCATCGGGCGCTGGGCCGGCTTCACCATCGGGTGGTTGTACTGGTGGTTCTGGGTGCTGGTGATCCCCATCGAGGCCCTGGCCGCCGGGCATATCCTCAACCAGTGGTTCCCGCAGATCGACGCTTGGCTGTTTGCCTTGTTGTCGATCTTTTTGTTGGTGGTCACCAATCTGTTCAGCGTGTCCAAGTACGGCGAGTTCGAGTTCTGGTTCGCCATGGCCAAGGTGATCGCGATCATCGGCTTCATCGGCTTGGGCTTTGCGGTGCTGATGGGTTGGATTCCCGAGCGTGAGGTCAGTGGGTTGAGCCGGTTGATGGAGGAACACGGCGGTTTCGCGCCCAACGGACTGTCGGCGGTGGTTGGGGCCTTTATCACCATCATGTTCAGTTTTATCGGCACTGAGGCGGTCACCATCGCGGCGGCCGAGTCCAGTAACCCGGCGCAGAACATCGCCCGGGCCACGCGCTCGGTGATGTGGCGCATTGGTGTGTTCTACCTGTTGTCGATCTTCGTGGTGATTTCCGTAGTGCCGTGGAATGACCCGTTGCTTGCCTCGGTAGGTTCTTATCAGCGCGCCCTGGAGCTGATGAATATTCCCCACGCCAAGCTGCTGGTTGATGGGGTGGTGTTGATCGCTGTGGCCAGTTGCATGAATTCCTCCATCTACATTGCCTCGCGCATGCTGTTTTCCCTGAGCAAGCGCGGGGATGCCCCCACGTTGATGAAGAAGACCTCGGCGGCCAGCGTGCCGAGGGCCGCGGTGATTGCCAGCACCATCCTGGGCGCGGGCGTGACCTTGTTCAGTTACTTCGCGCCGGCCGGGTTGTTCCAGTTTCTGCTGGCCAGTTCGGGCGCCATTGCCTTGCTGGTGTACCTGGTGATCGCCGTGTCGCAGTTGCGCATGCGCAAGATCCTGCGACAGCGCAACGTCACGCTCACCTTCCGGATGTGGCTGTTTCCCTGGCTGACCTGGCTGGTCATTGCGTTCATCTGTGCCGCATTGACGGTGATGCTGGTCACGCCTGAACACCGTTTTGAAGTGTCATCGACCATCGGCCTGGCCCTGATGATTTCCCTGGTCGGCTTGCTCACCGCGCGGCAACCCGAACGCACGCAAAAACCAGTGGCCGCAGCCTCACCGCCATGAGTGGCCGCCCCGTAAGCAGCATCGTGTTCTTGCTGCTGGACCAGTTCACCCTGATGTCACTGGCCTCGGCGGTCGAGCCCTTGCGCATGGCCAACCAGCTCTCGGGTCAGGAACTCTACAAATGGCACACCGCGAGCCCGGACGGCAATCCCGTGTGGGCCAGTGACGGCGTGCCCATCACGCCGGACGGTTCGATTCTCAGCGTGCCGTCCGCCGACATTGTGATTGTCTGCGGTGGCATCGGCATCCAGGGCACCGTGACGGGTGAGCTGGTCAAGTGGTTGCGCAGCCAGGCGCGTTACGCCAAGCGACTGGGCGGTATCTGTACCGGTAGCTTTGTGTTGGCACGCGCCGGTTTGCTGGATGGCTATGAATGCAGCGTGCACTGGGAATGGTTGGCGACCATGCAGGAGGCCTTTCCTCGTGTGACGGTCAGTTCCAGCCTGTTCAGCCTCGACCGGGACCGTCTCACCAGCTCGGGCGGCACGGCGCCGTTGGACATGATGTTGCACCTGATCGGCCGGGATCACGGGCATGAGTTGTCGGCGGCCATCTCCGACATGTTTGTGTACGAGCGCATCCGCAACGAGCAGGACCATCAGCGTGTGCCGCTCAAGCACATGCTCGGCACCCAGCAGCCCAAGCTGCAGGAAATCGTCGCGTTGATGGAGGCCAACCTGGAGGAACCGATCAACCTGGATGAGCTGGCTGCGTATGTCACGTTGTCGCGTCGTCAGCTTGAGCGCATGTTCCAGAAATACCTGCACTGTTCGCCGTCGCGCTACTACCTCAGGCTGCGGCTGATCCGGGCGCGGCAGTTGCTCAAGCAGACACCCATTTCCATCGTGGAGCTGGCCGTGCTCTGCGGCTTTGTGTCCACGCCGCACTTCTCCAAGTGCTACCGCGAATACTTCGGTGTACCGCCCAGCGACGAGCGCTCCGTCACCGACAGCGAGCGATCCATCGTGCTCAAGCCGGTGATGCATGCGTTGCCTACGCCCGCGCCCATGAGCGTATTGGAGCAGGCGCGGGGAGAGGCAACGTTTGCCAGCGTGAAAAACCTGAAGCCCTGAACTCAGCGCATGTGCAGGATGATCGGGCTGCTGCTCGCCGGGTCAGTGTGCCCGCGCAGCTTGCCCACTGCCTTCGCATCGACCGCGCCACCGTTATTGCCCCAGGTGCTGCGCACGTAACTCAGTACATCGGCGATTTCCGCGTCGGACAATTGCTCACGGAAGGCCGGCATACGGTAGGCATCCGGCACGCCGGCCGCTACCACGCGTTGCGAGCCGTTGAGGGTGATGTTGATCGCCGAGGCGCTTTCTTTCGCCAGTGCTGACGTGGCGCCGGCCAGGGGCGGCATCCACTCGGGCTGGCCCTTGCCGTCGAGACCATGGCAAGAGGCGCAACGGGTGGCATAGGTATGGGCGCCGGGGGCGTCTTGAACCGCCGCCACTGCCTGATATTGCCAGGGTGTGCCGTCACGCTGTGGGTCGCCAGGCAGTGACTTGAGGTAACGGGCGATAGCGGCCAGGTCGTCGTCCTGCATGAACTGCGTGGAGTTGTTGAACGCTTCGGTCATCGAACCGTAGACCACCGCATGGGCATTACGCCCGGTCTTGAGGAACTGCGCGATCTGCGCCTCGCTCCAGCGCCCCAGCCCGGTGTTGGGGTCTTGGCGCAGGCTCGGTGCATACCAGCCATCGAGTAGGCCGCCGGCAAGGAACGGCGCGCCGGATTCGTCCAGGGCTTTCTCATTGAACGCCAGCCCGCGCGGCGTGTGACAACTGCCGCAGTGGCCGGGGCCTTGGACGATATACGCGCCGCGGTTCCACAGCGCGTCCTGATCCGGTTTCGCCGCGTAGGGGGCGGTGGGGGCGAACACGCCGTTCCACAACGCGATAGGCCAGCGCAGGTTGAGCGGCCACGGAATATCACTGGGGATATTCGGCTGGTTGGCCGGTTGCACGCCCTGCATGAAGAACGCATACAGCGCTTTTATGTCGTCGTCGTTGAGTTTGACGTAGGACGGGTAGGGCATGGCGGGGTAGAGCCGTCGGCCACCGGGTGCTACGCCATGGCGCACCGCACGGTCAAAATCGGCCAGGCTGTAAGTGCCGATCCCTGTCTGCTTGTCCGGCGTGATGTTGGTGGCGTGGATAGCCCCCAGCGGTGTAGCCATTTCCAGGCCGCCGGCGAACGGCGCCTTGCCCGCCAGGCTGTGGCAGGCCACGCAGTCGCTGAGGCGGGCGACATATTCGCCACGGCTGACCAGGGCGGGCTCGAAGGGGGCGGCGGCCTGCGCCTGTTCGAACGGTGTAGCAGGCTCACGGGTGACGTACCAGGCCAGCAGGCCTGCCGCGACCAGGCAGGGCAGCGCCAGCCAGCCTGCGGTTCTTGCGAATCGACGGTTGTTCATAGGCGTTTCCTGAAGGTCAGCTGAAGGTGTGTCGGCTCATTGGCAGGCTGCGAACACGCTGGCCCGTCAACTGCGCCACCGCATTGGCCACGGCCGGTGCCACGGCCGGCAACGGCGGCTCGCCGATACCGCCCATCTTTTCACCACTTTCAACCACCCGTACATGCACCCGCGCCATTTGCGCAGGCGCCAGGATCGGGTAAAGGTCGTAGTTGCGCGCCCGGGGCTTGCCATCCACGTACACCGCTTCTTCCAGCAAGGTCTGGGACAAGCCCAACGCCACGGCGCCATTGACCTGCGCCTCGACAATCGCCGGGTTGACGATGCTGCCTGGGTCGATGGCCTGCCAGATATCGTGCACCCTGACCTTGCCATTCTCGATGGACACTTCGGCGATCGCCGCCGTATGGGAGCCGAACGGCGAGGCCATGGCCACACCGCGTGCGCGCCGGCTGCCGTCTTCGGCGGTGAAAGGGCCGCGCTTCCAGCCGCCGGACAACTCAACCGCCGCTTGCAGCAAGGTGGTCAGCCGTGGGTTGTCGCGCAGCAGGTGCAGGCGCAACTCATAGGGGTCATGTTTGCCCTTGTCCGCGAGCTCGTCGAGGAACGACTCGTAGAAAAAGTCATTCAGCGAATTGCCCACCGATCGCCAGTAGCCGAGCATGGGCGCGCCTTTGACGTAGATCTGCGCGATGCGTTTGTTGGGGATTGCATAGGACTTGCCCGACAACCCTTCGACCGCCGTGGGGTCGATCTTGTCGCCCTGTTTGCCGGCGAGGGCTTCGGTCGGGCCTTCGGTGGCGCTGACCGCTTCGATGGCCACCGGCAGGCCTTTATCATCCAGACCGGCGCGGAACTTGACCACCGCCACCGGGCGCAATACATCGCGCAGGAACTCTTCCTCACGACTCCAGATCAGCTTGACCGGACGGCCCACCGCCTTGGCCAGCGCGATGGCCTGCGGGTAGGGGTTGGCCGAGTCATACAGGAAATGCCGGCCGAAAAAACCGCCGAGCAACGGCGAGTGCAGGTTGATCTGCGCAGGGTCCAGGCCGGTGCGCTTGGCGATATCGCCGCGGAACATGTCCGGCGCCTGGTTGGGCAGCCAGATATCCAGGGTGCCGTCGGGGTTGAAGCGTGCCAGGGCGGAGGGTGGCTCCAACTGGCCGTGGTTGAGGTACTGGTTGTGGTACGTCGCTTCGACCTGGGTCTTGGCGCCTTTGAGCGCGGCGGCCACGTCGCCTTCGTTCTCGTCATCACGGGCCGGCCCTTGCTGGGCAGCGAGGAACTCGAAGTGCTTGTCGCTGGAAAAATCCGCCGGCATGACCCGCAGTGCCGAGTCGGCAGCCGCTTCCTGCCAGTCGACCTGGATTGCTTCTACCGCACGCTTGGCGTGCCACCAGCGCTCAGCCACCACGGCCACCGCGCCGGGCAGCACGTGCACCGAATGCACGCCTTTCATCCCTTCGACCTGCGACTGATTGCGCAGGCTGCCCACGGTCATGCCCAGGCGTGGTGCATGCTGTACCGCGGCGTGGAGCATGTTGTCGACTTTCAGGTCGATGCTGTAGAGCGCCTTGCCGGTGGATTTATCGTAGGCGTCCAGGCGTTTGACTGGCTTGCCGATCCAGCGGAACTGGCTCGGGTCGCGCAGGATGATGCTGGCCGGGTCGGGCACTGGCATGTCCAGGGCGCGACCGGCCAGCTCACCGTAGCCCAGCGACCGGCCGGACGCCGCGTGCACCACGCGACCCGGCTGGGTGGTCAGTTCGCTCACCGGCACGCCCAACTGCTGGGCGCCGGCCTGCAGCAGCATCGCGCGGGCGAGGGCGCCCAGGCGGCGCATGGTCGGGTAGCTCATGCGCACCGACATGCTGCCGCCGGTGATGCGCATACCGTTTTCCATCACCACGTAGGCTTCGCCGGGCGGTGCGGCCTCGACGATGAATGTGGCGGGGTCGGCGTCCAGCTCTTCACCGACAATCTGCGCCATGGCGGTGTGCGTGCCTTGCCCGCCTTCCATGAAGGGGCTGAGCAGGCGCACCGTGCCGTCCGGACGAATCTCCAGGAAGGCCGGCACCTGGGTGCCGCGTTCGGCGGTGGTGGCGGCTTGTACCCGGCCCGAGCCCAGTGGCAGGCCAAAACCAATGACCAGCGCACCCACGGCCGTACTCGCCAGAAAGCGGCGGCGCGACAGGTTCACCGGTGCATCGAGCAGTTCGTTGATGAGGTTCATCAGACACCCCCCTGCTTGGCCAGGTCGTCGACGGCCGCGTGGATGGCGTTATAGGTGCCGCAGCGGCACAGGTTGATCATTGCCGCGTCGATCTGCGCCTTGCTGGGCGCCGGAGTGTGCTTGAGCAACGCCGTGGCCGCCATCACCTGCCCGGACTGGCAGTAACCGCATTGCGCCACCTGATGCTCGACCCAGGTCGCGACCACACGCTTGCCCACTTCATCGGTTTCAATCGCTTCGATGGTGGTGATTTCGCGCCCGACCACCCCAGCCACCGGCGTGACGCAGGAGCGCACCACATTGCCGTCCACCAGTACTGAGCACGCGCCGCACTGGGCCAGGCCGCAGCCATATTTGGTGCCCGTCAGGCCCAAGTCATCGCGGATCACCCACAGCAATGGCGTGTCCGCGTCGGCATCCACCTGATAGGCCTTTTGGTTGATTCGTAATTCCATGGCTCACCTGCTGATCGACGGTAGGTGCGGCCTGTTTTAGTGATGAACGCAGTGGCCGCTTATCGTCGAACTCTAGACCAGTGCGCCAGGGCTATCTATCCATTAGTCGCCAAGTCGGAGGATTGGGCAAGTATTCAACAGGATTGTGCGACTACGACTCAGCCGTTGGCCGCACGAAGTCCTCCTCGAAGTGCTCATGCTCACCCCGCGCATCCCCCTGGCGTCGCAGCACTTCCATTTGCCGCAGCTCTACTCGCCGAATCTTCCCGGAGATGGTCTTGGGCAGTTCGGTGACGAACTCGATACGTCGCACCCGCTTGTAGGGCGCCAGATGCTCACGGGCGAAGGCGAGAATGTGTTGGGCCAACTCCGCGCTGCCCGGTTCGTCGTGGGCCAGGATCAGGAACGCCTTGGGCACGGCCAGGCGTAACGGGTCGGGGCTTGGCACCACGGCCACTTCCATGACGGCCGGGTGTTCGATCAAGGCGCTTTCCAGCTCGAACGGACTGATGCGGTAGTCGGAAGCCTTGAACACATCGTCGGCGCGACCGACGAAGGTGATGTAGCCGTCGGCGTCGATCTGCGCGGTGTCGCCGGTGCGGTAGTAACCGTCACGCATGACCTCGGCGGTTTTTTCCGGGCTGTCTTCATAGCACAGCATCAGGCCGAGCGGGCGTACGTCCAGGGGCAGGGCGACTTCGCCCTCAGTGCCGGGACAGCCATCGGGATCAAGCAGGGCCACTTGATAGCCCGGCAGCGGGCGGCCCATGGAACCCGGCTTGAGCACCTGGCCGGGGGTGTTGCCCACCAGGGCAGTGGTTTCCGATTGGCCAAAACCGTCGCGCAGCGGCAGGCCCCAGGCGTGTTGGATCTGCTCGATGATTTCCGGGTTCAACGGCTCCCCGGCGCCGACCAGTTCGCGCAGGCTCAAGCGCGGTTTGTAGCTGGCGAGGTCTTCCTGGATCAGCATGCGCCACACCGTAGGCGGCGCGCACAGGCTGGTCACGCCGTAGCGTTCCAGCGCACTGAGCAAGGCCGGTGCGCTGAACCGCGCGACGTTATGGATAAAGATGCACGCCCCGGCATTCCACGGCGCGAACAGGCAACTCCAGGCATGCTTGGCCCAGCCGGGCGATGAGATGTTCAGGTGCAGGTCGCCTGGTTGCAGGCCGATCCAGTACATGGTCGACAGGTGGCCCACCGGGTAGCTCTGGTGGCTGTGCAGCACCATCTTCGGCTTGGACGTGGTGCCCGAGGTGAAGTACAGCAGCATCGGGTCGGTGGCCAAGGTTCGGCCTTCGGCCTCGAAGTGTTCGGGGTATTCAAAGGCAGCGCTGTGCGAAACCCATCCGGCAGGCGCCGAGCCCACGCAGATACGGCTGCAACCCTCCGCCAGGCCGGCGAATTTGTGCACATGCGCATCGCCGACCACCACATGGCGAACCTGCCCGCGTTCGATGCGGTCACGCAGGTCATCCGGGTTCAGCAGGGCGGTGGCGGGGATGACCACTGCGCCGATCTTGAAGGCCGCGAGCATGGTGTCCCACAACGCCACATCGTTGCCGAGCATCAACAGCACACGATCACCCCGGCATACGCCAAGGGCACGCAAGTGGTTGGCCACCTGGTTGGAGCGCCTGGCCAATTGCTGGAAGCTGTAGCGCTGCTCGCTGCCGTCCTCTTCGACGATCCACAGCGCATTCGCCGCATTGCCCTCGGCCATGGCGTCGAAATAATCCAGGGCCCAGTTGAATTCGCCCAGCTGCGGCCAACGGAAATCCCGTACGGCGGTGGCGTAGTCGGTGCGGTGAGCGAGCAGAAAATCCCGAGCGGCCAGGAAGGGCTGGGTCATGGTGGCTGTCCTTAATTATTGTTGTGGGACTTGCCCCCGGCTGAACCGAGAGGCTGGACCGAGTATAGGCACGCATAAATCAGAGCAGAACGCTCAAAAACACCGGTGCGTTGTGCAAAAAAGTCATGGGTGTGCACCGGCGCGGTAGCGTGATTGACGATCAAGACGTAAAAGTCCAATATGGAATTATAAGTACAAAAGCACCGCTGCCCTCTCTTTCTTCAGGCTTGCCAAAACCAACAACAACTTGCGAGAACATCCTCATGAAGAAACGCGCCCTCATTACCGCCCTGGCCTTTGGCCTGCTTGCGTCCAGCCACTTGGTGGCCGCCGAGAAAACCCTGCGCATTGGCATCGAGGCGGCTTACCCGCCCTTTGCGTCCAAGACCCAGGAAGGCAAGATCGTCGGGTTCGACTACGACATCGGCAATGCGCTGTGCGCGCAAATGAAGGTCAAGTGTGTGTGGGTAGAAGGGGAGTTCGATGGCCTGATTCCCTCTCTCAAGGTAAAGAAAATCGACATGGCGTTGTCGTCCATGACCATCAACGAAGACCGTAAGAAGTCAGTGGACTTCACCCACAAGTACTATTTCACCTCATCGCGCCTGGTGATGAAGGACGGCGCGGTGGTCGATGACCAGTACGCCAGCCTCAAGGGCAAGACAGTCGGCGTGCAACGCGCCACCACCACGGATCGTTACGCCACCGAGGTGTTCGAGCCCAAGGGCATCAACGTCAAGCGCTACAGCAATAACGAAGAGATCTACATGGACCTGGCTGCCGGGCGGCTGGATGCGATCTTTGCCGACACCATTCCCCTGAACGACTTTTTGCAAATGCCACGGGGCAAGGGCTATGCGTTTGTCGGCCCGGAACTCAAGGACCCGAAATACGTGGGCGAGGGTGCCGGGATTGCCGTGCGCAAGGGCAATACCGAGTTGGTCAGCGAGTTGAACGCGGCGATCGACGGCATCCGCGCCAGTGGTGAGTACCAGAAGATTTCGCAGCAGTACTTCAAGTCCGACATCTACGGCGACTGAGAGGTCTACGCGGACTAAATGTGGGAGCGGGCTTGCTCGCGAATGCGGTGGCTCAGTTGGCCTATCGGGTGGCTGACACTCCGCATTCGCGAGCAAGCCCGCTCCCACACTTGTCTGGCGGTATTTCCAGCCGTACCGATCAGCCCTTCAGTTCTTTCAAATGCTTGTAGACCGTCGCCCGCCCCATGCCCAGCACATTGGCCACATAGTTCGAGGCGCTCTTGCCCTTGAATGCCCCCTCGGCGTGCAGTGCCAGCACCAGCTCACGCTTGTGGTCACGGGTCAGCAGGTTGAGGCTCAACTGACGCTCGCGCATCCACGCATGCAGAAACGTATTGATACGCTCCTGCCAGTCATCGCGAAACAGCGCGTCCGGTTGCGGGATCAGTTTGCTCGGCGACAGGAACAGGTCCAGCGCCGCCTTGGCGTTTTCAAACAGCGAAATATTCAGGTTGATGCACAGCACCGCCAGCCGGCGGCCTTTGTGGTCGTGCAGCACGGTGCTCAGGCTGCGAATTTTCTGACCGTCCCAGTTAAGCTTTTCGTACGGGCCAATATTCACTTCGCTGACGTCAGCGTCGAGCATGTCTTCCAGTGCCGAGTCATCACCAATGCTGCGCTTGGACAGGTTGTTGGCGATGTAATCGACTTTTTGTGAACGCAGGTCATGCAACACCGCTTCGGCGTGAGGGAAGAACAGGGTGGCGATGGCGTCGGCCATCGCGCGGAAGTTCTGCATGACCTTGTCTTGTTCAGCGGTGTTCATCAATGCGGCTCCAGGCGGGCAGGGGAGAGCATACCAGCGTCGAGGCCGAACTGCGTCAGTGCCTCCGGCAGCGGCGCGCCACGCACCAAGGCCGCGCTCGCCTGGCCCATGGCCGGCGAGGTCTGGATGCCGTAGCCGCCCTGTGCCGCCACCCAAAACAGGCCCGGTATCATCGGGTCGAACCCCGAAAGCAGGTCACCGTCGTGCACAAAGCTGCGCAGGCCGGCCCAGGTACGGGTCGGGCGGCGGATGGTCAGGGTGGTGGCTTCTTCGATCTGGTAGATGCCCATGGCGATGTCCAGTTCTTCGGGCTGGATATCCTGGGGCTCGACCGGGTCGGCGTTGGCTGGCGAGCCGAGGAACATGCCGGCGTCGGGTTTCATATAGAAGGATTCGTCCAGCGCCACCAGCATCGGCCAGTGATGGCTGTCGACGCCTTCTGGGCCGGCGAAGATGAAGGCCGAGCGCCGCTTGGGTTGCAAGCCGATGGAGGCAGCGCCGGCGAGCCCACCGATATGGTCGGCCCAGGCGCCGGCGGCATTGATGATCACCGGCGCGGTGCAGGTGGCATCCTGGGTGTGCACCTGCCACATGCCGGCGGCGTCGCGGCTCAAGCCGAGCACGTGGCTGTCGGTGCGCACCTCGCCACCGTTGCGGCGGATACCGCGCAGGTAGCCCTGGTGCAGGGCATCGGTGTCGATGTCGCTGGCGGTGGGGTCATACAGCGCGCCGTGGACTTTTTCGCGGCGCAGGATCGGCAACTTCGCACAGGCTTCATCGGCACTGAGCAATTCGACCTGGGAGACGGTGGCCTTGGCGTTCAGGTATTGAGCGTTCAACTCGGCCGCATCGCCGAGGAAATCCACGGTCATTTCGCCCCGTGGCGTCAGCAGCGGGTGTTCGCAGAAACCCGCTGGCGGGTTGTCGAAAAACGCCCGGCTGGCCAGGGTCAGCGCGCGCACCTGCGGGGTGCCATAGGCGGCGGAATACAGGGCGGCGGAACGCCCGGTGGAGTGATAGGCCGGGTGGCTTTCACGCTCCAGCACCAGCACCTTGCCGTGCTGCGACAACCAGAAACCGGTGGACGCGCCGGCAATGCCGCCGCCGATGATGATGAAGTCTGCGTGGCTCATAGTTGTCTCCAGAGGGCATGGGCCAGTGCGATGTCTTCCAGGCCCAGGCCGATGGAGCGGAAGAATACGTGGCGGTCGTAGGTCGGGCGCGGCACCTGTTCGCTGAGCAATTCAGGCAGGTCACCTACCACTGTGCGTGGGTCCCAGCCGTGTTGTTCGGCGGCGATCAGCATCTCACCGGCCGAGCCTGGGGTGGTTTGTCGATAGTCGCAGAATACCTGCATCGCGCTGAGACTTTGTGGCGGGACCTCATGGGCACGCGGGGCATTAGTGCTGATCGAGGTGATCAGCGCCGGTTTGCTCAGGCACGCCGGGTCGAGCACCGGCCCGGCCGACGAGGTGCACAGCAGGATCACGTCGGCGTCTTCAACCGCCGTGTCGCTGCTGTGCGTGATGACCACCCGAGGGTCCAGGCGCTTGATGCCTGCGGTGGTCTCGGCGCTGGCGTTGGCCAGGCTGGGCGAAAAGACGCTGATGCTCTGCCAGTCTCGCAGGTGTCGGGCGTAGTGCAAATGCGCCTGTGCGACCTTGCCATTGCCAATGATCGCCAAACGCCGCGCGGACAAGGGCGCCAGCGCATCCACTGCCAGGGCCGTGGTGGCGGCGGTGCGTGCCGTGGTCAGCTCGGCGGCATCGCACAACAGCACTGGCTGGCCGGTCTGCATCGACATCAGCAAGGTCCAGGCCGTCACCAGCGGCCCTTGCTCGCGCACGATATAGGGCGACGTCTTGACCCCATACACCCCATCCTCGGCCAGCACGCCCAGGTAGTTGATGAAGTCACCCGCCGCGTGGGGGAATTCTACCCACTGCTGTGCCGGCTGCACCGCTTGCCCGGCCGCCAGGTCTCGGAACAGCTTGCGCAGGATCTGCGGTACATCGACCTGGGCGAGCAGTTCGTGGGCCTGGGCCGAGTGGATCACATGAGGTGAGGTGGACATGGGGATCTCCGCATTTAAACTAATTTGTCCATTATGGACTTTTAGTTCTGTCGAGCAATATCCCACTGCAAAAAAGCTGGCGCGATGCGCGCCTCACTTGCCCAAGTGCTGATTCATCAGGTTGTCCAGCACCGGTCCCCGGCTGGCCGCTTGCCATTCGTGAAAGTGCTGGCAGCCCTCCACATTCGCGTCTGCGATATTGCTGCGCGGGTCACAGATCATCGACCAGCGTTGTTGCAGCGACGGGTACTTGATGAAGTCCGCCCGCGTTGGCGGTTGGCAGCCGAGCAAGGCAATGGCGGACATCACGGCAGCGGTGGTTTGAAAGGCGGTGGAGGGGACGATGTTCCAATTCATGATGATCAACACTCCCGCAGGAGAGCCCTTGAGATAGTTCTGCAGCGGCCTGGAGTGGTGTGGCCGCAGGCGCATCCTACGGGCGAATTGGTTCCTCAAAAAGATCCACTTATGATTGATTGGATAGAGCCATTATGTCGCCGTATAGCGAAACCCCGCGGACAATTTGCCCTTCAAATAACTGACCAACGCGCTCACCGACTTCGGCACATGGGGCGAGTACGGTCGGATCAGGTAGATCTCATCGGCGAACGCGCCCTTGAGCGTCCAGTCCTTGAGCACCTGCACCAGCTTGCCGCTGGCCAGGGCGGCATGGGCGCTGAAGTCCGGGAGCAGGGCGATGCCCAGGTGGTTGAGCGCCGAATCGCGCAGGGCCTCGCTGTTATTGGTGGCGAAGCTGCCGGCGATGGGCACGGTGAGGCGCTCGATGTTTTTTGTGCCGCGCTCAAAGGTCCAGGCGGGCTGGTCGGTGCCGCGCGGGTAGAACAGGCAGTTATGCGCGGACAGGTCGCCGGGTTGGCGTGGTTCGCCGTGGCGTTGCAGGTAGTCGCGGGTGGCGACCAGTACTGAGCCGGTGTCGCAGAGCTTCCACGCCACATGGGTTTCCGGCACCTGGAAACCATGGCGTACGGCCAGGTCGTAGCCTTCGGCCGCCAGTGAACTGAGGGCGTCGGATACGTCCAGTTGGATGCGCACCTGCGGGTACTGCTGCAAGAACTCCGACAGATGCGGCACCAGTTGCTGACGGGCAAACGCCACCGGCGCGGTGAGGCGCACCAGCCCGCGAATTTCCCCGGCCGAGTCGCGCACCGACGAGAAGCTGCGGGCGATCTGTTCATAGGCGCTGCGCACGTCGCGGGTCAGCGACTGCCCCGCATCGGTGAGCCGTACGCTGCGCGTGGTGCGCGTCACCAGTCGGGTACCGGTGGCCTTCTCCAGGTCGGAAATGCGCTGGCTCACCGCCGACTTGCTCACGCCCAGGCGTGCGGCGGCGGCCGTGTAGGTGCCGTGTTCCTCCAGCACTGACAGCCAATGGATATGGGTCCATAGCCCTTCGATCTCAGCCTTTTCCATGGGTGTATTGTTCGCTGTTGTGGACAATAAGTTCTGGATTCTGCTCTGGTTTGGAACAAATCGAAAGCCTATCGTGTGCGGCAACGCTACTCACCTGGGATCGCCTGCCATGACCACCACCATCGAGCACTACATCAACGACCAGCGCGTGTCCCGCGATGATCGCTATCAGGACGTCTACAACCCGGCCACCGGCGAAAAGACCGGCCGCGTCGCCCTGGCCAGCCGCCAGACCGTCGCCGAAGCCGTCGCCGCTGCTCAGGCCGCGTTCGCCGGCTGGGCGGACACGCCGCCGATCCGCCGTGCGCGTGTGCTGTTCGAGTACCTGCACCTGCTGCGTGAGCGCAAGGATGACCTGGCGCGCATCATCGTCGCCGAACATGGCAAGGTCTTTACCGACGCCCAGGGCGAAGTCGACCGTGGCATCGACATCCTCGAATTCGCCTGTGGCATTCCCAACCTGCTCAAGGGCGAGCATTCCGACCAGGTTTCCCGTGGCATGGATAACTGGACAATGCGCCAGCCCCTGGGCGTGGTCGCCGGCGTTACGCCGTTCAATTTCCCGGTGATGGTGCCGATGTGGATGTACCCGATCGCCATCGCGGCGGGCAATACCTTCATCCTCAAGCCAAGCCCGACCGACCCGAGCGCCTCGCTGTTCATGGCCGAACTGCTGCGCGAAGCCGGCCTGCCCAAAGGTGTGTTCAACGTGGTGCAGGGCGACAAGGAATCGGTGGACGCGCTGATCGAACACCCGGACGTCAAGGCTGTGAGCTTTGTCGGCTCGACGCCGATTGCCCAGTACATCTACGAAACCGGCGCCCGTAATGGCAAGCGCGTGCAAGGCCTGGGCGGCGCGAAGAACCACATGGTGGTGATGCCCGACGCGGATATCGAAAAAACCGTCGACGCCCTGATGGGCGCCGCCTACGGCAGTGCTGGCGAACGCTGCATGGCCATTTCGGTGGCGGTGCTGGTGGGCGATGTGGGCGACAAAGTCATCGCCGCCCTGACCGAACGTGCCAAGCACCTGCGCATCACCGACGGTCGCGACCTCAAGGCAGAAATGGGCCCGATCGTGTCCCGCGCGGCGCTGGAACGCATCAGCGGCTACATCGAACAAGGCGTGCGGTCCGGCGCGCAGTTGCTGCTCGACGGGCGTGACTATGTACCCACTGAACCGGGCCTGGAAAACGGCTTCTGGCTGGGTGCGACGTTGTTCGACCACGTGACTAAAGAGATGAGTATCTACCGCGAAGAAATCTTCGGCCCAGTGCTGGCCTGCGTGCGCGTGAATGACTTCGCCGAGGCCATCAAGCTGGTCAACGATCACGAGTTCGGCAACGGCGTGAGCTGCTTCACCCGCGACGGCAACATCGCCCGCGAGTTTGCACGGCGCATCGAAGTGGGCATGGTCGGCATCAACGTGCCGATCCCGGTGCCGATGGCGTGGCACGGGTTTGGCGGGTGGAAGAAGAGCCTGTTTGGCGACATGCATGCCTACGGCACCGAGGGTGTGCGCTTCTACACCAAGCAGAAGTCGATCATGCAGCGCTGGTCGGAAAGCATCGAGCAGGGCGCCGAATTCGCCATGCCAGTCTCCAAATAACCAAAGCCTGTACACGGTCAACTGTGGGAGCGGGCTTGCCCGCGATAGCGTGGTGTCAGGCAGTACATCTGGCACTGATTCACCGCTATCGCAGGCAAGCCAGCTCTCACATTTTTTATTGCGTGGGCTTCAGGCGATCAAATCCGCGTTTTAGCTTGGCCGTTTCCAGGAGTTTGAGTGCTGTGCTCGTGAAACAGTGCGCAATGAACGGGCCTTCTCATTGAAGGAACCCTTTGACTTTCAGGAGCGACTTATTGGCCTGCTGGTATCGGTATCGTCGTGCGGTCTATGTACGAAGATATCCTGCCATGTGTGCCCTTCTCAAAAAGCGTAAGAATCATGCTTTCAACGGCGTAGGGAAAATTACGAGAATATTTAAAGGTCGTCCTTTCATGAGTGTAAATACGTACTCTTCGTCGCCTATCCTCGCAGCCGACTACTCCTATTTGAATGACGACATGGGTTTCGTCGAGGATGGACTGACGCTGACCTATGCGGGTGTTACTTTTTCTCGTGCCCGGTCGACATCCGTACCAGCGGGTTCCGATTCTTTTCATAACACCCTGATTTTTGGATCCGATGCGGTATCGCCACCGACTGCACGCGATCCGTTGCCAGAGCAGATACAACGTATCAATGCCTATGCGAGTCGTGTCGTTACGCATGCCAGCAATATTGAAGTGGGCAGTGAAGGCGAAAGAAACATACGCTTCCAGCAGGTTCGCCAGTTCCTGGAGCCAGCGGGTTACTTCAGTGGTGGACTGCTGGCTGCCGGTTACGATCCGCATGAGAAATTCACGCTCAAGTTCACCTCGTACACCGGGGTCGGAAAACCTGAGCATTTGACCCGCACCGACACGCGTACTTACTTCGCCTGGGAAATCGCGGCCGGCGCACTGGCGCACGACAAAGTCCAGAGAGGCGGCCCGCTCAATTTCCAGTTCATGGAGATCGAGCCGCAAGACCGGAGCAAGGTCGCCGACCTGGAGTCCGTGGGTACGCACCTCGAGAAACACTGGGACAATGCAATAGCGCCGCCCATGCGCGACGCGTCCGGAGTGCTGGCAGAGCGCTCGGGCAAAGCGGACGCCTACGTTGTTAGAGGCACCTTGCAAAGCTTGAAGAACAATAAGAATACGTTCAAGACCTTAAGCGCCGATGGTCAAGCGGCGGTCACGCGAACACTGTCGCACAATGGGCAAGTGATTATTCCCAACCTCTATGGCTACCCACTGACGGGTTACGCATTTATTCCTTACACCGCCTATGACGGCAATTATGAGCATCGCCCAAACAAGGGGTTGATGATCGATTTGAAGAAAGGCAGGGTGAGTGAGATACAAGGTGATGAGGCATTTGCCAACTGGGCTAAAAACAACAGGGACAATTTGTTGCGCAGCTTCAATGCCCGCGACAGGCAAGGCGGCCTGGATGCCCATTGGCCAAAGGCTGGGGATGTGCTCGATAACGTGATTGCCGGTAATCACGCCAGTTACCCTGGGTACTCCAGCGTGTTCAAAGACAAAGCGGTGCCGGTGTGGGAGACATTCAACTACACCAGCGCGCGCAGCAGTGCTTACCAACTGATCTATGGTCGCCTGGATTCCGGTATTGCTGCCAAGTACCAAAAGGCGAATGCCGACAACGCGGTTTGGTCCGATCAAACCGAGGTGTTTGGCTCCGCGCAGCAAAACTGGAAGGCAGCAAAAGATCTCTGGGGAAGCACCTTTGGCTACGTACCCATCGTCGGCAACATCGGCACTATTGTTTTCGGGATTCACGATTCCATCGATGGAATGACCGCCAGTGATCGCGTTGGCGGTAATGCGGCAGTGGTTATATCAGGGCTGCAACTTGCGCACGAATTATTGCCTGGCGACGGGGTGCTGGAAGCGGGTGAACCCCTGTTGACTTTTGATTCCTCCACCCGCGAACAGTTTGGATGGCGATACAGTTCGCCCGCTGACGGTTTTGAATTAGTGCGGGAGCCGAAGTATCAGGTCACAACGGATGAGGTAGCTGTTTCGTTGGAAAATGCGCCTGAGACGACGCCTGCTTTCAAACTACCTTCATCTTTGACAGGCCTGCGCGAGGTGGAATTCAGGGGGAAGGTGTACTACGCCGCTGAACACCCCGACGCGGGTGACTCAATGCATTACCGGTTATATGTAAAAGATCCGCATGATCCTGAAAAACTAGTGAGTAGCGGTATTGCTGCCAAGCCTGATGCCGCGGGCGTGTGGCAAAAAATGGGTGTGGTAGGGGGCGGGAAAATATCAGAATTTTTCTCACCTAAATATAGGCGGGCACGCGCGGAGTTGGAGGCGGTCATTGCGCAGCGCGATAACGTGGAGGCCGTCACGAAAGAGGAAATGCAACGGGTTGAACGTGTGCTGGGTTCACTGATACAGGGCAGTAATGCGGAGGATTTCGCGGGTGTCGAAACCTATATTGAGGCAGGCTCCGATTTTGTTAACGGGCCTCTGCGTTCCGGCGACACGTCGCCTGATCTGGAAGCGTTTCTTGAAGAGTTCAACCAACTGAATGCTTATGAGGGTAAGGCCTATCGCAGCGCCTTTGTCACACGTGACGGCGCAGAAAGAATTAAAAAAGGCGTTGGAAAGGTTTTTCAAGATGCCGGTGTACAGTCAGCTTCGGCAACTGTGGGTAACGCCGGAGAATGGGAAAGATGGGCAAAGAATGCCGTCAAGGGCCGAAGTGATAAAGTCCAACCTGTGGTGTTTGTATTCGATGAGTCAATACCCAAGAAAAACCTATCAACCGGATACTTGATGGATCATGTCGCTGTGGGGCCTGGAGAAAGCATGAAAGTACTTGCGTACGAAGAACACAATGGCAAGCTGTTCGTCTATCTCTCCAGGCCTTCTGAAGTGCCCGACCATCTTTACACTATCTATGACGGGGCTCCGATTTATTGAGCCCACGGCCGCACCGCCGTGAGTATCACCGCCGCGCGGCGCGTGTACTGACGTCGACCCAAACCGCCAACACCAAAATGCTGCCCTTCACAATCATCTGCCAATAGCTGTCCACATCCAGCATCGACATGCCGTTGTCCAGGCTGGTAATCACCAACGCCCCGAGCAACGCGCCATACACCGTGCCCGAACCGCCGCGCATCGACGTCCCGCCGATAAAGCAGGCCGCAATGGCATCCAGCTCGCCCATGTTCCCCGCCGAAGGGGAGCCGGCGGCAAGGCGCGCGGTGTTGACCAGCCCGGCGAGGGCGCACATCACGCCCATGATGCCGAAGATCCACAGTTTCACCGCCTGTACGTTGATGCCCGACAGGCGCGTGGCTTCCATGTTGCTGCCCACCGCGTATACGCGGCGGCCGAACACGGTCTGGCTGGTGACGTAGCTGAACATGCCGAGCAGCACCAGCAACAGCAGCACCGGCACGGGGATGCCGTCATAGCTGTTGAGGGTGGTGACGAACCCGGCCAGCACGGCGCCGATCACCACGACGCGCAGCACATCACGCACCAATGAATGCGCAGCCAGGCCATGCAGTGCGCGGTTGCGGCGTTGTTTCCAGGTCAGGAACAGCGTCAGGGCAAACAGCAAAACGCCGAGGCCGATACCGACCGCATGCGGCAAATATCCCTGGCCGACATACACCAATGAAGGCGACACCGGCGCAATGGTGGTGCCACCGGTGATTCCCAGCAGAATCCCGCGAAACGCCAGCATCCCACCCAGCCCGACGATAAACGACGGGATGCGCAGGTAGGCGGTCATATAGCCGTTGGCCAATCCAATCATTAAGCCGCATAAAGCGACCAGGCTCAGGTTGGCCAGCAGCGGCACGTGGTAAACCACATCCAGAATCGCCGCCAGCCCGCCAAGCAGGCCGAGCAATGACCCCACCGACAAATCAATCTCGCCGCTGATGATCACCAGCACCATGCCGCACGCCAGGATCCCGGTGATCGACATCTGCCGCAGCAGGTTGGACAGGTTGCGCGGGGTAAGGAACCCACCCTCGGTCTGCCAGCTGAAAAACAGCCAGATCACCGCCACCGCGATGACCAGGGCGAGCATTTTGTAGCGGGTAAAAAGGTGTTTGACCTGATTCATCTACGCGGTCTTCCGATCGTTATTGTTATGACTGAGCGCAGCGGCGAGCACCTGTTCCTGGGTGAGCCCCTCGTTGATAAAGTCCCCGCGCAACTGGCCGTCGCCGATCACCAGCACGCGGTTGGACACGCCGAGCACTTCGGCCAGCTCCGACGAGACCATGATGATCGATACCCCTTCGGCCGCCAGGGCACCCATCAGTTTGTAGATCTCATACTTGGCGCTCACGTCCACCCCGCGCGTGGGTTCGTCGAGGATCAGCACCTTGGGCTTGGCCATCAGCATTTTCGCCAGCACGGCCTTTTGTTGGTTGCCACCGGACAGGCTGGTGATCGGCAGGAACGGGCTGGCGGTCTTGAGGTGCATGCGCGCGATCTGCTGGTCGATGCTGCCCAACTCCGCTTCGGCATCGATGCGGGTCAGGTGCGCATAGGTGTCGAGCACCGCCAGGGTGATGTTCTGGCCCACGCCCAGGTCCGGGATGATGCCCTGGCGCTTGCGGTCTTCGGGCACCATGCACAGCCCGGCGCGGATGGCTTTGAGCGGTGTGCGCGTGTCGATCACCTGGCCATCGAGCCACACTTCACCGTAGTAGCGGCCGGGGTAGGCGCCGAACAGCGCCGACACCAGTTCCGTGCGCCCGGCGCCGACCAGCCCGGCAATGCCGAGGATTTCCCCGCGCTTGAGCACAAAGGACACATCGTCCACGCGTTTGCGCTTGGGGTTGTCGACGTCGTAGCAGGTGACGTTGCGCGCTTCGAAGATCACCTCGCCCACCGCATGTGGTTCGGTGGGGTAGAGGTTGCTCATCTCGCGGCCGACCATCTGGGTGATGATCTGCGCGATGTCCATGTCGGCCATGGCGGTGGTCGCGATGTGCTTGCCATCGCGGATCACCGCAATGGTGTCGCACACGGCTGCGACTTCATCGAGCTTATGGGAGATGTACACGCAGGCCACGCCCTTGGCCTTGAGGCTTTTGATGATGTCGAGCAGCACCTCGATTTCCGCGCGGGTCAGGGCCGAGGAGGGCTCGTCGAGAATCAGCAGGCGCGCCTGTTTATTCAGGGCCTTGGCGATTTCCACCAGTTGCTGGTAGCCGCCGCCGTACTGCGACACCGGCAGCGCCACGTTCATGTCGGGCACCTTGAGCTCGCGCATCAAGGCTTCGGCACGGTGGATCATTGCCGGGTAGTTCATGCGCCCACCCGGCAAGGTCAGTTCGTGGCCCATGAAGATGTTCTCGGCCACCGACAGGTCGGGCACCAGGGTCAGTTCCTGGTGGATGATGACGATGCCGGCCGCCTCGGTGTCCCGGATGGACTGGGCCTTGAGCGGCTGCCCGTCCCAGAGAATTTCACCGTCCCAGGTGCCGTACGGGTAGACCGCCGACAGCACCTTCATCAAGGTGGATTTACCGGCACCGTTCTCGCCGCACAGGCCGACGCATTCCCCCGGCCGCACCTTGATGTCGATACCGTCCAGCGCGTTGACTCCGCCAAAGGTTTTGACGATGCCGTTCATTTGCAGCAGGTAGTCGGCCATGGCGGTCACTGCCCGGCAATCTGCTCTTTGGTATAGAACCCGTCTTTCTCCAGCACGTCGATATTGGCCTTGGTCAACGGTGTCGGCGTCAGCAGGATGGTGTCGACCTTCTTGCTGCCGTTGTCGTATTGCGAGCTGTAGGTGGGTTTTTCATTGCGTGCCAGTTGTACCGAGAGCTTGGCCGCCTCCGAAGCGATCAGCTTGAGCGGCTTGTACACGGTCATGGTCTGGGTGCCGTCGATCACACGCTTGATGGCCGCGAGGTCGGCGTCCTGGCCGGAAATCGGCACCTTGCCCGCCAGCTTCTGCGCGGCCAGGGCCTGGATCGCACCGCCGGCAGTGGCGTCGTTGGAGGCGACGATGGCGTCGATTTTGTTGTTATTGCGGGTCAGGGCATTCTCGACGATGCTCAGGGCTTCGGTCGGGTTCCACTCCTTGACCCACTGCTGGCCAACCACCTTGATATCGCCCTTGTCGATGGCCGGTTGCAGCACCTTCATCTGGCCTTCGCGCAGCACCTTGGCGTTGTTATCGGTGGGCGCGCCGCCGAGCAGGAAGTAGTTGCCCTTGGGCGCCGCCTGCAGCACACCGCTGGCCTGCATCTCACCGACTTTTTCGTTATCGAAGGAGATGTACGCGTCGATATCGGCGTTGAGGATCAGGCGGTCATACGACACCACCTTGATCCCGGCCTTCTTGGCTTCGGCGACGGCATTGGTGAGCACGGTGGCGTTGAAGGGCACGATGACGATCACGTCGACGCCACGGGAAATCAGGTTTTCAATCTGCGAGATCTGTTTTTGCTCATTGGCATCGGCAGATTGCACGAAGACCTTGGCATCGAGTTTTTCCGCTGCGGCCACGAAGTAATCGCGGTCGCGGGACCAGCGTTCCAGGCGCAGGTCGTCGATGGAAAAGCCGATTTTCGGATGAGCCGAATCGGCCATCACCGGCAGGGCGAGCAGGGCCAGGGCAGTGGCGATGAGTGTACGTTTCATGATTGTGCGTCCTTTTATTGTTGTTGGAAGACTCTAGACAAACACTGTATCTGTGGTGAGCGGGCTTGCCCCGCGCTGGGCTGCGAAGCAGCCCCAAAACCAGGCACTTCAGAGTGTCAGGTAAAAACACATCGCCTGCAGTGGGGCCGCTACGCGCCCCAGCGCGGGGCAAGCCCGCTCACCACATACAAGCCAACACCCCACAAGCAAGCCCGCTCGCCACAGTGCTAGCGGTAGATAAAGCGGTTCACAATACCCTCAAGCATCTCCTGCCGCCCACTCACCGCCTGCGGGTTCAGCTCCTGGGCAAACGCATGCTCAGCCAGTGATTCCAGGCTGAACTCACCCGCCAGCACGGCCTCGCCCAACGGTTGCTGCCAGCCGGCATAACGTTGGTCCTTGAACTGCTGCAACCGGTCGTTCTCGACCATCGCCGCCGCGCGTTCCAGTGCCAGGGCCAGCACATCCATGGCCGCCACATGCCCGTGGAACAAGTCCACATCGTCCAGACTCTGGCGACGCACCTTGGAGTCGAAGTTATAGCCGCCGTTCTTAAAACCGCCAGCCTTGAGGATTTCATAGGTGGCCAGGGTCATCTCTTCGACGCTGTTGGGGAACTGATCCGTATCCCAGCCGTTCTGCGGGTCGCCTCGGTTGGCGTCGATACTGCCGAAGATGCCCAGAGACACGGCGGTGGCAATCTCGTGATGAAAACTGTGCCCGGCCAGGGTCGCGTGGTTGGCCTCGATATTGACCTTGATCTCCTGTTCCAGCCCGTATTCATGCAGGAAGCCGAACACTGTGGCGCTGTCGTAATCGTATTGGTGCTTGGTCGGCTCCTGGGGCTTGGGCTCGATCAGCAAGTCGCCCTTGAAGCCGATCTTGTGCTTGTGCTCCACCACCATGCGCATAAAGCGCCCGAGTTGTTCGCGCTCGCGCTTGAGGTCGGTATTGAGCAAGGTTTCATAGCCTTCACGCCCGCCCCACAGCACATAGTTGGCGCCTTTGAGTCGCAGCGTTGCATTCATGGCACTGAACACCTGGGCGGCGGCGTAGGCAAACACTTCCGGGTCCGGGTTACTGGCGGCGCCGGCGGCAAAGCGCGGGTTGCTGAAGCAGTTGGCCGTGCCCCACAGCAGCTTGATCCCGGTCTGTTCCTGATGATGCTCCAGGTGATCGACCATCTGCGCAAAGTGGTGGCGGTACTCCTTCAGCGAACTGCCTTCGGGGGCGACATCCGTGTCGTGAAAGCTGTAGTAGTCGATGCCCAGCTTGGAGAAAAACTCGAAGGCTGCATCCGCCTTGCCGATCGCCAGTTCCATCGGATCGCCACTGCGCTGCCACGGCCGCTTGAACGTGCCCACGCCAAACATATCCGCGCCCGGCCATACAAAGGTGTGCCAATAACAGGCGGCCATGCGCAGGTGCTCGCGCATCGGTTTGCCGAGGATGATTTTATTGGCGTCGTAATGGCGAAAGGCGAGGGGGGCGTCGCTGCTGGGGCCTTCGAAGCGAACCTTCTCGACACCGGGGAAGTACGGCATGGCGTTTTCCTTATTGTTCTTGGCGGTGCCCCGATACTAGCAACGGCCAATGGCCTGGCGATTATGAAAATCACCAAGGAAGGGTGCGATTTTGAGTGGCAGGGTCTAGGCTGTTGCGACCGGCCAAGGACAACAACAATGAAAACCCTACCGCCCGTGCACCGCATTGCCTTGCTGTTCAACGGCAGCAAAATCTATGACCGTGGCATCATCGCCGGTATCGGCAATTACCTGAGCAGCACCCGTGCGTCCTGGGACTTGTTCCTTGAAGAAGACTTCCTGTGCCGCCTCAAAGGCATCGAGCGTTGGCAGGGCGATGGGATCATTGCCGACTTCGACGACCCGCTGATCGGCGAGGCGCTGGCCGGGAGCAAGGTGCCGGTGGTGGCGGTGGGGGGATCCTACGAGGATGCGCGCGACTACCCCAAGGGCGTCCCCTACGTGGCCACTGACAACGCGGCCTTGATGAAACTCGCCTATGAGCATTTGATCGAGGCCGGTGTGACGCGGTTTGCCTGTTTCAGCCTGCCCCAGGCCCAGGCCAACCGCTGGGCCCAGGAGCGCGAAAAAGCCTTCAAGCGCTTGCTGCAACGCGACGGTTTGCCGGTGCAGATCTATCGCGGCCTGGGCACCAGCGCGCCGCTGTGGGACAGCGCAGTGGAGCAGCAGATCGCCTGGCTGCACAGCCTGCCCAAGCCGATTGGCATTATCGCGGTCACCGACGCCCGCGCCCGGCAATTGCTGCAAGCCTGCCTGACCGCCGGCATTGCGGTGCCGGAGGAAGTGGCGCTGATCGGCATCGACAACGACCCGCTGACCCGCACGCTCACACGCGTGCCGTTGAGTTCGGTGATCCAGGGCACCGAGACCATGGGCCGTACCGCCGCCGCGCTGTTGCACCAGATGCTGCACGGCAAGCCCTGCCGGGGGGAGCAGATCCTGGTGCCGCCGGACGCGATCAACGTGCAGGCCTCGAGCCTGCATCAACCTTTGGGCAATCCTTACGTGATGCAGGCCCTGCTGTTTATCCGCCAGTACGCGTGCCAGGGCATCAAGACAGCCCAGGTGGCGGCGTATGTGGGGGTGTCGCGTTCCTCGCTGGAGGCGCACTTTCGCAAGGCGCGCGGGTGCAGCGTGCATGACGAGATCCTGCGTTTCAAACTGGCCAGCGCCGCCAAGGGACTGCAGGGCAACCAACTGGCAATTGCCGATATTGCGCGGCAGTGCGGCTTCAAGTCGGCACAGTACCTGCACACGGTGTTCCGTCGCGAGTTCGGCTGTACGCCACGGGAATACCAGCACAGTCACTAGAATCTTTGCAGGCATCGCCCATTCGCCGCTGGACTTGCACCGCACAGACTAGGGAGAATGGTTTTTTGTGGCGTAAATGGAAGCTCCCATGACCGACAGTGCCCAGCGTGCCGCCAGCGACATCGACCTGATGACTGAAGTGGCCATGCTTTATTACCTCGACAACATCACCCAGGAAGCCATTGCCAAGCGCTTCGACCTGTCGCGGGTCAAGGTCAGCCGCTTGCTCAAGCGCGCCCGTGATGAAGGGGTGGTGGAGGTGCGGGTGCTGCAGCATCCGGCCCTGAACACGGAGCTGGAGCAGGCGCTGGTCGAGCGTTTCCAACTGGACCGCGCATTGATCGCGGTTGACCACGGCGACCCCGACACCCAGCGCTCGGCCGTGGCCAGCCTGGTCGCCAACTACCTGAACAAGACCCTCAGCGACGGCATGATCGTTGCCGTCGGCATGGGTCGCAACGTGGGCGCAGTGGCCGAGAACGTGTTCCTGCCGGTGACGCGCAACTGCACCTTCGTGTGCGCCATCGGCGGTTCGCTCAAGGCCGGCGAATACATGAACCCCGACCATATCTGCCGGCGCCTGGCCCTGCGCTTCGGCGCCGAGAGCGAAACCCTCTACGCGCCGGCCCTGGTCGCCAACCCCGAACTGCGCAGCGTGTTGATTAACAACGACACCGTGCGTTCCACTCTCGACCGCGCCCGTCGCGCCGATATCGCCTTGATCGGCATCGGTGACATGAGCGAGAACAGCAACATGGTGCGCATGGGCTGGTTCTCCCCCCAGGAAATCGCCCAGGCCCGCGTGTCCGGCACCGTTGGTGACATGATGGGCTACGACTTTATCGACATCCACGGCCAGCCGGCGGTCAACACCCTGCAGGGCCGCGTGATCGGCTTGACGGTGCAGGAGTTGGTGCGCATTCCCGACGTGGTGGCGATCGCCAGCGAGAACACCAAGGCGGCGGCCACCCTCGGCGCATTGCGCTCCGGGGTGATCAACACCCTGGCGACGACCGTGTCGAATGCCTACACGATCCTCGCCCTGGATGACGCGACGCGCCGCTAGGTGACATCTTGTAGGGGGTGAGGGGGCTTGCTGCAGTGAGTAGGTTTGCTGCAGTGAGCAGGATTGTTGTGGTGAGCAGGATTGTTGTGGTGAGCGGGCTTTCTGTGGTGAGCTGCTCACCACAGAAAGCCCCTCACAACAGCTAGGCGACCAACCGCGCCTCGACCGATTCGGCGAGGTCGGTCAGGATCAGGCAGCACGACACCGCGCCGGCATCCAATACCCCCAGGGACCGTTCCCCCAGGCGGCTGGCGCGGCCGATCTTGGCCACCAGGTCACGGGTGGAGTCGCGGCCCTGGGAGGCGGCGCTTTTCATCTGGCGCAAGGCGTCACGGAACGACGCGCCGCTGGCCTGGGCCTGTTCAAACGCCTCGACGGCCGGGATCAGCGTATCCATCAGGCATTTGTCGCCAACGCCGGCATCGCTGATGTCCTGCAACGAGGTCAGGCCACCGCGCAGCAGCTTGGCGAAGGTCGCCGCATCGATGTTGTCGCGGCCGCGCACTTCGTCGGCCATGCCGATAAACAGGCTGCCATACAGCGGGCCCATGGAACCGCCGATGCCTTCCATCAACGCCAGGGTCAGTTCGTCCAGTGCCTCGGCCAGGGACAGTTCGCGCCCTTCCAGGGTCTTGCCGCAGCGCGAGAAACCCTTGGCCATGTTGATGCCGTGGTCGCCGTCGCCGATGGCGCCGTCCACTTCGCTGAGGTATTCGCGGTTGGCGACGATGATCGACACCAGGTTGGTAACGATGGCGCTACCGGTATTGCTGGGGAAATGCTCGCTCATGCTTCACTCCGACTGTGTCATGCCGATGGCGCGGCAGGGTTGGTCGATCAGGCTGCTCAACTCGGCGTCGAGGCCCAGCAGGGTCAGGGTCACGCCCATCATTTCCAGCGACGTGAAGTAGTTGCCCACGTAACAGCGGTAAATGCGCAGGCCCTTGGCGCGCAGTTGACGCTCGACCTCGGCGTAGAAGATATACAGCTCCATCACCGGCGTGGCGCCCAGGCCCGAGACCAGCACCACCACGCTCTGGTCCTGGGTGAAGTCGCGGTCAGCCAGGATCGGCGCGAGCATGCGCTCGGCCATGGCGGCGGCAGACTCCACCGGCACCACTTCAATACCGGGTTCGCCGTGGTGGCCAATGCCCAGTTCCATCAGCCCGTCGGCAATCTGGAAGTTCGGCTTGCCCACGGCGGGGATGGTGCAGGGCGTGAGGCCGACACCAATGGAGCGGCAGTGGTCCACGGCTTTTTGCGCCACGCGGATCACACCGTCGAGGTCGTAGCCCTGGGCAGCGGCGGCACCACCGATTTTCCACATGAAGATCTCACCGGCCACGCCACGCCGCTTGGCGATGTCCGCCGGCGGGGCAGATGCCACGTCGTCGTTGGCGACCACCGTACGGATGGTCATGTCTTTGCTGGCGGCCATTTTCATCGCCAACTTCACGTTCATGTTGTCGCCGGCGTAGTTGCCGTACAGGCACGCCACGCCCGCGCCCTGGTCGGCGGCGCGGAAGGCATCGAAAAAGCTTTTGGCGGTGGGCGAAGAAAATATCTCGCCGACGGCGACCGCATCCACCAGCCCTGGGCCGACATAGCCGAGAAACGCCGGCTCATGGCCCGAGCCGCCGCCGGTGACAATGCCCACCTGGCCGACCGGTGAAGGCGTGCGTTTGCGGATGACCCGTGGGTTGCTCTCGTATTGCACCAGTTCCGGGTGCGCCAGGAGTATGCCCGCGAGCATGTCCTCGACCACCAGGTCCGGATCGTTGATGACTCGATTCATAGGGTGTTTCCTTGTTCTTATTCGTCTGGAATCGGATTACTGAATGCTGTAGCCGCCGTCGATCACCACGTTTTCCCCAGTGATCATCTTGGCCGCATCGCTGACCAGGTAGAGCACCAAGCCGGCGATTTCTTCCGGCTGAGCAAAGCGCCCCACCGGGATCTGCAATTTGGCCCGTTCGCCCAGTTCACCGGCCCAGGCTTTCTTGCCCAGGGCGGTTTCGACGATGGTCGGCGAGACGGCGTTGACGTTGATGCCGTGTGGCGCCCATTCCATGGCCAGCACCTTGGTCATACCGACCACCGCGGCCTTGCTGGCGCAGTAGGCAACGTGACGATCAAGGCCGATGACGGCGGCTTGGGAAGCGAGGTTAACGATGCGCCCGCCGCCGTGTTCGATCATATGCCGGGCGCAGGCCTGGGCCACGAAGAAGCTGGCCTTGAGGTTGATATCCAGGGTGGTGTCCCAGGCGTTTTCACTGACGTCCAGGGCTTTGTCGAGCAGGGCGACCCCTGCGCTGTTGACCAGGTAATCGATGCGCCCGAGGCCGGCGGCGGCCTGGTCGACGGCGGCCTGCAGCGAGTCGAGCTGGCGCAGGTCGGCCACCACGCCCAGGTGCCCACTGCCGAGGCTGGCGGCCACTTCCACTACCGCAGGGTCACGGTCCAGCAAGGCCACCCTGGCGCCGCGTTCCACCAATAAATTGGCGCAGGCCAGGCCGATACCGGCGGCGCCCCCGGTGATCACGGCGCAACGGCCGGTGAGGTCGAACGCCTGGTTCCAGAAATTGGACATTGCACACACTCCACTTAGCGTTTTTTCTTGCGCCAGACATCGATCAGCACCGCGAGCACGATGATCAACCCCTTGGCCACTTGTTGGTAATACGAGGACACCCCGAGCAGGTTCAAACCGTTGTTGATCACCCCGATCAGCAGCGCGCCAAACAGTGTGCCGACAATGCTGCCGGTGCCGCCCGACAGGCTGGTGCCGCCAATCACCACCGCCGCAATTGCATCCAGCTCATAGGACACGCCTGCCTGGGGCAGGGCCGAGGTCGTCCGCGCCGCCAGCACCACGCCCGCCAGCCCCGCCAGCAGGCCGGAAATCACGTACACCGAGAACGTCACCTTGCGCACGCCGATGCCCGAGGTGCGCGCGCTCTTTTCATTGCCGCCCACGGCGTACACGTAGCGGCCGTAGGTGGTGTAGCGCAGCACCATCCAGAAGATCAGCGCGACCACCGCAAAGATAATGATCGGCACGCCGATGGGGCCGAGCTTGCCAATGCCCATGGCCAGGAAGCTGTCCGGCAGGTCGGTGACCGGGCTGCCGTCGTTGAGGATAAAGGTCATGCCCCGCGCCACGCTGAGCATGCCAAGGGTGGCGACAAAGGGCGGGATGCTCAGGTTGGCAACCATGAAGCCATTGACCACCCCGAGCATGGCCCCGGCGAACATCCCCGCACTCACCGCTGCCAGCAGGCCATAGCCCTGGGTCGCGACCAACGCGCTGCACAAGCCGGCGAACGCCAGGATCGAACCCACCGACAGGTCGATGCCCTTGGTGAGGATCACGTAGGTCATGCCCACCGCGAGAATGCCATTGATGGAGGTCTGGCGCAGGATGTCCATCCAGTTGCGCCAGGTCATGAAGTATTCGCTGGAAAAAGCCATTACCAGGCACAGCAGGATAAACACCAGCGGCAGGCCGAAACGGTCGAGGGACAGGCGCAGGCGGTTGCGCGGTGCAGCGGTAACGGGGGCGGCAAGGACTTTACTGTTCATGAGGCAAGACTCAACAAGGCTTCCTGGGAAAGGGCGGTGTCGCTGCTGACGGTGACCAGGCGGCCACCCTTGAACACGGCGATGCGATCACTCAGGTGCAACAGCTCCGGCGCTTCGGACGACACCACGATGGCCGCGCCACCGGCGCGCACAAACTCGTCCAGCAGGTGATAGATCTCCTGCTTGGCGCCTTCGTCGATGCCGCGCGTGGGCTCATCGCACAACAGGCAGATCGGTTGGGTCGACAGGCATTTGGCGAGCACCACCTTCTGCTGGTTGCCACCGCTCATCGACTCCACCGGCAGGTCCAGGGACGAAACCTTGATCTGCAGGCGCTTGACCATGCTGTGTGCCAGCGCCTGTTCCTTGCGCGCATTGATCACCGACCAGCTCGACAGTTGCTTGTAGGCCGAGAGTGCGATGTTCGCGAGGATGCTGCCACTGAGCACCAGGCCGCTGTCCTTGCGGTCTTCGGTGACCAGGGACATGCCGGCGCGGATGGTTGCCGCCGGGGTGCCCGTGGGCAACGGCTGGCCCTGCAGGGTGGCGCTGCCGGCGTCCGGCAGTGTCAGGCCGTACAGGCAGTTGAGGAATTCGCTGCGGCCCGAGCCCATCAGGCCATAGATCCCGAGGATTTCACCCTGGCGCAATTGCAGGCTGATGTCCTCGAACTCGCCCTCGCGGCTCAGGCCGCTGACATCCAGGCAAGTAGTGGCCGCGCATTCGCGACCGACCTTGTGGTCGATGCGTTGCAGTTCCTGGCCGACGATGCCGCGCACCAGGTGGGCACGGTCGATATCGGCCATGCGCCCGCTCTCCACAAAGGCGCCATCGCGAAAGATGCTGTAGTCATCGGCGATCTGCGCCAGCTCGCTGAGGCGGTGGGACACATAGATGATGCCGGCACCCCGTGCCGTCAGGCGGCGGATGGCCTTGAACAGGGTCTCGGCTTCACGCTCGCCGATGGCCGAGGTGGGTTCGTCCATGATCATTACCTGGCAGTCATGGCTGAAGGCCTTGGCGATTTCCACCAGTTGGATCTGCGCTACGCTCAGGCGGTGCATCGGGCTGGTGGCGTCCACGTCGAATTCGAGGCTTTGCAGCAGCTCGCGTGTGCGCCGGTTCAGTGCCTTGCTGTCGACGATACAGCCAGCACGGCGCGGCTCGCGGCCCAGCCAGATATTTTCGGCCACGGTCATGTAGGGAATGGGTTCCAGCTCCTGGGTGATCATCGCCACCCCGGCGGCCAGTGCCGCGCTGGGGCGGTCGAACTGCACCGGCTGGCCGTTGAGCAGGATGCTGCCGGCGTCACGCTGGGTGATGCCCATCAAGATGCTGAGGAAAGTCGATTTGCCCGCGCCGTTGCCGCCGCACAGGGCGTGCACGCTGCCGGCCCGCAGGGAGAGGCGCCCGTCGCGCAGGGCAGGGACCCCGGCGTAGGCCTTGGAAACGCGTTCAGCCTGGAGCAGTAATGGCGTGGCCATCGGTGTGTCCTCTTGCTGATTTTTGTTATTAGGTCGTTTTATCCAATAGGCTGATCATATGATCGGATAATGATCATATGTTTAAACTGCTTGAGCCGGTTTTGTCAATGGTTCGGCCAGGGAGGTTCTGTCGTTTTGCAGTTTTTAGGGTAAGGGCTCTTTAAATAAGCCTTGACAGCCGCCTGCCTGTCGCCTGCTAATGTTTGTGCATATTTTCATTGAGTGATCATTTGATCGGTCTGGCGGAGAAACAGTAATGGGTGCACAAACGACGTTTTCGGTGGCGATCGGATGCGACGAGGCAGGCTTTGAACTCAAGGAAATGCTCAAGGGCTTTATCGAAAGCCTCGGGCATGGGGTCGAGGATTTTGGCTGCTATTCGTCCAGCCCGGTGCTGTACCCGGACATTGCAGCGGCCGTGGCTACGGCGGTGGGGGCGGGTGAACAGCGCCTGGGCGTGTTGATTTGCGGCACTGGCATCGGCATGGCGATTTCCGCCAATAAGATCAAGGGCGTGCGGGCGGCCCAGGCCCATGACACCTATTCGGCCGAGCGCGCGCGCAAGAGCAACGATGCGCAGATCCTGTCCATTGGTGCACGGGTGATCGGGCCCGAGCTGGCCAAGAGCATCGTCAAAGTGTTTCTGGCGTCGGAATTCGAAGCGGAGCGCTCCGGGAAGAAAGTCGAGCGCATTACTGCGCTCGAACAGGCGAACAGGGCCTTGCCGTCGGGCGACGACTGAGCCGCTTCAGAACACCGCCTTGACCTGCAGGCCCAACACCAGCGCGTTATCGATATTCTCGCCAGAAAACGCGCCCGGCTCGATGATGTATTGCACATCCGGGCGCAGGGTCAGCCAGGGGGTGGCCTGGTAGCCGTAGCTGAGTTCGATCAACTGCTCGGCATTGTTCAGGTTGGGGTAGTCGGTCCCGGCGTTGAAGGCGGCCAGTTCCTGCACATCGCGGCTGCGCGGGTTGGGTACGGCACGGCCATAACCCAGGGCCAGGGTGTCACGCGGACGGCCTTCGAACGGTTTGTACAGCACCACGCCCGCGCCATACCACTTGCTGAACGGCGAGGCTGCTTCGCTGGCTGCCGAATATTGGCCGAAGGCATGCAGCACGCGGCCGGCGGATGCGTCGGACGCCCACACCGCCTGGTCGACCAGCAGGTAGTGACCGCCGCGACCGCTGACCTCCTTGTTGTTGCCGATGCGTTTGACGTCGGAGCTGTCGTAGTAATAGCCCAGTTTGTATTCCCCTGGCAGGCGGCCTGCGTGCTTGTACACCAGCTCGATGGGCACCACGGTGCCGGTGGTGTGCTTGGGGCTCAAGTGCCAGGCGCGGCTGGAGTCGCCGTTGCTGTCCGGGTCGACGTTGAACGCGGCGACGCGCAGCTGCCAAGACGGCGCGAAGTCATATTTCACTCGTGCGCCCAGGCGTGCGTTGGGGTAGTTGGTCCAGCCGCTGCCGCCGGACATGTTCAGTGGGTGCCCACAGAAACCGGCGTTCATGAAGTTGCACAAAATCCCGCTGTCCAGGCCGCCAAGGTCATTGCCCATGGCCATGTAGCCGAGCTTGACGTTCAGCGCCGGGGTGAACAGCGTGCGTTCGTAGCTCAACTCGGTGAGGCGGGTATAGAGGCCGCCGTAGTTTTCCTGGATCGGTAGGCGATTGCCCACCAGGTCCTCGGAGGCGCTGTTGCCGCGACGGTCGTTGACGGTGAGCTGGATGCGGTCGCCATGGGTCAAGCCGTAGAGCTTGCCCAGGTCGAACTGCACACCGAGCTTGAGGTTTTGCGAGTAACGCGCCGAGCGGTGCTGGCCGCCGTGGGCGTTGTAGGCGGTTTCGCCGCTGTAGTCGCCGGTGAAACGGATGCCTTGCTCGTCGAGTTCACGGCGCAGGCCGCCCCAGTCGCCGGTCAGGGTGGTGTCATCGGCTTGCACCGGCAGCGCGGCACCCAGGGCCAGGCCGAGCAGCAGGCGCCCAAGGGAAAGATGAGAAGAGGGGGTCATGCGGGTTCTTCCAAAGCAAAAGGCGCGGTGCGAGGGGCACCGCGCCTGGAGGGGGTTATGGCAGGGCGTAGGCGATCACGTAGTCGCCGCGGTCGGTGGACTGGCGTGCGCCGCCGGCGGTGATGACGATGTACTGCTTGCCGGTTTTCGGCGACACGTAGGTCATCGGGCCGCCTTGGCTGCCGACGGGCAGGCGGGCTTTCCAGATTTCATCACCAGTGCCGCTGTTGAACGCGCGCAGGTAGAAGTCCTGGGTACCGGCGATAAAGATCAGGCCGCCCTGGGTCGACAGGGTGCCGCCGAGGGTTGGCAGGCCGATCTTGATCGGTAGGTGCATGCGGATGCCCAGGGGGCCGGTGTCTTCAACGGTGCCGACCGGTACTTGCCAGGCGACCTTTTGCGTCTTCATGTCGATCGCGGTCAGGGTGCCGAACGGTGGCGCCTGGCACGGAATGCCGGCCACCGACAGGAAGCGGTTCTTGTTCACGGCATACGGTGTGCCCTTGAGCGGCACGGCGCCCATGCCGGTGTTCAGCGCTTCGCCACCGGACGAGGCCTGGGCCTTGTTCTGCGACGGCATCATCTGGATCCACAGGCCCAGGCGCATGTCGTTGACGAAGATAAAGCCGTGCACCGGGTCGGTGGAAATGCTGCCCCAGTTCATGCCACCCAGCGAACCCGGGAAACTCAGGGATTTATCGGTGCCTGGCGCGGTGTACAGGCCATCGTAGCGCATGCCCTTGAAGTCGATGCGGCACAGCAGCTGATCGTAGGGAGTGGCGCCCCACATGTCCGATTCGGTCAGGGTCTGTGCGCCGATCTGTGGCATGCCGACCGATTTTGGCTGGGTGGGCGAGTAGGGTTCGTTAGGGATGTTGGCAGCTTTGACCGGGACTTCCTGCACGTCGGTGAGCGGCTTGCCGGTGGCGCGGTCGAGCACGTAGATCTGCCCGGCCTTGGTGCCTATCACCACGGCAGGCACGGCTTTGTCGCTGCCTGGCGGGGTGAAGTCGATCAGGCTTGGCTGCATCGGCAGGTCGAAGTCCCACAGGTCATTGTGGACGGTCTGGTACACCCACTTTTCGGTACCGGTGGAGGCGTCCAGTGCCAATACCGACGCGCCGTATTTGTGGTTGAGCTGGGTGCGTTCCACGCCGTAGATGTCGGTGGACGAGCTGCCCATCGGCAAGAACACGGTGTTCATCAGCGGGTCATAGGACATCGGCGCCCAGCTGTTCGGGGTGCTGCGCACATAGGTGCTGCCGTCGGCCGGGGCTTTTTTGTCTTCCGGGTTGCCCGGGTCGAAAGCCCAGCGCATCTGGCCGGTGATCACGTCGAAGCCACGGATCACGCCGCCGGGCATGTCGGTCTGGACGTTGTCGGCCACGCGGCCGCCCACCACCACGGTGGTGCCGGCCATCAGCGGTGCCGAGGACAGTTGGTAGTAGCTGTCCGGCACGTTACCCAGGCCGGCTTTCAGGTCCACCTGGCCATGGGTGCCGAAGTCTTCGCAGAACTTGCCGGTGTCGGCGTCCACGGCGATCAGGCGTGCATCGATGGTGTTGGTCAGCAAGCGACGCTGGCACTGCGCACCGGCGGGAACGCTGGCGGCAATGATCGGCGAGCTGTTGGGCTGGGTCGGCTGGGCAACTGGCGCGGTGGCGTCGAAGTAGGCCATGCCACGGCAACGCTGCCAGACCGCCGATTTGGCGTTGACCTCGTTCTTCCACAGCTCTTTGCCGGTGTCGGCGTCCAGGGCGATCAGGTTGTTGTGCGGCGTGCAGATGAACACTTTGTTGCCGATCTGCAGGGGCGTCAGTTGGTCTTCGGCACCGTTGCCGTCGCTGATGGCTACATCACCGGTGTGATAGGTCCAGGCCACTTTGAGCTTGTTGACCGTGTCACGGTTGATCTGGTCCAGCGCGGCAAAGCGGCTGCCACCTTCGGTGTTGCCGTAGTGCGCCCAGTCTTTCTGCGCATCCGCTGCAGCCACCGGCGTGATGCCAGGGCCGGCACCGGTCGGTGCGACGCTTGGGTGAGCGACGAACATATTGCCTGCCGCCACTGCCACGCCCACCGCCAATACCGCCGCCACGGCATAGGCGCCGCGTGCAGGCCGATTGACGAGCAATGGGTAAACCAGTGCCACCACCATGCCGATGGCCGCGAACATGAACACGCGGGAGAACAAGGGCCAGAACACCAGGCCCACATCCGCCACCGCCCAGATGGCCGTGCCGACCAGGAAGGCCGCGAACAGCCAGGCACCCGCCGGCTTGCGAGCGGCAATCAACAGCCCGGCAATCGCCATGACCGCGCCGCCGATCAGGAAGTACCAGGAACCTCCCAGGCTGACCAGTTTGACGCCGCCAATGGCCAGCGCAAGGCCGAGCAGGGCGATGATCACGCCCAGGCCCAGCAGTAATAATCTAGAGGCGCCAGCGGCGCGCGATGCTCGTTTCATGTCGAAAGGACTCGAATGTGAGAGGGCAAAGACGCGATTTTAGCAAGATAAGTAACTGGTTAGTACATTATAGTCCTGCAATAGACTATTACAGGTGCTGCGATGATGGCGTGTGGCTAAATGTCGCCCAGGATCTGACGTGATACTTATAAGGTGCACGCAACGTGTAGTGAGCGGGCTTGCCCCGCGCTGGGCTGCGAAGCAGCCCCAATCCGGGCACCGAGATCTATCTGGATTAACTCGGTGGATTTATAGGGTGCTGCTTCGCAGCCCAGCGCGGGGCAAGCCCGCTCACCACAGCAAGCCCGCTCGCCGTAAATTGTTGCTCTGCGCACTCGCCGGCCTGTTAGAACTTGAACCGCCCCACCAACCCCTTGAGCTGACCCGAAATATCCGTCAGTCGCCCTGATCCGGTCTGCGCCGAGTGGGCGAAGCCTTCCACCAGTTGTGCATCGGCATGGATCTGCGCGATGTGCCGGTTGATCTCTTCGGCCACCTGGTGTTGTTCTTCGGCGGCGGTGGCGATCTGGGTGTTCTGGTCGCGGATCGAGTCCACCGAGCCGCGGATCTTGTCGAAGCTGTCGCGGGCCTGTTGGATACGTTCCACGCTGGTGTGAGACACCAACAGGCTGCCTTGCATCTGCTGGGTCACTTCCTGGGTGCGGCGGGCGAGGTTGCCGAGCAGGCTGTCGATCTCGCCGGTGGAGTCCGCAGTGCGGCGGGCGAGGGCGCGGACTTCGTCGGCGACCACCGCAAAGCCTCGGCCCTGGTCGCCGGCGCGCGCGGCCTCGATCGCCGCGTTGAGCGCCAACAGGTTGGTCTGCTCGGCAATCGAGCGGATGGTGTCGAGGATGGTGTTGATGTTTTTACTGTCCTGCTCCAGTTGCTGCATGGTCTGGGTGGAGCGTTGCAGGTCTTCGCTGAGCTTGAGCACGCTGCCGGTGGCCTCACCGATGTGCTGCTGGCCGTCGTGCACGTCGCGGTAGCCTTCGTCGGCACTGGTGGCGGCGGCGCTGCAGGAGCGTGCGACTTCGTTGGCGGTGGCCACCATTTCGTTGAACGCGGTGCTCACCAGTTCCACGGCTTCGCGCTGGCGGCCGGCAGCCTGGTTCATGTTGTGGGCCACTTCGCTGGTGTCGGCGGCGGCGGTCTGCAGGTCGGACGAGGCGTTGCCGATGCGCTGCACCAACTGGGCGATCATGCTCAGGAACTGGTTGAACCAACCGGCCAGGCTGGCGGTTTCGTCCTTGCCTTGCACCTTGAGCTGGCGCGTCAGGTCGCCTTCACCTTCGGCGATTTCTTGCAGGCCGTCGGCCACGCCGCGGATCGGGCGCACGATGACGCTGGCAAAGCTGGCGCCGACAATCGCGAATACCAGGGCCAACACTGCTGCAATGGCCGCGATCAACCAGGTGAGGCGGGTGGCGCCGGCCATCACTTCGTCGCGCTTGATCAGGCCGATAAAGCGCCAGCCGAGGTCTTTGGAGCTGACCATGTTGGCCATGTAGGCCACGCCATCGATGTCGATCTGGCTTACGCCGTCGCCGCGCTTGGCCAGTTCGGCGTAGTTGGGGCCCAGGTCGGCCAGGGGCTTGAAGTTGTGCTTGGCATCGCTGGGGTCGACCAGCACGTTGCCGTTGCCTTCCACCAGCATCAGGTAGCCGCTGTCGCCCAGCTTGATGTTGCGCACCAGTTCGGTGAGTTGCTTGAGCGACACGTCCAGGCCGACCACGCCGAGGATATTCCCGGTGGCGTCGGCGACGGTGTGTACGGTGCCGATCAGCGTCACATCGTCCGGCGCCCAATAGTAGGCGCCGGTGCGCACGGTTTTACCCGGCGCGGCGATGGCTGCCTGGTACCAGGGGCGGACGCGCGGGTCGTAATTGTTCAGTTTGGTATCGTCGGGCCAACTGGCGTAGCCGCCGTCCTTCAAGCCCAGGGACAGGTAGGCGGTGCTCGGATGACTTTTGGCGAACTGGTCGAAAATCTCCAGCAGCGCCGTGTTGGTCGGCGTGAGAGGGATTTGTGCGGCGTCGGCGCCGGCGTAGCTCTTGAGGTCCTTGGCCGCGACAACGCGCGGGTCCTTGGCCACATAGTCGACGTTTTGGCTGATGCCATCGAAGAACTGCTTCATGCCATTGTCGATCTGGCGGATCTCGCGGCCACTGCTGTCGAGGAAATTGGCCTGGGCCCCCTCGCGCAGATTCAACACGACCAGCACGGCCACCAGGATAACCGGCACGCACGCGATGGCCGCAAATGCCCAGGTCAGCTTTTGCTTGATATTCATGACTTCACCCGCGGGTATTTATAATTTTGGCAAGGAGAAAACAGTAGCGTCGAGCGTCGCATGTGTTGTTATGAGAGGGGTGTGGCCCATGCGTACTCCCTGTATATCGACTGAGGGAGCACGCACTTGAGGCCGAAGGGAGGGTTTAACCGATGCGCTCGCCACCCAGCGCATCACGCTGCATCGACTGCAGGTTTTTCTCGATGGTTTCGCAGATGGTGTCCATCTGGATCTGGTGTTCGCTGGAGTTGAACGGGCTTTGCAGGTCGGTGCCGATACGCTCGATGGCCAGCAGCATGAAGCCCACCACCGTCGAGGCCAGCGGGGTGAACCAACCCAGGGACTCCACCAGGCCCACCGGTACGATCAAGCAGAACAGCGAGATAAACAGGCGCGGGAAATACACGTAGGGGTAGGGCAGCGGGGTGTTGGCAATCCGTTCCATGCCGCCCTGGGCGTTGGACAAATCCACCAGGGTCGACTCCAGCCGTGCCAGGCGAATGCTGTCGAGGTGACCGACCTTGTACTCCCGTGCCAGCAACGCCGCTGAACCGGTGAGGATATCGTTGGCAAAGTTGTTGGTGGCGCCGTTACGCGCAAACTCATCGCCGGGGATAAACGCGCGGACTTCTTCGGGGCACGGTTGGCCCTTGAGGTGCGCGGCCAGGCAATTCACATAGGCCACATGGCGGCGCAGCAGGGTGGCCTTGACCGGGTTCACTTCGTCGTCGGGATCATCCAGCAGGGTCAGTACCTGGCGCGCAAAACTGCGCGAGTTGTTGACCATCGCGCCCCACAGGGTACGGGCTTCCCACCAGCGGTTGTAGGCGCTGCTGTTACGAAAACTGATCAGCACCACCAGCGCCGAACCCAGCAGGGTCAGGGGCATCAGCGGCAGATTGATTTTGTAGGTGAGGAACAGCATGAAGTCCACGGTGACGGCGACGTCCCACAACAACAGCCAGAATAGCGCCCAGCCCACGTAGCCCATGGTCTTGATGATCAGGCGGTACTTTTTGATGATGGCGGCTTTCAAACGAGAACCTCGCGAGCGGTAAGCAACAGTGCCTAAGCTCGGACGCGGGTTAACGACAAAGGTTCGCCTGGCGCCTGAATCGTTTAAGTGCCGCGAATGTCGATCTCTTCCTGGCGCAGCACCTCAAGCGCTGCCAGCACGACATGCGCTTGTTCAATGACGTTGCCCGCCATGACTTCATGCCCGTGTTGCTGCAAGACGCGCGCGTTTTCCACGATTTGGTTGATTTTGGTTTCAATAGTGTCGGCAAACAGGATGATCGAGCTATTCATGACGGTTTCTCATTCGGGCGAGTACTGTGCTTTTATCAATGGCACTGACCACCTCAATGCCGAGTTTCGTCGAAAGTTTCATGGGTTTAATCCGCTCGAAATGTAGGCATCGGTGGCGACGAGTTAGTTATTTATTACGGCGCTGCGTTTGCACGCTATCTTCTTGTTAGTTGAGCAGTTGCGAGACCCTAGCGTATTTATATGGTGGCACTTAAGACCATATTTGGTAGGGTTGGGAATAGATGTAAGCAAATGTCACAAGAGTGCGGATGGACATATAGATGTCATTGTGAGGAAGATTTTGGAACAATTTTGGTAGCCATGATGTCATGTGGAGTAATCGCGATACATTGCGTACGGGCAAAACGCCAGCACTGGCAGCGTTTACGACGTGAGTTGTTGTGAGACCTGGGCGCAGAGAACCTGCGGCCAAGATCAGTGAATTGAAGTTGTTTGATCAGGGCTCTATCTCATGTGTGTCAGGTCGTTGAAGTTGGCAATCGATCATTCCGCGCAGGCATTTGAGCGGCATGTGGATTTTGAATCGAGCATTCGGGCGCACTACGCGGTGTTGCTCGATAACTATTCGAAAAGACCGTTTTTCTATAAAAGTGCGCTTAAGTACAGCCGTTTGATGGTGTCTTTCGCCTTGTTGAGCGAATACTTTTCCAAGCCGATGCCGTTGTTGTGTGAAGTCAAAGCCTTCTGCGTTGCACAGGGGTTCTGTTCGAGAAACAGCCTCGAATCCATTTTCCTGCTCTTCAGGGCGCTGGGCTTCATGCACGTCAGGGTGAATCCGGAAGACAGCCGCTTCCGGACCTTCACGCCATCAACGCAGGCGTGCCGAGAGGTGAGGGTGATGATGACGTCCATCACCGACCCGTTGGCGGTGATGTGCCCTGAACGAGCGGTGTTCACGCAATTGCGCGAACTGGATGATCGGGCATTCCTGGCCCTCTACTTCAAAGGCTATGCGACGCTGCTGAACAATAAGCTGGCAATTGATGTGCTGTTGCCTGAGTGCTATTGGCTGGTCAAGCGCGACGGCGGCCACATGCTGATGCTGGCTATTTATAACGACGCCTGCGGGCAGGGCAGCAATGGCGCAAGTTTCAGATCGTCTTCTTACCTGGCGCTGGCACAGCAGCTTTCCGTGTCCAAAACCCATGTGATCCGCCTGGTACAGGAGGGCGCCGACAAGGGCTATTTCAAAATTCATTCCAAGACCCAGCTGGAGGTGCTGCCGCCGTTTATTAGCCTGGTGCGAAGGTTCATGGCGTTTACGTTTGCGTCTGGTCTGCACAGTGTTGAACTGAGCCAGATCCACAACAGTTAGGCAGCTTATGCGCAGGGAGTGTCAGGATGCCGGCCAGTTTAAAGCTCAGACCGAGGATGCAGCGGTTGCTGTCACCCGCGGTGGCGCAAGCGCAGTTGATCGGCATCGTCGCGTGGTTGGCGGTGCTGTTGATTAATCCCCTGGAAGTGTTTGGTTTTTACGCTGCACTCTGCACACTCACGTTGCTTGCGGTTTACAGGTTGCACCGTGCTGTCGTTAACTTTCTCATGTGGCGTGCACTGGGTGTTGTTTATATTGTGGTGCTGTCGGTCGGCTTCGCATATGTTATTCGATCCAATCCCGAGTTGCGCATATTGTCACTGCCGCTGACCGTAGCATTGGTGATCAGTAGTTCCATCCTGTTTGTGAGCGTTCATGATTACTTATTCAGTGCGCTATTAATCTGGTGGGTAATGTGGGCGGTGATTGAAACAGGCTTGCCGGGTGGGCTGGAGATGTATCTGTTGATATTTTGTGTATCTTCAGTGCTGCTCGGTTTTAACCTGAACTTTTCTTACTTGAAAAACCTGCGTTCTGTGTTGTTGGTTGAAAGTGAGTTTCGCGAATTGGCGGAAACCGATTATTTGACCTCCATATTGAACCGGCGCGCCTTTATGGAAAATTTCGAAAAACTGATCGAAACAGGGCAAAGCGGTCATTTCATGATGCTGGATATCGACAGTTTCAAGTTGAAGAATGACCAATTCGGTCACGACATTGGCGACAAGATCCTTTGCGCCATGGCCGCTTGCCTGAAGTCCACAAAGGGTAGCCACAGCTTCGGTCGAATCGGCGGCGAAGAGTTCGGCGTCCTGGTGGTGGGGGATGACCCAGACGTCGCCAGCGAGTTTGCCCTGTGCCTGCTGCAGGCAATCCGGTGCAGTGTCGCGCCGCCGCACCACTACACATGCAGTGCGGGCATGGCGCGCTTTTCGGCGGGTGCCGACCTGTCGACGGTACTCAAATGTGCTGACAGAAACCTTTACGCAGCCAAGCGCAATGGCAAGGACTGCGTGTACCTGGATGGCGAGCCTCTGCGACCACGCCTGCCTGTGCCAATTAAATCAGCGAGGACGTATGAAGATTGAGTTGGAAGACGTGGATTCACCCAAGGGTTGCCTGCTGCGCCTGGGTGACCTGAGCATGATGTTCAACACACGGTTGGAGGCGCAGCAATTTGTCGACCAGCTGCAAGGGCGGATTGGTGCACTCAAATTCGGCGGTGCGCCGAGCCGTGATGCTGTGCAGGGGGAGGGTGATCCGCCAGCCTGATCCTGGCTCAGTGCTGCGCGAGGATGCACCCGAGTAAACCGGGAAAGCGTTCCTCAAGCACCTCGGCACGCAACGAATTCAGATGAGTGGTCCCCACGCTGCGGGTATGTACCAGCCCGGCGTCGCGCAACACGCGAAAGTGATGGGACATGCTTGACTTGGGCCGTCCGCCGTCCAGTTCGCCACAGGTGGCCTCGGGCACGCCCGCCAGGCAGCGTACGATGTCGAGGCGCACCGGATCACTCAACGCGTACAGCAGGCGTTCGAGGGTCAGGTCTTCAAGGGGAGGGTGTTTAAAGGCTCGCATGAAATGAATCATAACAGGGGGGTATCGTTGAATACCATAGTTCGATTACCATCGAACTATCGAATCACTCACTCGCTCCTGGAGTTCTCCATGTCCGCTTTGTTCGAACCGTTCACCCTCAAAGACGTCACCCTGCGCAATCGCATCGCTATCCCGCCGATGTGCCAGTACATGGCCGAAGATGGCATCGTCAATGACTGGCACCTGGTGCACCTGGCCAGCATGGCCCGTGGCGGTGCCGGTCTGGTGGTGGTCGAAGCCACCGCCGTCGCGCCGGAAGGCCGCATCACCCCGGGCTGCGCCGGCCTCTGGAGCGATGCGCACGCCGAGGCCTTCGTGCCGATGGTCAAGGCTATCAAGGCTGCCGGCTCGGTGCCGGGCATCCAGATCGGCCACGCCGGTCGCAAGGCCAGCGCCAACCGCCCGTGGGAAGGTGACGACCATATCGCCGCCTCCGATGCCCGCAGCTGGGAAACCATCGCCCCCTCGGCCATCGCCTTCGGTGCCAACCTGCCGCAGGTGCCGCGCGCGATGACCCTGGACGACATCGCCCGGGTGCGCCAGGACTTCGTCGACGCTGCCCGCCGTGCCCGCGACGCCGGTTTTGAATGGATCGAGCTGCACTTCGCCCACGGTTACCTGGGCCAGAGCTTCTTCTCCGAACACTCCAACCAGCGCACCGACGCCTACGGTGGCAGCTTCGACAACCGCAGCCGTTTCCTCCTGGAAACCCTGGCCGCCGTGCGTGAAGTCTGGCCGGAAAACCTGCCGCTCACCGCGCGTTTCGGCGTGATCGAATACGATGGCCGCGACGAGCAGACCCTCACCGAATCCATCGAACTGGCCCGTCGTTTCAAAGCCGGTGGCCTGGACCTGCTGAGCGTCAGCGTCGGGTTCACCATCCCTGACACCAACATCCCGTGGGGCCCGGCATTCATGGGGCCGATTGCTGAGCGTGTGCGTCGTGAAGCCGGTATCCCGGTGACTTCGGCCTGGGGCTTTGGCACCCCGCAACTGGCCGAAGGCGCGTTGCAGGCCGGGCATCTGGACCTGGTATCAGTGGGCCGTGCACACCTGGCAGACCCGCATTGGGCCTACTTTGCAGCCAAGGAACTGGGGGTTGAGAAGTCGTCGTGGACCTTGCCTGCGCCTTACGCGCATTGGTTGGAACGCTATCGCTGAGGTTGATCGCCGACGGGCTCAAGCAAACCGGGCCCATCATTGCGCGTATTGCCTACCGCCGTGTCCACCCTGAACCATTCGAACACATCGCAAGGTTCTCCCTGGAACAGCACCATCTGCTCGGCCCGGCCCTTGGTTGTCGCCGGGTCCAGCCATTCACGCGCCAGTGCCGGGTTGAGCACCACCGGCCGGCGGTCGTGGATGTCGACCATGCCGCCGGCGCTGTCGGCGGTGATGATCACAAACCCATCGTGCTCGCCCGCGCCTTCATCGGCGTCGGGTAGCTGGCCGATGGCGGCGCACAGCACGGGCGCGCCGTCCCTTCGCCGTATCAGGTAAGGCTGCTTTTTCGGGCCGCCTTCATCCACCCATTCAAACCAGTTGTCCACCGGCGTTATCGCACGGTGTGGCCAGATCGCCCGGAAGAACGCACCGTGGGCGACTGTTTCGGCGCGGGCGTTGATCGGCGCTGCTCGGTTCTTGGCCCAATGCGGGCGCCAGCCCCAGCGCACGCGGTCGGCGTGCAGCACCTCGTTGTCCAGATGCAGCAGCGTCACCAGGGTGGAGGGCGCGACGTTGTAGCGGGCCTGATCGCCCGCCGAATCGGCGAGGGCATTGGGCATGCTCAAGGCCGCCACAAAATCATGAATGCCGCGGTACTGCGAAAGTCGTCCGCACATGGCTGGATCCTCCGGCTGAACCCTGAGCTTAGCCGCCACCGTGCGCACGCTTGCACAAATTTGAACATGACAAATGAGAATGCATATCAATGGTGTGAAAGTTGGTATACCCTGCGCCGCACAAAAATTGGCAGATATGCCGCTCCATCTGGCTCTTTCACTAGGTTCATCTCATGCGTCGTACCCTGGTTTCCGTGTGTGTGCTTCAAGCGTTTTCCCCTTTGAGCTGGGCGCAGCTCGAGCCGGTTGAAAGAGCCACGATCGAGCTGCAAGCCACCAGCATCACCGGCACTGCCGATTATGAAACCGCCCAGGGACCGGTGCAGGGCTACCACGCCACCCGCTCGGCCAGTGCGACGCGCACCGACACCTCGATCCACGAAACCCCGCAGTCCATCAGTGTGGTGTCCAAGGCGGTGGTCGAGGATATCGGCGCCACCCGCCTGCAAGACGCCCTGGACTATGCCGGCGGCGTTGGCCGTGCCAACAACTTCGGCGGGCAAGGGCTCACCACCTTCACTGTGCGCGGCTTTACCACGGGCGAGTTCTACCGCAATGGTTTCCCGATCAACCGCGGCTATCCGAACATGCCCGACGCCAACACCATTGAACGTCTGGAAGTCCTGCGCGGCCCGGCAACCATGCTCTATGGCCGGGGCGATCCTGGCGGTACCTTCAACGTGGTGTCCAAGCAGCCATTGGCCGAGCCGACCGTGACCCTCGGCAGCCAGTTGGATGACCAGGGCATGCAGCGCGCCACACTCGACGCATCGGGGCCTCTGGACGAACAGGGCCGCCTGGCCTATCGCCTGAACGTGGTGGGCGAGGGCGGCGACACCTTCCGTGATCATGTGGAAACCGAACGCTACGGCGTGACCCCGGTCATCACCTGGCAAGCCACCGATGCCACCAAGGTGATCTTCGAAGGTGATTTCATGCGCAACAATCACCCGCTGGACCGTGGCCTGACACGTTATCCGAATCAAAAGGGTACGCCGTCGCGCGACACCTTCTGGGGCGAGAAAGACGTCGGCAAATTGCACAATGACAACAGCATGGCCCAGCTGCGTTTCGAACACCTGCTCAATGACAACTGGACCCTGGGCGGCGGTTTCCAATGGCTGGACGGCACCCTGCAAGGCAACGCCATCGAAGCCAACGGCCTGGCTGCTGACGGCCGCACCCTGGGTCGCAACTTCAACTACCGCAAGCTGGAGTGGACCGACAAAGACACCCAGCTCAACCTCACCGGGCATTTTTCCACGGCCGGCTTCGATCACACCCTGCTCACCGGCGTCGAGTTCGAAGACTACGATTACAAGTCGATCATCCAGCGCTCCAGCGGCGCGGTGGGCGCTTATGCCATCGACATCTTTAACCCGGTCTACGGCCAGGCGCGCCCGGCGCTCACGCGCACGCCGACCCATGACAAGGAAAACCTCAAGACCTACGCCGCGTTCGTCCAGGACCAGGTGGCCCTCACCGAACGCCTGAGAGTGCTGGCCGGCGCACGCTTCGAACGCTTCGAACACGACTACCACACTTATGTACCAGGCGGTAAAAGCTGGGAAGCCAGCGACAATGCAGTCACCCCCCGCGTTGGCGTGATTTACGACCTCACCGACACCGTCGCGGTGTACGCCGACGCCGCGCGCTCGTTCAAGCCCAACACCGGTGCCAGCCGCCAGGGCGGCGGTTTTGAGCCGGAGAAAGGCAAGTCCTATGAGATGGGCATCAAGTGGGAAGCCCTCGATCGCCAGTTGAGCGTCGACGCAGCGATCTACCAGATCGAGAAGAAAAACGTGCTCACCACCGATCCCCTGGACTCCACCTTCAGCGTCGCCGCCGGCCAGGTACGCAGCCGCGGATTGGACCTGAATGTGGCAGGCAACATCACCCCCGAGTGGCGCGTGATCGGTGGGTATGCCTACGTCGACGCCGAAGTCACCAAGGACAACACCCTGCGCACTGGCACGCGCTTGCTGAACATCCCGCGCAACAGCTTCAGCTTGCTCAACGTCTATGAATTCCAGGACGGCACGCTGAAAGGCCTCGGCTTGGGGGCCGGCGCTAAATACGTGGATGAGCGCGCCGGGCAGACGTCCAACACGGCATTCTCGATGGACGCCTACACCGTGGTCGACCTGCTCGGCTACTACAAGGTCAACGACAAGGTACGGCTGAACCTGGACGTGAAAAACCTGTTCAATCGCGAGTATGAAGAGGGAGCGTTCGGCAATGTGTATGCCTACCCAGGCGAACCCCGCACCGTTCAGGTCGGGATCGCCTACACCCTATAAGGCGTACGCAGGTATACCTGTGGGAGCGGGCTTGCTCGCGAATGCGGTGTGTCAGCCAATACATTCAGTGACTGACACCCTGCATTCGTGAGCAAGCCCGCTCCCACATTTTGAATCGGTGTTCACCTGATAGCGCGTGGTTTTGGCCTGGCGCTCAGAGCGGCGTGAGCACATTCATCACCGTATCCAGCGCCACCCGCGTGTCATCCAATTGCACCAGCGACGCGTGCCGCGCGCCCAGGGCGTCGCGGTTCTGGATTGCGGTGAGGATCGCCTTGTGCCGGGGCAGGCTCAGGCCCTGGATGTCCGGGCGGCGGTTAGTGATGTTGATCGACTCACGCAACGGCAGCGACAGCATGTTGCACATGTAGGCCAGCAGGTCGTTGCGGGTGGCGTCGGCAATGGCGCGGTGGAAGTCCAGGTCGGCCTGTAGCAGCTGTTCGTGGGTCTGCGCGGTTTCCATGCCCAGGTAGGCTTGTTCGATGGTCGCGATGTCTTCATCGGTGGCGGTGGTCGCGGCCATGGCGGCGATCTCCGGTTCGAGGATGCGCCGCACCCCGGCCAGGGTGTTGAAGAATTCGCTGTGGGGCGTGGACTGCATCAACCAGGACAGCACGTCCGGGTCGAGCAGGTGCCATTTCAACCGAGGCCGCACCACCGCGCCCACCCGTGGCTTGGAATACACCAGGCCCTTGGCGCTGAGCACCCGCGTGGCTTCACGCAACACCGAGCGGCTGACCTGGTACTCCTCGCAGAGCGTGGCCTCCATGGGCAGCCGTTCTTCAGGCTTGAAGCGACCGGAAACGATGTGCATGCCCAAGTCCTGAACGATCTGGGCATGCTGGCTCTTGCGCGGCTTGGGCGGCTGGTGATCCATGACTACGGGGAGGCTCTGGCTTGAATTCGCAGCATCATAGCATCCCAATTAGTGGGAATGCCGGGGGACTTCAGCCCCTCGGCAGCCCACCAGGAAGTCAAAGTCGCAGCCCTGGTCGGCCTGCAGCACATGGTCGATGTACAGCTGGCGATAGCCGCCGACAATGAGGTTCTGTGGGGGCGCCAGGTCAGCCATGCGTGCTGCCAGCTCTGCGTCGGGAATGTCCAGGTGCAGGCGGCCGTTGGCGCAGTCCAGTTCGATCCAGTCACCTTCCTGCACCGTGGCCAATGGCCCGCCGGCAGCGGCTTCCGGCGCCACATGCAACACCACCGTGCCGTACGCGGTGCCGCTCATGCGTGCATCGGAAATCCGCACCATGTCCGTCACGCCCTGGGCCAACAGCTTGGCGGGCAAGCCCATGTTGCCGACTTCGGCCATGCCTGGGTAACCCTTGGGGCCGCAGTTTTTCATGACCAGGATCGAGTTGGCGTCGACGTCCAGCTCCGGGTCGTTGATGCGCGCCTTGTACATGTCAAAGTTCTCGAACACCACCGCGCGGCCTCGGTGCTGCATCAGTGCCGGGCTGGCGGCTGACGGCTTGAGCACCGCACCCAGCGGCGCCAGGTTGCCGCGCAATACACAAATGCCGCCGTCGGCGCGGATTGGGTTGTCGAGGGTGCGGATCACCTCGTCCTGGCCATAGATCGGCGAGTCCTGCGTGTTCTCGCCCAGGGACTTGCCGTTCACGGTCAGGGCGTTCGGGTGCGGGATCAGGTTGGCTTCACCGAGACGGCGCAGCACGGCGGGCAGGCCACCGGCGTAGTAGAACTCTTCCATCAGGAAGCGCCCCGAGGGTTGCAGGTCGACAATGGTCGGCATGCCACGGCCAATGCGGGTCCAGTCATCCAGGTCGAGTTCGACGCCGATGCGCCCGGCGATGGCTTTGAGGTGGATCACCGCGTTGGTCGAACCGCCGATGGCCGCATTCACACGGATCGCGTTTTCGAACGCTTCCTTGGTGAGAATCTTCGACAGCTTCAAGTCTTCGCGCACCATCTCGACCGCACGCATGCCCGACATATGCGCCAGCACATAGCGCCGCGCATCCACTGCCGGGATCGCGGCGTTGTGGGGCAGGGAAGTGCCCAATGCCTCGGCCATGCACGCCATGGTCGAGGCGGTGCCCATGGTGTTGCAGGTGCCTGCCGAACGCGACATGCCGCCCTCGGCCGCGAGGAAATCATCCAGCGTGATGGTGCCAGCCTTGACCTGCTCGCTGAGCTGCCACACCACCGTGCCCGAGCCAATGTCCTGGCCCTTGTGCTTGCCATTGAGCATCGGCCCGCCGGTCACGACGATGGCCGGCACATCGCAGCTGGCCGCGCCCATCAGCAGCGCGGGGGTGGTCTTGTCGCAGCCAGTCAGCAACACCACGCCGTCAATCGGGTTGCCACGAATCGCCTCTTCCACGTCCATGCTTGCCAGGTTGCGGGTCAGCATCGCGGTAGGGCGCAGGTTCGACTCGCCGTTGGAGAACACCGGGAATTCCACCGGGAAGCCACCGGCCTCGATCACGCCGCGTTTGACGTGCTCGGCAATCTGGCGGAAATGCGCGTTGCACGGGGTCAGCTCCGACCAGGTATTGCAGATGCCGATGATCGGCTTGCCATGGAACTGATGGTCGGCAATGCCCTGGTTCTTCATCCAGCTGCGGTACATGAAGCCGTTCTTGTCGGCGGTACCAAACCACTGGGCAGAGCGTAGGCCGGGCTTTTTATCAGGCATGATCGATTCTCTTATTGTATGACTATATGTTCTATGCGTGCTTAAACATAAGCGCAAAATCGATGCTTTGGAAGAGTTGTTTTGCAAATAGTCATACTATATAGTCGGTCTTCACTGAGGTATGGCCCTGGCGGATTTTCGCGAGAGGCGTCCCCCGAGCTTCTATAAAAACAACAATCGGAGATCGACCCCATGAGCCAGGAACTGCGGCTTATTCGGCGCATCACGCTGAAACTGATTCCCTTCCTGATCCTGCTGTACCTGATCGCCTACGTGGACCGCTCCGCCGTGGGCTTCGCCAAGTTGCACATGGGCGCCGACGTCGGCATCGGCGACGCCGCCTATGGCCTGGGTGCGGGGTTGTTCTTCATTGGCTACTTCCTGTTCGAGATCCCCAGCAACCTGATGCTCGACCGCTTCGGCGCGCGGCGTTGGTTTGCACGCATCATGATCACCTGGGGCGCCATCACCATCGGCATGGCCTTCGTGCAAGGGCCGCACAGCTTCTATGTCATGCGCTTTTTGCTCGGCGCGGCGGAGGCGGGGTTCTTTCCGGGCGTGCTGTACTACATCACCCAATGGTTCCCGGTGCGCCATCGCGGCAAGATCCTTGGGCTGTTTATCCTCTCGCAACCCATCGCGATGATGATCACCGGCCCGGTGTCCGGTGGTTTGCTGGGCATGGACGGCATCCTTGGCCTGCACGGCTGGCAGTGGCTGTTCATCGTGATCGGCACCCCGGCGATCCTGCTGACCTGGCCCGTGCTGCGCTATTTGCCGGACGGCCCCAAGCAGGTCACCTGGATGAGCGACGACGAAAAGGCCTGGCTCACCGGCGAACTCGCCAAAGACCTGCAAGCCTACGGGCAGACCCGCCATGGCAACCCGCTGCATGCGTTGAAAGACAAACGCGTGTTGTTGCTGGCGCTGTTCTACTTGCCGGTGACCCTGAGCATCTACGGCCTGGGCCTGTGGCTGCCGACCCTGATCAAACAGTTCGGCGGCACTGACCTGGTCACCGGCTTTATCTCGGCCGTGCCGTATATCTTCGGCATCATCGGCCTGCTGATTATCCCGCGCAGTTCCGACCGCCTGAACGACCGCTACGGCCACCTTGCAGTGCTTTATGTACTGGGCGCCATCGGCCTGTTCTTCAGCGCCTGGCTCAGTGTGCCGGTGCTGCAAATGGCCGCGTTGTGCCTGGCGGCGTTTGCCCTGTTTTCCTGCACGGCGGTGTTCTGGACCTTGCCGGGGCGCTTCTTCGCGGGTGCCAGTGCGGCGGCGGGCATTGCCTTGATCAACTCGGTGGGCAACCTCGGTGGCTATATCGGCCCGTTCGTGATCGGCGCGCTCAAGGAATACACCGGCAACCTGGCGTCGGGCTTGTACTTTTTGTCCGGGGTGATGGTGTTCGGGCTGGTGCTGACCTGGGTGGTCTATCACCTGCTGGAGCGCAAGCATGTGCTGCCTGCCGACCAATTCGCCGCCAGTGCCCGTGGCGCCACACGTACTTAATCCAGGAGAAATGGCATGCGTTTAGTTCAGTTCGAGTTGCGTAATGGCGAGCGTCGCGTCGGCGTGGTCGATGGCACCAAGCTGCGCGAAGTCAGCACGGCCCGCAGCGTGCGTGAGTTGGCCCTGGCAGCCATCGAGGCGGGCGTCGGCCTGGCGCAACAGGTGGACAGCCTGGGCCTGGGCGACAGCTACGACTACGCCACATTGCTGGCCGACCTGAAGATCCTGCCGCCGCTGGACCACCCGGACCCGGCCCATATGCTGATCAGTGGCACCGGCCTGACTCACCTGGGCAGTGCCTCGGCGCGTGACAAGATGCACCAGGCCGGTGACGACACTACGTTGACCGACACCATGCGCATCTTCAAATGGGGCGTGGAGGGCGGCAAGCCCGCGGCTGGCCAGGCGGGCGTGCAGCCCGAGTGGTTCTACAAAGGCGACGGCAGCATCGTCGTGCGTCCCGGCGCGGCCTTCCCGGTGCCACCGTTTGCCGAGGATGCCGGTGAAGAACCGGAAATCGGTGGCCTCTACGTCATCGGGCCGGACAGCCAGCCCTATCGCGTCGGTTTTGCAGTGGGCAATGAATTCTCCGACCACGTGATGGAACGCAAGAACTACCTGTACCTGGCCCATTCCAAATTGCGCAGTTGCAGCTATGGCCCGGAGTTGCGCGTGGGCGAGTTGCCCCAGCACTTGGCGGGCACCAGCCGTCTCTTGCGTAACGGTGAGGAAATCTGGCGGAACGAATTCCTCAGCGGCGAGGCCAATATGTGCCACAGCCTGGAAAACCTTGAATACCACCACTTCAAATACCGCCAGTTCCTCAAGCCGGGCGATGTGCACATCCACTTTTTCGGCACCGCCACGCTGTCATTTGCCGACGGTATACGTACCCAGGCCGGCGATGTGTTCGAGATCAGCCAGGCCGAGTTCGGCGCGCCGCTGGTCAACCGTGTCGGCAGCAGCGAGGCGGCCTTCGAGCCCGGCAACGTCATCACCCTTTAAAGGAGATCCCCATGACCCAGTACCTCGGCCACAACTACATCGGCGGCCAGCGCAGCGCCAATGGCAGCGTCACGTTGCAAAGCCTCGACGCGACCACCGGCGAAGCCTTGCCCCAGGCGTTTTACCAGGCCACACCACAAGAGGTCGACGCCGCCGCCACGGCTGCCGCTGCGGCATACCCTGCTTACCGCGCCTTGAGTGCATCGCGTCGCGCGCAGTTCCTCGACGCAGTGGCCGACGAACTGGACGCGCTGGGGGATGATTTTGTCGAGCTGGTGTGCCGCGAAACCGCGCTGCCGGCTGCACGTATCAAGGGTGAACGTGGGCGCACCAGCGGCCAGATGCGCCTGTTCGCCACGGTATTGCGTCGCGGTGATTTCTACGGCGCGCGCATCGACAAGGCGTTGCCCGACCGTCAACCGCTGCCACGCCCGGATTTGCGTCAGTACCGCATTGGCCTGGGGCCTGTCGCCGTGTTTGGCGCGAGCAACTTCCCCCTGGCGTTTTCCACTGCGGGCGGCGACACCGCCGCTGCGCTGGCGGCTGGCTGCCCGGTGGTGTTCAAGGCCCACAGCGGGCATATGGCGACGGCGGAACGCGTCGCCGATGCGATCATCCGTGCGGCCGAGGCCACCGAGATGCCGGCCGGCGTGTTCAATATGATCTTTGGCGGTGGCGTCGGTGAAGCACTGGTCAAGCACCCGGCCATCCAGGCGGTCGGCTTTACCGGCTCGCTCAAGGGTGGCCGTGCACTGTGTGACATGGCGGCGGCACGCCCGCAGCCGATCCCGGTGTTCGCCGAGATGTCGAGCATCAATCCGGTGATCGTGCTGCCCCAGGCATTGACCGCGCGGGCCGACACCGTGGCACGTGACCTGACCGCGTCGGTGGTGCAAGGCTGCGGCCAGTTCTGCACCAACCCCGGCCTGGTGATCGGCGTTGCTTCGCCAGCCTTCACCGCGTTCACCCAGCAGGTCGCCCAACTGATCGGCGACCAACCACCGCAGACCATGCTGAACGCCGGCACCCTGGTCAGCTATGGCAAGGGCCTGGAAAAACTCCTGGCGCACCCTGGCATCCAGCACCTGGCGGGCAGCCAGCAGGCCGGCAACCAAGCGCAACCGCAGGTGTTCAAGGCTGACGTGCGCCTGTTGATCGAGGGCGATGAAGTGCTGCAGGAAGAAGTGTTCGGCCCCACCACGGTGTTTGTCGAAGTCGCCGACCAGGCCCAACTCAGCGAGGCCTTGCACGGCCTGCACGGCCAACTCACGGCGACAATCATTGGCGAGCCGGGCGACTTGCAGCAGTTCGCCGAGCTCACGCCACTGCTGGAACAGAAAGTCGGGCGCATCCTGCTCAATGGCTACCCAACCGGCGTGGAAGTCTGCGATTCGATGGTGCACGGCGGGCCGTACCCGGCCACTTCGGATGCCCGTGGTACCTCGGTGGGTACCTTGGCCATCGACCGTTTCCTGCGCCCCGTGTGCTTCCAGAACTACCCTGATAGCCTGCTGCCCGACGCGTTGAAAAACGCCAACCCGTTGCGTATCCAGCGGCTGGTGGATGGCACGCCATCTCGCGACCCGCTGTAACGCGCACCTGAGAGCAATAAGAATCCAGGAGGCATCATGTCGTGTATCGCCGTTACCCCGCACCGTGCGCAGTTGGGCGAGGGTCCGTTCTGGGATGCGCCCACCCAGGCACTGTACTGGGTGAATATCGCCGGCAAGCAGGCGCTGCGCCTGATGGGCGGGCAGTTGCAGGTGTGGCAGTTGCCGGAGCATGTCTCGGCGTTCATCCCGTGTGAAAGCGGCGATGCCCTGGTGACCTTGAGCAGCGGCGTGTATCGCCTTGACCTCGTCACCGAAGCCCTGACCCTGCTGTGCGTGGCCGACCCGCAAGCGGGCAACCGTGGCAACGAAGCACGCTGCGATGCCCAGGGCCGCCTGTGGTTGGGCACCATGCAGAACAACATTGGCGAGCAGGGTGAAGACCTGCCCATTACCCAGCGTTCCGGCGGCCTGTTTCGCATTGATGCGGATGCGCAGGTCACGCCGTTGCTCAGCGGCCTGGGCATTCCCAACACCTTGCTGTGGAGTGATGACGGCCGCCAAGTGCATTTTGGCGACAGCCTGGACGGCACGCTGTACCGGCACGCTATCAGGCCAGACGGCCAGCTCGACCCTGCGCAGACGTGGTTCGGCCCGCACCCGCGCGGCGGGCCGGACGGCTCGGCGATGGACGTTGAAGGCTACCTCTGGAACGCCCGCTGGGACGGCAGCTGCCTGTTGCGCCTGACCCCGGACGGTGAAGTCGACCGCATTATCGAGCTGCCCGTCAGCCGTCCCACCAGTTGCGTGTTTGGTGGCCCGAACCTCACCACCCTCTACATCACCAGCGCCGCCAGCCCCTTGGATCACCCCTGGGACGGTGCGGTATTGGCCATGGAAGTAGATGTACCTGGAAAACCCTGTCATCGCTTTGCCGGATAAACCCAAGACTTAAAAACAACAACAAGGAGTCACCCGTATGAATCGTCGTCGTGGTTTGCGTTCCCTGTGCTGCGCCGCTGTGGCGGTCTCGGCCATGAGCTTGAGCGGGCTGTTGCTGGCCGCTGAGGAAGTGAAGATCGGTTTCCTGGTCAAGCAGGCTGAGGAACCGTGGTTCCAGACCGAATGGGCCTTCGCCGAAAAAGCCGGCAAGGAGCATGGTTTCACCGTGATCAAGATCGCCGTGCCGGATGGTGAGAAGACCCTGTCGGCCATCGACAGCCTGGCCGCCAACGGTGCCAAGGGCTTTGTGATCTGCCCGCCGGACGTGTCCCTCGGCCCGGCCATTGTCGCCAAGGCCAAGGCCAACGGCCTGAAAGTGATTGCCGTAGATGACCGGTTCGTCGATGCCAAAGGCAACTTCATGGAAGACGTGCCGTACCTGGGCATGGCGGCTTTTGAAGTCGGCCAGAAGCAGGGCGCCGCGATGGCCGCCGAAGCGAAAAAGCGCGGCTGGGACTGGAAGGTCACCTACGCGGTGATCAACACCTTCAACGAACTCGACACCGGTAAAAAACGCACCGACGGCTCGGTCAAATCCCTGGAAGAAGCGGGTATCCCCAAGGACCATATTCTGTTCACCGCCGCCAAGACCCTCGACGTACCCGGCAGCATGGACGCCACCAACTCCGCCCTGGTCAAGCTGCCCAGCGGCGCGAAAAACCTGATCATCGGCGGCATGAACGACAACACCGTACTGGGCGGCGTACGCGCCACCGAAAGCGCCGGCTTCAAGGCCGCCAACGTGATCGGCATTGGCATCAATGGCACCGACGCCATCGGCGAATTGAAGAAACCCAGCAGCGGCTTCTTCGGCTCGATGCTGCCAAGCCCGCATATCGAGGGCTATAACACCGCGCTGATGATGTACGAGTGGGTGACCAAGGGCACCGAGCCTGCCAAGTACACTGCCATGGACGAAGTGACCCTCATCACCCGTGAGAACTTCCAGGCAGAGCTGACCAAGATCGGGCTGTGGCAATGACGGCTGCCGCCCTGCGGTTTGACGGCATCGGCAAAACCTTTCCTGGGGTCAAGGCGCTGGATGGCATCAGCTTCAGCGCCCACCCAGGGCAGGTGCACGCGCTGATGGGCGAGAACGGCGCGGGCAAGTCGACGCTGCTGAAGATCCTCGGTGGCGCCTACATTCCCAGCAGCGGCACACTGCAGATCGGCGACCAGACCATGGCTTTCCGAAACGCCGCCGACAGCATTGCCAGCGGCGTGGCGGTGATCCACCAAGAGTTGCACCTGGTGCCGGAAATGACCGTGGCCGAGAACCTGTTCCTCGGCCACTTGCCCTCGCGTTTTGGCGTGGTCAACCGCGGCCTGCTGCGCCAGCAGGCACTGGCCTGCCTCAAGGGCCTGGCGGATGAAATCGACCCCGATGAAAAGCTCGGGCGCCTGTCCCTGGGCCAGCGCCAACTGGTGGAAATCGCCAAGGCGCTGTCCCGTGGTGCCCACGTGATTGCGTTCGACGAGCCCACCAGCAGCCTCTCGGCGCGGGAAATCGACCGTTTGATGGCGATCATCACGCGCCTGCGCGATGAGGGCAAAGTGGTGCTCTATGTCTCCCATCGCATGGAAGAGGTGTTTCGCATTTGCGACGCGGTGACCGTGTTCAAGGACGGCCGCTACGTGCGCACCTTCGACGACATGAGCGCGCTGACCCACGACCAGTTGGTCACCTGCATGGTTGGCCGCGATATCCAGGACATCTACGACTACCGGCCGCGTGAGCAGGGCGAGGTCGCGCTCAAGGTCGAGGGTTTGCTCGGTCCAGGGTTGCGTGAGCCGGTCAGCCTGAGCGTCCACAAGGGCGAGATTCTCGGCCTGTTTGGATTGGTCGGGGCAGGGCGCACGGAGCTGTTTCGGCTGCTGAGCGGTTTGACCCGCAGCACCGCAGGTACCCTTCAGCTCTGCGGCCAGACACTGCAGCTGCAGTCACCGCGCGACGCCATCGCTGCCGGCGTGTTGCTGTGCCCGGAAGACCGCAAGAAGGAAGGCATCATCCCGCTGTCCAGCGTGGCGGAGAACATCAATATCAGTGCTCGCGGTGCTCATTCCAGGTTTGGCTGGCTGCTGCGCGACGGTTGGGAAAAGCGCAACGCCGACCAGCAGATCAAGGCCATGAAGGTCAAGACGCCCACCGCTGCGCAAAAAATCATGTACCTCTCCGGCGGCAACCAGCAAAAAGCCATTCTCGGCCGCTGGCTGTCGATGCCGATGAAAGTGTTGCTGTTGGACGAGCCCACCCGTGGCATCGATATCGGCGCCAAGGCCGAGATCTACCAGATCATCCATAACCTCGCTGCTCAAGGCATTGCGGTGATCGTGGTGTCCAGCGACCTCATGGAAGTGATGGGCATCGCCGACCGCATCCTGGTGCTGTGCGAAGGCGCGCTGCGCGGCGAACAAACCCGCGAACACGCGACTGAATCCAACCTGCTGCAATTGGCCTTGCCGCGCAGCCTGGCGAACTGAGAGACGATTATGACCACTCAACACAACGTGCTGCCCACCGCGCGCAAGCCCCTGGACCTGCGCGCACTGCTGGACAACTGGGCGATGCTGCTGGCCGCCGTGAGCATCTTTTTGCTGTGCGCCTTGCTGATCGATAACTTCCTTTCACCGCTGAACATGCGCGGGCTGGGGCTGGCGATTTCCACCGTGGGCATTGCCGCCTGCACCATGCTGTTCTGCCTGGCGTCGGGGCATTTCGACCTGTCAGTGGGCTCGGTGATTGCCTGCGCCGGCGTGGTGGCGGCGATCGTGATGCGTGACACCGACAGCGTCATGCTCGGCATTGGCGCCGCCTTGCTGATGGGCCTGCTGGTGGGGCTGATCAACGGCATTGTGATCGCCAAGCTGCGGGTCAATGCACTGATCACTACCCTGGCGACCATGCAGATCGTGCGTGGGCTGGCGTACATCTTCGCCAATGGCAAGGCGGTGGGCGTGTCCCAGGATCAGTTCTTTATCTTTGGCAACGGCCAGTTGCTCGGTGTGCCGGTGCCGATCCTGATCACTGTGCTGTGCTTCCTGTTCTTTGGCTGGCTGCTCAACTACACCACCTATGGGCGCAACACCATGGCCATCGGCGGCAACCCGGAAGCGGCCTTGCTGGCCGGGGTGAACGTGGACCGCACCAAGATCCTGATCTTCGCCGTGCATGGCGTGATCGGTGCCTTGGCCGGGGTGATCCTGGCCTCGCGCATGACCTCCGGCCAGCCCATGATCGGCCAGGGCTTCGAGCTGACGGTGATCTCGGCGTGCGTGCTCGGCGGGGTATCGCTGAGCGGCGGGGTAGGGATGATCCGCCACGTGATCGCCGGGGTGCTGATTTTGGCGATCATCGAGAATGCGATGAACCTGAAGAATATCGACACGTTCTACCAGTACGTGATCCGGGGATCGATCCTGCTCCTGGCCGTGGTCATCGACCGTATGAAACAACGCTGAGTCATGCCATGTGAACACTAAATGTGGGAGCGGGCTTGCTCGCGAATACGGAGTGTCAGACCCGAATGAGTTGACTGACACGGCGCATTCGCGAGCAAGCCCGCTCCCACAGTTTAGTCGGTGGTGAATTTGAATATTGTGTTCTGGGTGTAGGTCTGCCCTGGATTCAGGCGGGTAGACGCGAACTTCGGCTGATTAGGCGCATCCGGAAAATGCTGGGTCTCCAGCGTAAAACCGCTCCAGTGCAGATAGGTCTTCCCAGCCTTGCCCTTCACCGACCCATCCAGGAAGTTACTGGTATAGAACTGCACCCCAGGCTCGGTGGTAAACAGCTGCAACCGCCGCCCGGACGCAGGATCGTGCACCTCGGCCGCCAACTGCTTCACATCACCTTGGGTGTCCAGCGCCCAGTTGAAGTCGAACCCACCCTGTTTCGGCTCGGCGAACTTGAGCTGCGGGTGATCGTCCTTGATGTGCTGGCCGATCGGCGTGGGTTTGAGAAAGTCCATCGGCGTGCCTTTGACGGGCGCCAGTTCGCCGGTGGGAATCAACGTCGCGTTCACCGGCGTGTAGTGGCTGGCATGCAAGGTCGCGACCTGCTTGAGGATGTCGCCATTGCCCGCGCCGGCCAGGTTGAAGTAGCTGTGGTTGGTGAGGTTGAGCACCGTCGGTTTGTCGGTGGTGGCGGTGTAGTCGATGTGCAGTTCGTTGGTGTCAGTGAGGCGGTAGGTGACTTCGGTCTTCAGGTTGCCGGGGAAGCCCATTTCACCGTCCTTGGACAGGTAGGTGAGGGTCACGCCGACCGAGTCCTTGGCCTTGACCGGCGTGGCTGTCCAGACGTGCTTGTCGAAGCCCTGGGCGCCGCCGTGCAGCGAGTTGGGGCCGTCGTTGAGTGGCACCTGGTAGCGTTTGCCGTCGAGTTCGAAGGCGCCGCCGGCCAGGCGGTTGCCGAAACGGCCGATGGTCGCGCCGAAGAACGCCGTACCGCTCTGATAGCCTTGCACGTCGTCAAAGCCCAGCACCACGTCGTCGAGCTTGCCGTGTTTGTCTGGCACTTTCAGCGACTGCAACACGCCGCCGTAGGTGATCACCGTGGCTTGCATGCCATGGCTGTTACGCAGGATGTACTGCTCGACGGCGGTGCCGTCATTGGTTTTACCGAACGGTTTGTGTTCGCTGGTAAGGCCCGCCGCCTGGGCGCCGCCGCTGGCGACCAGCATGGACAGGGCGAGGCCCGAAAGCAGGTAACGAGGGTGCTTCATGGTCGAACTTCCTTTTGTTGTTTTGAGTGAAATAGTTCTACTAATGTGCGATATTTTGTCGGTTGGACAGCGAATTTATAGCCTTAAACCGCGTTTTTGCAAAATAAAATAAGACTAATTAAGCGAGGCAACCTTTTATGACGACTCAGCACGCCGTTTATCCCGACCTTGAAGGCAAGACTGTCCTGATCTCCGGCGGTGCCTCGGGCATCGGCGAATTCATGGTGCGCGCCTTTGCCGCCCAAGGCGCCAAGGTCGGCTTTGTCGACCGCGCGCAAAGCCAGGGCGAACGCCTGGCGGCGCTGTTGAGTTCGCGCGGGCACACCGTGGAATTCGTCAATTGCGACATCACCGACGAGATAGCCTATAAAGCCGCCATCACTCGTTTCGAACACTCGCTGGGGCCGATCACCGTGCTGGTGAATAACGCCGCCAATGACGTACGCCATACCCTGGAGGAAGTCGATTCGGAGATGTTCGACCGGCTCATCTCCGTCAACCTCAAGCACGCCTTCTTTGCCGCAAAGGCGGTGGTGCCGATGATGAAGGGCGCCGGCGGCGGCGCGATCATCAACCTCGGTTCGGTGGGCTGGATGATGGCTTCGGCCGGCTACCCGGTGTACGCCGCCAGCAAGGCCGCCGCCCACGGCATGACCCGCGCCCTGGCCCGGGAACTGGGGCCGAGCCGCATCCGCGTGAACACGCTGGTGCCGGGCTGGGTGATGACGGAAAAACAACTGGCGATGTGGGTCGACGATGCCGCCAAGGAACTGATTAGCCGCAGTCAGTGTTTGCCGGGGAGCGTTTTGCCGGAACACATCGCCAATATGGCGTTGTTTCTCGCCTCTGATGCCTCGGCGATGTGTTCGGCGCAGAACTTTATTGTGGATGGTGGGTGGGTCTGAGTCGGGCTCAATTATCCGGGCTGCACAGGCCAAATGTGGGAGCGGGCTTGCCCGCGAATACGCAGGGTCAGTTGATAAAGTTGCCGACTGACACGCTGCCTTCGCGAGCAAGCCCGCTCCCACACAAAACCCAGTCCGACATCATGACGAGGGTGCTTATTCGATCGGGTAACGCTTGAAAGCCGGGTGCTGTTCCAGCCGCTCGGTGTGGCGTTTGAGGTTTGGGAACGCATCGGCCTTGACCACCGACGCCACGGTGAACTGGCTGAACGACCAGGCGACTGCCGCCGTCAGGGAAGCCTGGGTCAACTCCTGACTGTCAGGCAGTTGCTTTTCCAGCAGCGAGTAGGCCGCCAGCAATTGCCCGCTGACGCGATCCAGCCAGGGCGCATGCAGCTTTTCGGCCGGGCGCAGGTTGTGTTCGTAAACGATCTGCACGCTTTTCTCGCAGGCCGCCAGGGCCAAGCCAAGGATATGCAGGTCATGGGCACGACCTGCGGGGGAAGGGGGCAGCAGCTTTTTATCGGCCGGGGCCAGGGTTTCCAGATAGTCGAGGATCAGGCTGGAATCCATCAGCACCGTGCCGTCATCCAGCACCAGGGTCGGCGCCTTGACCACCGGGTTGATCTGGGAAAACTCGGTGAACGTGCTGAACACCGACAGCGGTTCATGCACAAAATCCACGCCATAAAGGTCCAGGGAAATGGCCACGCGGCGTACGTAGGGCGAGTCCAGCATGCCGATCAGTTTCATGAAGCCTCCGTTGCTCTCAAGGTGATGGCTCCAGAGAGTAAGGGCACAGGATCGGCATGCGCAATGACTGAATGTTGCCTGCAAAGGTCAGGCTGCGGTCATTCAGGCAGGACGCCTGATGTTCTGCCGGCTGGCCCCCGGTGGCTGGCCGGTAATGCGCTTGAATGCACGGCTGAACGCTGCCTGGGAGGTGTAGCCCAGGCGCAGCGCCACTTCTTCGATGGGTAAACGCTCCAGGGTCAGCCATTGGCTGGCCAGGCGCATGCGCAGTTCCGTCATGTAGCGCAGTGGCGGGAGGCCCAGGGTGGCCTGGAAGCGCTCGGCGAATACCGAGCGGGAGGTGTGACACTGCGCGGCCAGTTCGGCCACGCTCCAATCGCGCCCGGGTTGCTGGTGCAGCACGAGCAGGGCGCCCGCCAGGCGTGAGTCGCGCAACGCGGCCACCAGCCCCGAGGCATTGCCGCAGGCGCATTCCACCCAACCCCGCACAATCATGGCAGCCACCACATCGGCCAGACGCGTGAGGATGCCGGGGTAGCCGACGCGGGCCGCGGCGACTTCGCGCTCCATCACCGCCAGGATTGGCATCAGGCCGGGGTAACGCTGGCCCTGGGCATCGATCAGCATCAAGGCTGGCATCAGGCTGCCGAGCCCCTGGAGACTGCCGAGTTCGAACTCCATGCAGGCGCTGAACAGCAACGTGCTCGGCGGTGAGTCCGGTGATGCATCCACGGCACAGACGGTCTCGCCCAGTGGTGTCGTGTCAAAGCCGCCGATGTCCTGCACCGGCCTGTCCGCACTGGACAGCAGCGCATGGGCACCGCCGTGGGAGATGAACACGGCATTGCCCGCCGACAATTCGAACAGGCTGCCGTCATCGGTGCGCAGGGTGGCCGTTCCTGCGGCGAGGAGGTGGAAGTAGGCATGCCCCGGTCTGGCGTCAAAGCCCATGCCGAAGGTCGGTCCGGCCTGGATGCGTCGGTACTGCACGCCGCGCAGGCGCATGCCGCGCAGCAGTTCGTCGATAAGGTCGGAGGACAGGTTGAAGGGCGCCGCTGCAGTCATGTTCGGGGTTTCGGTCAAAAACTCAAGGGTTTGCATCATAGATCATCCGGGTTGGCGAACCTAGACTGGCCGTCGTGCTAATTACCGAGGATGTCGTGTGATGAATGATTGTGTAGCCCAAGCCGCTCGCCCTGCCCAGGTGGCGCCCGATGCGCCCGCCTGGATGGCGGTATTTTCCCTGGCCATGGGGGTGTTCGGCTTGTTGACGGCCGAATACCTGCCGGCCAGCCTGCTGACGCCGATGGCGCTGGACCTTGGCGTGTCGGAAGCGCTGGCCGGCCAAGCCGTGACCGTGACGGCCGTGGTGGCGTTGTTCGCCGGGTTGCTGGTACCGGGCCTCACGCGTGGGATCGACCGGCGCATGGTGCTGCTGGGATTCTCCCTGCTGATGATTGCATCCAACCTGTTGGTGGCGTTTTCCTCCAGCCTGGCGGTGCTGCTGTTGATGCGCATCCTGCTGGGTGTGGCCCTGGGAGGCTTCTGGAGCATGGCGGCGGCGGTCGCGATGCGCCTGGTACCGGCGGCGCTGCTGCCCCGTGCGCTGTCGATCATCTTCAGTGGCATTGCCGTGGGCACGGTGGTTGCCGTGCCGTTGGGCAGCTACCTGGGCGGCCTGTATGGCTGGCGCAGTGCATTTTTGGCGGCGGCAGCGGTCGGCGGGGTGACGCTGGCGTTCCAGCTGTTCACGTTGCCACCGTTGGCCCCGACGGGCAGCGCACGCTTGCGCACGGTACTGGATGTGCTGCTGCGCCCTGGCATCGCCATCGGCATGTTGGGCTGTGTGCTGGTACACACCGGGCACTTCGCGCTGTTCACCTACATCCGGCCGTTCCTCGAAAGCACAACGGGCGTGGGCAGCGAAGGGCTGGCGTTGATGCTGCTGGGGTTCGGTGCAGCCAACTTCGTCGGCACGCTGTTGGCCGGTTGGATGCTGGTGCGTTATCCGCGCGGCACCTTGGTGCTGATGCCGGTATTGGTCGGCGTCGCAGCGCTGGCCCTGGTGTTGCTGCCGGCCTCGCTGCCAGGCCAGGCCTTGCTGCTGGCGTTGTGGGGCATGGCGTTTGGCGGGGTGCCGGTGGCGTGGTCGAACTGGGTGGCCCGCGCCGTGCCGGATCAGGCTGAAAGTGCCGGTGGCATGGTGGTGGCATCCGTGCAATCGGCCATTGCGGCGGGTGCGGCCGGTGGGGGCGCGATGTTCAGTCTCAGTGGCATCAGCGGGGTGTTTCTAGGCGCCGGTGTGTTGATGTTGTTGGCCGCCTTGTTGATTGCACTGCGGGTAACAGTGTCGAGCAATGTGGCCGTGGGTGCACCGCTGCATCTTTGACGTCGGCCTGGAGATTGGCCGCATTCACGGTGTGACGAGCCATCGACCTTTGGTTTAGTCTGGAGCGCTTCGTTGAACGCAAGCACATTTGGAGCAGTCAGCATGACCGATTACGTACCCCCGAAAGTGTGGACCTGGGAGACCGAGAATGGCGGCACTTTCGCCAGCATCAACCGGCCTGTGGCCGGCGCGACCCATGAAAAAGAATTGCCGGTGGGCAAGCATCCGTTGCAGTTGTACTCCCTGGCCACGCCCAACGGGCAGAAGGTTACGATCCTGCTGGAAGAACTGTTGGCCCTGGGGCACAGCGGTGCGGAATACGATGCCTGGCTGATCAAGATCGGTGATGGCGACCAGTTCGGCAGCGGCTTCGTGGGGGTGAACCCCAACTCCAAGATCCCGGCCCTGCTGGACCGCAGCGGCGCCGCGCCGATTCGGGTGTTCGAGTCCGGAGCGATCCTGCAATACCTGGCGGAGAAGTTCGGTGCGTTCTTCCCCACCGAACCCGCCGCCCGCGCCGAATGCCTGTCGTGGTTGTTCTGGCAGATGGGCAGCGCGCCGTATCTGGGCGGTGGTTTCGGACACTTCTATGCCTACGCGCCGAGCAAGATGGAATATGCGATCAACCGGTTCGCCATGGAGACCAAGCGTCAGCTCGATGTGCTCGACCAACGCCTGGCGGTGAGCGAATACATCGCGGGTGATGAGTACACCATCGCCGATATTGCGATTTGGCCGTGGTATGGCGGGCTGGTCAAAGGTCGCTTGTATGGCGCGGCGGAGTTCTTGTCGGTGCATGAGTACACGCACGTGTTGCGCTGGGCAGACGCGATCGAAGCGCGGCCGGCGGTGCAGCGCGGCCGGCGGGTGAATCGGGTGTCTGGTGAGCCCCATGAGCAATTGGCCGAGCGGCATGACGCAAGCGACCTGGACTAAAGGCCTGACGCGGTAAGAAAGGTGGGAGCGGGCTTGCTCGCGAATGCGGAGTGTCAGTCAACAGATTCATTGGCTGATCCACCGCAATCGCGAGCAAGCCCGCTCCCGCATTTGGATTTGTGTATTTCACTCTACTTGTAGCGCTGCTCGAACACCGCCACTTGCTCGGGCTTGATCAGTTCGAACGGCACCCACATCTCCGACTCAATCGCCTCGCCCTTGATCATTCGCACCGCCGCCTGCACGGCCTGGGTAGCCTGGGCCTTCGGGTCCTGGAACACGGACGCCGTCAGCAACCCCCGCTTGATCGCTGCCAGCCCATCGGGCAAGCCATCGATACCCACAATCGCCACTTCACCCTTGGTTTTTCCCGCCTGCTGCAAAGCCATGGCCGCGCCAATCGCCATTTCATCGTTGTTGGCTACGATGGCATCGAACTGCGTGCCTGCCAGCAGCCAGTTGCTGGTCAGGTCCATGCCCTTGCTGCGTTGCCATTCGGCGCTTTGCTGCTCGACCACCTTGATACCGGGAAACTCCTTGAGCACCTGTTTGGCGCCCTCGGTGCGGTCATGGGTGGCGTTCTGCGCAAGGTCGCCCATGATGATCGCCACATTGCCCTTGCCGCCGAGTTTTTCCGCCAGGTAGCGCATCTGCAACTGCCCGGCCTCGATGTCGTTGGAGGCCACGGTGACCACGCCCTTGGGCAGGGTGCGTTCGTCCGGGTGACGGTTGACGTACACCAGCGGCGTCTTGGCCGCCACGGCAGCACGGGTCATGTTGGCGGTGGCGGCGGTGTCCACCGGCAGTACGATCACCGCGTCGACCTTCTGGTTGAGGAAGCCCTCGACCTGATTAAGCTGGCGCACTACGTCGCCCTGGGCGTCTTCGAACTGGATCTGCACATCCTGCTGCTTGGCGGCCGCTTCCAGGCCGGTGCGCACGTAGGTCATGAAGTTATCGTCGACCCGGGCGATGCTCACGCCGATGCGATAGGCGGCAAAGGTCCATTGGCTGAACAGCAGCAACAAGGTGGCAGCAAACAACGAATAGCGATTCATAAGGGTGATCCTTTTATTGTTATAGGGTGAACGCCTGGCGGAAACGCGCCAGGGCCAGCTCGCTGTCGCCGCTGGCCCAGCCTTCCAGGCCGACCACGCCGCTGTAGCCTATGGCGTGCAAGGCTTTGGCGACGGCCGGGTAGTGGATCTCGCCAGTGCCGGGCTCCTGGCGTCCCGGCACGTCGGCTACCTGGATTTCGCCGATGTGGGGGCCGGCGCGCTGGATCAGTTCGATCAAATTTCCTTCGCCGATCTGCGCGTGGTACAGGTCCAAATTCATCTTCAGGTACGGGCTGCCCACGGCCTCGATCAGCGCCAGGGTGTCGTCGGCGCGGGCGAACGGGGTGCCGGGGTGGTCAACTGCTGTGTTGAGGTTTTCCAGCAGGAACACACGGCCGGCGTCTTCCCCCAAGCGGGCGATTTTTTCCAGGGTCTTGCAGGCGCTCAGCCACATGCGTCCGGTGGTCTGGCTCACCGGTTGTACGGGCAGGCCGCCTTCACCCAGGCCGGTGCCGTGCAGGTTGAGGCTGGGGCAATTCAGTCGTTCGGCGACCCCTAAGGATTCGCGGGCGCTGTCGAGCAGTTGGCGGATACCGCCGGGGTCGGTGAGGGTACCGCTGATGTAGCCGGTCATGGAGGTGAAGTCGGCGCCGGTAGCGACCAGGGCGGCGATGTCCTTGTCTGTCCAGTTCCAGATTTCGGCACTGAAGCCCAGCGCATGAATGCGCTGTACGCGCTCGACAAAGGGCAGGTCGAGAAACACCATCTCCGCGCTGACGGCCAGCTTGAAGGGGCTCATACGGCCACCGCCTTGCCGGTTTCGAATGACTCGATGCAGGCGCGGGCAATCGCCAATGCCGCACGCGCGTCTTCGCCACTGGCCAGGGGCTTGGCGCCGCTGCGCAGGCAGTCGACGAAGTGGTTGAGCTCGGCGATATAGGCGTCGCGCAACAGGTCGGTGTCCAGGCGCTGGGTGTCGGCCTGGATGCCCTGGGCCAGGTAGCGCACCAGGTCGGAATCGTTGAGGCTGCCCATGCTGAGCATGCCGGCGCTGCCGAACACCTCGCCGCGCACGTCGTAGCCATACACCGCCTGGAAGTTGGCCTCGGCGGTGGCGATGGCGCCGTTGTCGAAGCGGATCGCGACCACGGCGGTGTCGAGGAAGCCTTTGCTTTTGTATTCGGGCGCGATCAATGCGTCGGCCATCACGTAGACCTGCACCGCCTCCGCGCCAGGGTTGAGGTAGCGCAGGGTGTCGAAGTCGTGGATCAGGGTTTCCAGGAAGATCACCCATTGCGGCGACTTGGCCGGGTTGTTCAGTGCCGGGTCGCGGGTCAGCGAGCGCAGCAACTGCGGGGTGCCGATGCGGCCGGCGGCGACATCGAGGTGCGCGGTGCGAAAGCTCTTGGCGAAGCGCCGGTTGAACCCGACTTGCAGCGGCACTCGCGCATCGGCCGCGGCAGCGATAGCGCGGTCGGCTTCATCGAGGGTGATGGCCATGGGTTTTTCGCAGAAGATGCCCTTGCCGGCGCGGGCGGCGCTGATCACCAGCTCTGCGTGGCTGCGGGCGGGAGCGGCGATCAACACGCCATCGATGTCCGGGTCGTCGAGCAACTGCTGCGGGTCGGTGTAGACCTTGCTCACGCCCAGTTCAGCGGCGAGGCGGGCGGCCTGGCCTGGCGTCGGGTCGGCAATCGCTGCCAGGCTGGCACCGGGGATATGCCGCGCGGCGGTCAGGCCGTGGAAGCTGCCCATGCGGCCGGCACCGATCAAGCCCAGGCGGATGTTCTGTGTACTCATGAAATAACCCCTTGTTGTTATTGGCCGCAGGACAGTCCTGATGGCAAAGGGGTGAGAGCAAGGCGTGTGCCATTTTTTAACGTGTTGATAAATAACGATTAATAATTATCTATAAACAAAAAGTGTTCATTCTAATGACATGCCTATACTGACATGTCAAAAACATGAACATGGATATCACCCAATGAGCATGGCCTTCAGTGTGCAAGACCTCGACTACCTGACGACCCTGGGGCCTGCGGCGCTGAATGACGGCCCGGTGGCCGCGCTGGAGCAGGCCTGGCGCGATTGCCTGGCTGGTCAGGTCGAGCGCCCGGCGCCCGTGCGCCAAGTGATCTGGGATTCGTGGCGGCGCAGCGTCGAGGCCGGTATTGATCCAGCCGACAACGCGTACCGCTTTGTCGCCGCCGACACGCTGACCGCCACCCTGGCCACCCACCGCGTGCTGATCGCCGCCGCCGCGCAAGTCATGCACGGCTTGCTGGCCTATAACCCGCGCGGCCATATCAACCTCACCGATGCCGACGGCATCACCCTGTATTTCTGTGGCCTGGACATCACCCCGGTGGGCAGCCGCCTGCTGGAGTCGGTGCAAGGCACCAACTGCACCGGCCTGGCCCTGGCCGAAGACCGCCTGGTGTACGTGCTGGCCGAGGAAAACTTCGGCATCGGCCTGCGCCAGCGCCGCATGCATTGCGCCGCCGCGCCGATCAGGAATGCCCAAGGCCGCACCGTGGCGATGCTGACCCTCACCGCCGAGCCTGGCTGGTTTCACTTCCATACCCTCGGCACGGTGCAGGCGGCCGCCGAAGCGGTGTCGCGGCAGATGGCGTTGCAGGCGTTGCTGGAGGAGCAGCAAGCGGTGCTCGAAGTCCTCAACGAAGGCCTGGTGGTGCTGGACGAGCGCGGCTGCATCAAGGCGCTCAACCGCTATGCCCGGCAGTTGTTCGGCGTAGGGCTGGAGCTGGTCGGGCGACCTTTCCAGCACCTGGGTCGTAGTGAGTTGAGCGACGTCCTTGGCGAGCCGGTGCGTGATCTCGATTGCACCTTCCACCTGGCTAACCGGGGCCAACTCGCCTGCCTGGTGTCGGTGTGCCCGCTGGAGCAGGGCGGGGTGATCGTGTCGCTGCGCGAAAACCGCCGCATCCGCGAAATCACCCGGCGCCTGATCGGCACCCAGGCCAGCTATACATTTGAAACCATCCAGGGCAACTCCCGAGCCATCCACGACGCCCTGCACCTGGGGCGTATCGCCAGTCGCAGCGACTCCACCACCCTGATCCTCGGCGAAAGTGGCACCGGCAAAGAGCTGTTCGCCCAGGCCATCCACAACGGCAGCGACCGCCAAAAAGGCCCTTTCGTGGCGGTCAACTGCGGGGCGATCCCCCGTGACCTGGTGCAAAGCGAACTGTTCGGCCATGTCGAAGGCGCGTTCACCGGCGCCACCCGTGGTGGTTCGGCGGGCAAGTTCGAGCTGGCGGACGGTGGCACCATTTTTCTGGATGAGATCGGCGATATGTCCTTCGATGCCCAGGTCAGCCTGTTGCGGGTCTTGCAGGAGGGGGAGATCACCCGCGTCGGCGCGAAAAACTCACGGCAAGTGGACGTGCGCATCATCGCCGCCACCCACCGCAACCTCAGCCAGGCCGTGGCACAAGGCGCGTTTCGCGAAGACCTCTACTACCGCCTCAACGTGCTCAACCTGACCGTGCCGCCCCTGCGCATGCGCCGCGAAGACATTCCGTTGCTGGCACGGCACTTCCTGGCGCGCTGTGCACGCTCGTTGCGTAAGTCGGTGCAGGGCTTTTCGCCGGAGGCGATGGCATTGCTGTCGGCCTATGGCTGGCCGGGCAATGTGCGGGAGTTGGAAAACAGTATTGAGCGGGCGACCAACCTGGCGATGGGCGAGCTGATTCAGCCTGCCGATCTGCCGATGGAAACCAAGCAGCACACCCCGTTGCGCGCCTATGAGCCGCAACCCGCCCAGGACTTGAGCAGCCACGAAATGCACGCCATCGTCGCCGCACTCCAGAACACCGGCGGCAACATCCGCCTGGCCGCCCGGCAACTGAACGTGTCGCGGGGCGGGCTGTACAACAAAATGAGCCGGTTCGGGCTGAGTGCCAGCGATTTTCGCGGCGCCTGAGGCCAAAGGTGGGAGGGGGCTTGCCCCGATAGCAGAGAGTCAGCCAAGGAAATTCAGACTGACCCGCCGCTATCGGGAGCAAGTCCTCTGCCACATTGTTTAAACGTGTTTCATGCGCTCGATAGAGCGTTCCACCCTGGTCTTGGCAATCTCCAGCACATGCCACTCACTGCCCGCTAGCTGGCGGTATAGCAGGCCTAAGGCTTCAACTGCTTCCAATCAATGGCAAAGCGCGCCAGGTACTTTCGCAGGCGGTCCGCGTCATTGGGTTGTGCCTTGGCCTGGCGCGAAACCCCGAACAGTCGTCGGCCGGCGTCCGAAAGGCTGTCGGATTGCAGGCACACGTCGATCACCGCCTTGAGTTGCAGCTGGTCGAACAGGTCCAGATCGACCGGCAGCAGTGCATGGGTTTCGGTCAGCCCCCAGGCGTAGCGCAGGCGCTGGATTTCCTCTTCGACCTGGGCTTCATCGATACGCCCGCTGTCGGCCAGGGTGGCCATGCGCGTGATGGACGCCGACAGCTCGCGAAAGTTGCCGAGCCATGCCGCTTCGCTGGAACAGGCGAACGCCAGGTAGCGGCGGCGCGCCTCCAGGTTGAAACGCACGCGACGACCTTGTTCGCGGGCGTGGCGCTCCAGTTCGAAATCGATATTGGGTTCGATGTCTTGACGCCGTCCTGCCAGGCCTGGCAGGTCGAAGGTCCACAGGTTGATGCGCGCATACAGGTCTTCGCGAAACAGCCCATCGGCCACGCGCCCGCGCAGGTCGCGGTGGGTGCCGGCGATGATCAGGAAGTCGCTGGCCACTTCACGGTCGGCACCCATGGGGTAGAAGCGTTTTTCTTCGATGGCCTTGAGCAGCATCGCCTGTTCATCCAGGCCCAGTTCGCCGATCTCATCAAGGAACAACATGCCGCCATCCGCCGCGCGCAGCAGGCCGTCACGGGCGTTTTGCGCGCCGGTGAAGGCGCCCTTGGTGTGCCCGAACAAAGCCGACATTGCGCCATCGCCACGCAAGGTGGCGCAGTTGACTTCGACAAAGCGCCCCTGCACCTGGTGGCGGCTGCGCTTGAGTTCGTAAATGCGCCGGGCGAGGAAGGATTTGCCTGCGCCGGTGGGGCCGATCAGCAGCATGGGCGCGGTGGAGCGCACGGCCACGCGCTCGATCTGTTCGATGGAAGCATTGAACGCACTGTTGCGCGTGGCGATCCCGGACTTGAGGAAGGCCAGGCCTTCCAGGCGTTGGTGGGCGAAGCGCGAGGCGATGCGGTCGTAGCGCGACAGGTCGAGATCGATCAAGGTGTGGGTGCCGGTGGCGGGAGCGGTGTCGTCCCGGCGGCGACTGGGGGCTGTCTGGATCAGGCGCGCCGGCAGGTTGCGCGCCTCGGTAAGCAGGAACCAGCAAATCTGTGCCACATGGGTGCCGGTGGTGATGTGGACCAGGTAGTCCTCACGGTCGGTGTCGAAGGTGTAGCCGGCGGTGAAGTCGTGCAGCGCGCCGTAGACCTCTTCGAAATCCCAGGGATCATTCAGTGGCATGGGGTGCAGGCGCACCTCGGTAGTGGGCGAGATCTGCTGGATGTCGGCGCATACCCGCTCGGCCAGGCTGATGTCACGGGCGTCAATGTCGTGGATCAGCTCCAGGCGATCGACCTGCAGGTCCTCTTGCTGGCACAGGCCGACACTGGGGCGCCAGTGATTCCAGCGGTTGGCGCCCTTGCCAACGCGGTCCAGCTTGGACCCGATAAACCCGATGGCGACCGTGCGCTTGTGTTTCATGACTAGACCAAAATATAAGTGGCGATATACAAGGATATGAACGCGGTAGCGCCCTTGTCATCGATTTTTAACGTCACGCAGCAGCATCATGAAAAATAACGATATAAAACAATGAGATAAAATTTTTTGTCGCGGTAGGAATAAACCTGGCACGCCCGCTGCTATCTCTCAGCCAACGCCGCACTGCCGGCTTTCAAGAAAAGAATCGAGATCATGCAAGAGAACACCTACCAACTGCTGGAAGTCGCCAACGGCAAGCCGATCAAACTCTGGACCCAGGGCGTGCCTGTGGAGCCCGAGGCGCGCAAGCAACTGATGAACACCGCCCAGATGCCGTTCATTTTCAAGCACCTTGCGGTGATGCCGGATGTGCATTTGGGCAAGGGCTCGACCATCGGCAGCGTGATCCCCACCGTGGGCGCGATCATCCCGGCGGCAGTGGGCGTGGATATCGGCTGCGGCATGATCGCTGCGCGTACGACGTTGATGGCCAGCGACTTGCCCGACAACCTCCACGGCCTGCGTTGCGCCATTGAGGCAGCGGTGCCCCATGGCCGTACCCACAGCCGCAAGGGTCGCGACAAAGGCGCGTGGGAACAGGTGCCGGCCCAGGCCGATCAGGTGTGGTCGGCGTTGCACCCACGCTTCAAGGCGATCACCGACAAGTACCCGCAACTGGAGCGCAGCAACAACCGCCAACACCTTGGCACCCTGGGTAGCGGCAACCACTTCGTCGAGGTGTGCCTGGATGAAGCCAACCGCGTCTGGTTCATGTTGCACAGCGGGTCGCGTGGCGTGGGGAACGCCATTGGCAACCTGTTTATCCAACTGGCCCAGGCCGACATGCGCCAACACCTGGCCAACCTGCCGGACCGTGACCTGGCGTATTTCGAAGAGGGCAGCCAGCACTTCGATGATTATGTGGAAGCGGTGGGCTGGGCCCAGGATTTTGCCCGGCAGAACCGTGAGTTGATGATGCGTGCGGTGGTCCAGGCCACGCGCCAGGTGATCAGCAAACCGTTTGAAGTGGCGCTGGAGGCCGTGAACTGTCATCACAACTACGTGCAGAAAGAGCGGCACTTCGGCGAAGAAATCCTGGTCACGCGTAAAGGCGCAGTGTCGGCCAAGAAAGGCGAGCTGGGGATCATCCCAGGCTCCATGGGCGCTAAAAGCTTCATCGTGCGTGGGCTGGGTAACGAAGAGTCGTTCTGTTCCTGCAGCCATGGCGCTGGCCGCACCATGAGCCGCACCAAGGCGAAGAATACGTTCACGCTGGCTGACCAGATCCGCGCCACCGCCCATGTGGAGTGCCGCAAGGATGCCGATGTGATCGACGAAATTCCGATGGCCTACAAGGACATCGACCAGGTTATGCATGCCCAGCGCGAGCTGGTGGAAGTGCTGCACACCTTGCGCCAGGTGGTGTGCGTCAAAGGATAAGAGGGGAATCAAGATGCAAAAGGATGAACGCCACCCATTGAGCGACGCCATGCGCGCGCGGGTGCTGCTGGAGCTGGAGCGCATAGAGCGCGAACGCAATGTCAGCGTGCTGTATGCCTGCGAGTCCGGCAGCCGGGCCTGGGGGTTTGCTTCCACCGACAGCGACTACGACGTGCGCTTTGTCTACGTGGAAAAACCTGACTGGTTCATGCAGGTGGATGCGCCGCGCGATGTCATCGAGCGTCCGCTGGATGATGAATTGGACGTGAGTGGCTGGGAGTTGCGCAAGACGCTGGGCCTGTTGCGCAAATCCAACCCCACGTTGCTGGAATGGCTGGACTCGCCGCTGGTGTATCGCCAGCAGGTCGACGCCACCGTGCAACTGCGCGCCCTGGCCGAGACGTTCTACAGCCCGCCGGCGGCGCGCAATCATTACCTGTCGATGGCCCGGAAAAATTTCCGCGGCTACCTGCAAGGCGACACGGTGCGGTTCAAAAAGTACTTCTACGTGCTGCGACCTTTGCTGGCAGTGCGCTGGATCGACCTGGGGCTGGGCCGGCCGCCGATGACGTTCGCTGATTTGTTGAGCACGGTGGATGACGCGCAATTACTCGATGAAGTCTCGACCCTGCTGGCGCTGAAACGCAATGCCGGGGAAGCGGCGTACGGGCCTCGGCGCCCGGCGCTGCACGCGTACATACAACGTGAATTGGAACGCGGCGCACCGGTGTTGCCACGCACCCATGCAGACTCCCGACAACTGGACCACTACCTGCGGGATACGGTCAAACGCTTTGCTTAAGGATGACGATGAAACAGGACGTGATTGAACTCGATGGGGCCATTGGTGGTGGCCAGGTGCTGCGCAGTGGCCTGAGCCTGTCGATGGTGACCGGGCGGCCCCTGCGGATCAAAAACATTCGCGCCAAGCGCAGTCGGCCGGGCTTGATGCGTCAACACCTGACCGCTGTGCTGGCGGCGGCGCAAGTCTGTGGTGCCCAGGTGCACGGTGCGCAATTGGGCTCGCAGTCCCTGGTGTTCGAGCCTGGTCCGATCCAAGGGGGCGAATACCGCTTTTCCATCGGCACGGCCGGCAGTTGCACCCTGGTGTTACAGACTTTGCTGCCGGCATTGCTGCGCGCCCCCACGGCCAGTCGCGTGACGATCTGTGGCGGCACCCATAACCCACTGGCACCGCCGGTGGACTTTCTGCAGCGTGCCTGGCTCCCGCTGTTGCGGCGCATGGGCGCGCGTATCGAATTGAGCTTGAACCGGCATGGGTTTGTGCCCGCAGGCGGCGGCGAGCTGGAGGTCTATATCCAGCCCGGCGAACTGGCGCCGTTGCAGTTGATGCAGCGCGGCAAGTTGCTCGAAGCCCGCGCGATAACGCTGAACGCCGGGTTGCCTGCTCAGGTGAGCGAGCGCGAGTTCAAGCGCGTGCGCCAGCGCTTGTCGTTCGACGACAGCCAGTGGCTCCCGATTGAGGTCGACCCCGCGCAAGGACCGGGCAACGTGCTGATGCTGGAGTATGTCCACGAGCACGTCACCGAAGTGTTCAGCGCGTTCGGCCTGGCCAACGTGCGTGCCGAGACCGTGGCCGACCAGGCCATCGACCAAGCCATGGAGTGGCGGGGGACCGACGCGGCGGTGGGTGAGCACCTGGCTGACCAGTTGCTGTTGCCGATGGCATTGGCTGGCGGTGGTCGTTTCACCACGCCACATATGAGCGACCATCTGCACAGCAACATGCAGGTGATCCAACGCTTCCTGCCTGTGGTGATCGAGAGCCACGTGCTGGAGGAGGGCGGTTTGAAAATCGAGTGCCGCGCCCGCTAGAGGTTCTCCGACGTGACAATGTGCGGCGGTATATACACCCGCTGCCGCACCGGATCGAACCCCTCAGCGCCCTGCAATTGCACCATCAACTGCACCAGTGCGGTCGCCGTGTGCCGTGGCTGTGAATCCATCACCACATCAATCACCCCCTCGCGCAACGCCTGGCGTGACAGCTCGGTGGACTCCTGCAAGATGCAACACAGTGCCGGGCGCTTGGGCAATTGCGCCAGGGCGCTGATGATGCCGTCCCCGCCACCGCCCACCACGCACAGGCCGCGCAGCTCGCTGTGGCGGCTGATCAGGTCGAGGGTGGCTTCTTCGGTGATGTCGCAGTTGTCGAGGTTGATCAACGGCTCCAACGGCTTAAGCCCTGGCGCGTGCTCGGCCAGGTAACTGTGCAGGCCTTCGACCCGCGCCTGGTGGCCGAGAAACCGATGGCCGCCGAGCAGGATGCCCACGCTGCCTTTGCGCGCGCCGCAGGTGCGGGCGAGCAGCCAGCCCATGGTGCGGCCGACCACATGGTTGTCCTGGCCGACGTAGGGTTCTTCGGCCTGTTCGTGGATATCCGAGAGCAGGGCAACCACGGGTACACCGGCTTCGCGGATCTGCTTGAGGCAGGCGTTGATCAGCGGATGGGCAAAGCTGACCACCGCGAGGCCATCGCATTGCACGGCCAGTTGTTCGATCTGCGCGACAATGGCGCTGGGCGTGCGATCGACGATGTACTCGAACTGGCACGTCAGGTTGGCACCGGCATGCTGCTCGGCGGCGGCGCTGATCGCCTGCGCCAGGCTGGCATAGAACGCCTGGGCGGTCGCCAGCAACAGGATGCCGAAGCGATAGGTTGGCCGGCGTTCGCGGATACGCTGGCCGATCAACCGCGCCGCGAAATACCCCACGGCTTCGGCCGCCTGGAACACCTGCTCGGCGGTCTCTGGATTGACCGGCGCGCGTGCATTCAACACGCGGTCGACGGTGGCCACGCTGAGCCCCGCATGGGCGGCAACGGTGGCGATGGTTGGGCGTTTATGGTTGTTCATGACAGGCCCCTTGAGCGTCTTGATAGAAAACTATCAAGCCCCGCTGGGCCTGGATGATAGCTTGATAGGGAATGGATTCAAGGCCTTGAGGGGGAATTACCCGTTCTCTATGGTGGGTTTCACATAGCACCAGCAACCACCCGCTTGTGGAGAACAATAACAATGCCTGAACACACTGCTCCTATCACGCGTCGCGACTACAGCCTCACCGGCCCCGAAGCCGCCCGCGCCTTTGAGAAAGGCCTGGTCTCGGCCAGTTGGTACCAATCCCCGATCTCGCGTAAGCGCATGAAAGAACTGATGCAACGCCGCGACAGCCCGGCCCTGCTCGACACCGCTATTTGGGTGAGCGCGCTGTTTGCCGCCGGTGTTGGTGGCTGCTGGTTCTGGGGCACCTGGGCCTGTGTGCCGTTCTTCCTCGCCTATGGCGTGCTCTACGGCACCGCGTCCAACCCGCGCTGGCATGAAACCGGCCACGGCACCGCGTTCAAGACCCGCTGGATGAACGACGTGCTCTATCAGGTCGCCAGCTTCATGTGCATCTTCGAACCCCACGTATGGCGCTGGAGCCATGCCCGTCACCACACCGACACCATCGTGGTCGGCCGCGACCCGGAGATCGTCGAGCCGCGTCCGCCAAGCTTCTTGATGATGTTCTTGAGCCTGTTCAACCTGCCTCTGGCCTGGAAAACCTTCAGCGGTGTGGCGCGGCATGCCGTTGGCAAGGTGAGTGCCCAGGAGGCGGACTTCATTCCCGAATCCGAATGGCCCAAGGTGTTTCGCGCGGCACGGATCTGGGTTGGTATTTATGCGGTGGTGATTGGCACCGCGTTGTACCTGCACAGCTGGCTGCCGCTGATGCTGATGGGTCTGCCGAGCCTCTACGGTGCCTGGCTCGGCTATATCTTCGGCCTTACCCAGCACGTCGGCCTGGCGGAAGACGTGCTGGACCACCGCAGCAACTGCCGCACTATCTACATGAACCGCGTGCTGCGCTTTATCTACATGGACATGAACTACCACCTCGAACACCACATGTACCCAATGGTGCCTTACCACGCCCTGGCGCAATTGCACGAAGAAATCCGCAGCGACTGCCCGCCGCCGTACGCCAACCTGTTCGAGGCGTACAAGGAGATCTTGCCGACGATCTGGAAGCAGCGCAGCGACCCGACCTACTTCATCCAGCGCCCGACCCACTGTAGTGAGCGAGCTTGCTCGCGCTGGGGTGCGCAGCAGCCCCAGTAAACCCACCGCGTTCTTTCAGACAAAACTGTGCCGCCGATTTTGGGGCTGCTTGGCTGCCCAGCGTGACGGTGCGACGGTTCGACAAGCTCGCTCACCACAAGGTGGGCAAGTCGTCAGATAATTGGAGATAAACACCATGAACGATCAATGGATCGACGTCTGCGCCGTGGGCGAAATAGACGAGGAAGACGTGCTGCGCTTCGACCACGGCGCGCACACCTACGCGGTGTATCGCTCGGCCGAGAATGAATTCTTCGCCACTGCCGGCCTGTGCACGCACGAGAAAATCCACCTGGCCGACGGCCTGGTGATGGACCATGTGATCGAGTGTCCCAAGCACAACGGGCGCTTTGACTACCGCTCGGGCAAGGCCCTCGGCGCGCCGGTGTGCGTCAACCTCAAGACCTACCCGGTGCGGGTCGAAGCGGGGCGAGTATTGCTCGCCGTCACGGCGTGATGATGAACGCCCCCCTGATCATCGTCGGCGCCGGCCATGCCGGTGGCCGTGCGGCGCTGACCTTGCGCGAAGAAGGTTATGCCGGGCGCCTGATCCTGATCGGCGACGAACCGCACTTGCCCTACGAGCGGCCGCCGCTGTCCAAGGGCGTGTTGCAGGGCACGGCGGACCTGGCTGGCTGCAGCCTGTGCGACAGCGCGCGGCTGGCCGAGCTGGGCATCGAGCATATCGCCGGTAACCCGGTGACGCAGTTGCAGCCGCAGCAGCATCGCCTGCAACTCGCCGACGGCCAGTGGCTGCGGTACGCAGGCCTGTTGCTGGCCACTGGCGGCCGGGCGCGCCGCTTGCCCCAGGAGCAGGCCCATGTGCTTTACCTGCGCACCCATGATGAGGCGCTGGCCCTGCGCAGTGCGCTGAAGGCAGGTACGCGGCTGGTGGTGGTCGGTGGTGGCTTTATCGGCCTGGAAGTGGCAGCGACGGCACGTGGCCTGGGCTGCGAGGTGACACTGCTCGAAGCCGGTCCGCGCCTGGCGGGGCGGGTGTTGCCGCCGGTCATCAGCGAGGCGCTGCTGGCGCTGCATCGTCAGCATGGGGTCGACGTGCGCTTGAATGTGGCCTTGGAATCCATCCAGGCCGACGCCGTGTGGCTGGTCGACGGGCAACGCTTGCCCTGCGACCTTGTGGTGGTTGGCATCGGCATGCAACCCAATACCGAATTGGCCGCAGCGGCGGGGTTGGAAGTGGGGCAGGGCATTCGCGTCGATAGCCACCTGCGCACCAGCGCGCCGGGCATTTATGCCGCCGGTGACGTGTGCGAGTTTCGCCTGGGTGGCGACTACCAGCGCCAGGAAACCTGGCGCAACGCCGAGGCCCAGGGGCGGCATGCGGCGCTGAACCTGCTCGGTCGCGACGTGCCGTTCGAGGCACTCCCCGGGTTCTGGTCCGACCAGTACGACTGGGGCTTGCAGACCGTGGGTGTGATGACGCCCCTGACGGTCAGTCGCCCATTGGCGAGCGGTGGCGTGCTGCTGTTCTACCTGGATGCCGATCAGCGCTTGCACGGTGCCTGCGGCTGGGCGCCAGGCAACAGCGTGGCCAAGGACATCAAGCTGTGCGAGCGCCTGATCAGCGCACACTTGTCGCTGGCCCCCGCCAGCCTGGCCGACCCCGAGCTGTCCCTCAAATACTTGCTGCGAGGCTGATATGCGTCAATTTCTGGTGTTCCAATCCCTGTGGGCCATGCAAACCGAGCCCGGTTCGCTCGATGCCCAACTCGACCGCATCAAGGCCGCCGGTTTTGACGGCATTACCGACCATTACTTCAAGCCCGCCGACGTCGCGCGTTTGCACGCCGCCGCCACGGCCAGGGGCCTGCAGGTCGAAGGCCAGTTGTTCCCGCAAACGGTGGACGACCTGGCGGCAGCGCTGGATGTGATCAGCGGCTACGGCTGCCACCACCTCACCCTGCAAGCCGATGTGCGCCCGCGTACCCAATCCGAAGCGGCCCGATTGGTCGAAGGCTGGCAGCGCCTGGCCGAGCAGGTGGACTTTCCGGTGCTGCTGGAAACCCACCGTTATCGACTCACCAATGACCTGCTGTTCACCCTCGACCTGCTGTCACAGATGCCCGACCTGAAACTGCTGGCCGACCTGTCCCACTACGTGGTCGGGCGTGAGCTGCCGGAGCCGGGCGCCGCTGAAGACGATCAACAGATCCAGACGATTTTGCGCCACAGCTGGGGTTTCCACGGTCGTGTCGCCAGCAGCGAGCAGGTGCAGGTCTCCCTGGACTTCCCCCAACACCAAGCCTGGGTACAGCGTTTTACCCAATGGTGGCGCTACGGGATCGAGGACTGGCTGGCCCGGCCCGACACACCGCAAAGCCTGTCCTTCACCTGTGAACTCGGCCCTCCGCCTTATGCGATCACCGGTGCCGACGGCCGCGAGATCAGCGATCGCTGGAGCGAAGCGCTCAAGCTCCAGACGCTGATTCGCCAAGTGTGGCAAGACTGCCAGGCCACCCGTTGACCCTGTAGGAGCCGGCTTGCCAATACCTACAGGACGGGGTCAGTTCAGCAGGCCGGTACTCACCGCCACGATCAGGAAAATCCCCAGCAGCGCGCGGTAGATCACGAACGGCCAGGTGGAGAACCGCTCCAGGAACTTCATCAGCCCCCAGATCGCAAAAAATGCCGAGACGCTCGCCACCACCAAACCGAACAGCAAATGCGGCCAGGCGTGCACCGGCAGGTCGGCATGCAGCAGCACCCACAGCTCCTTCAGGCCGGCGAGGGCGATGGCCGGCAGGCCCAGCAGGAAGGAGAACCGCGCGGCTTCCTCACGCTTGAAGTTCAGGAACAGCGCGGCGGTGAGGGTTGAACCGGAACGCGAGACGCCAGGAATCAGCGCGCCAATCTGCGCAACCCCCACAATCAACGCATCCCGCAGGCGCATTTCACCCATCTCCCGGGTGTGGCGTGCGCGCACTTCGGCCACGGCCAACAGCACCGCCATCACCACGCAGGAAATGCCGATCACCATCAGCCCCCGCAACGGCGAGTTGCAGGCATTCAAGGTCGACGACAGCGCCAGGCCGGCGATCCCGATCGGCACGGTCGCCAGCACAATCGCCACGGCCAGCTTGAACCACGGGTCGTTGTAGTCACTTCGACACACTGCGCCGATGCTGCCGGTGGTCACTTGGCGCACGTCGCGCCAGAAATAACTGACCACCGCCGCCAGCGCCGCCAACTGCATGGCCGCCGAAAACGCCGAGCCCGGATCTTGCCAGCCGAGCAGGGCGGGTACTACGCGCATATGGGCGGTGGACGACACCGGCAACAGTTCGGTAATGCCCTGGATCACGCCCAGGATGAAGATCTGCAGATAATCCAGGGAGGCAAAACCGACATCCAGGCCGGCGGAACAGACGTTGCTCACAATACGTGTCCTTGAAAAAGGGGAGGCAATTTCGCGGAGTTTATTCGAAATGTTTCAGGGTTTCGGGGGAGGCAACACCTATTTGCAATCGGTTCAGCAAGTAGAAAGGTTGGCGACGCTATTGGACTGTCCCCGCGTTTTGTGAACAATGTCGCCCTGCATTCCTGACCGAGAGCCCCATGCCTGAAACCACCGTCGAACTGATCCAGACCGGCCCGGAGCACGCCGAGCTGATCCGCAATCTCTACCAGTATTACGCTTATGAGTCGTCGGACTGGGAGCAGGAAGATGTCGAGGCGGACGGCCGCTTCTACATCCATGACGAACACCTGGCCCGTTACTGGCAGGACCCGCAATGGAGCGCCAACCTGCTGCTGGTCGATGGTTATATCGCCGGCTTCCTGCTGATCGAAGGCAGCGAACTGCCGGGCATCGACGCCTTGGAGCTGGCCGACCTGTTCATCCTCAAGCGCTACCGCCGCAAAGGCATCGGCCGCGCCATCGCCAGCCAGGTGCTGTGCAGTGGCGACGCCAATTGGCTGGTGCGCTTCTATGACCAGGACGAAGTGTCCCAAGCGTTCTGGCGCTCGGTGCTGGATAACCTGCCACGCCCGGTGCAGACAATTGAGCTGGACGATGAACCGCAGTTGGTGAGTTACCTGATTACGCGGGCAGCGTTGCATTAAAGGCTTGCTGCATCACCTGCGGCGGCTGCCCGAACGCCCTTAAAAACGCCTGGCGCATGCGCTCGCGATCACCAAACCCGGTTTCGCGGGCCACCACTTCAACCGGGTGACGACTGGTTTCCATCATCGCCCGGGCGGCTTCCACCCGCAGGGATTCGATGGCCTTGGCCGGCGTTTGCCCGGTCTCTTCACGGAACACCCGGCTGAACTGGCGCGGGCTGAGCCGGGCGACATCGGCCAGGGCTTCCACCGAAAGGTCGTGGGTCAGGTTCTCGCGGGCGTAGGCCAGGGCCAGTTGTACGCGGTCCGATTTTGGGTCCAGTTCCAACAACGCCGACAACTGCGATTGCTCACTGCCGCGCCGTTGGGCGATCACCAGTTTGCGCGCTATGCGCCGGGCCAGGTCGCTGCCCAGGTCGTTCTCCACCATGGCCAGGGCCAGGTCCACGCCGGCACTCATGCCGGCGCCTGTCCATACCTGGCCGTCGACGATAAACAGCTTGTCTTCCTCCAGGCGAATGTCTGGGTAGCGCTTGCGAAAGGCCGGGGCGTGAATCCAGTGGGTGGTGGTGCGCTTGCCTGCCAGCAGGCCGGCTTCGGCCAACACGAAGATGCCCATGCACAAGGAGGCCACGCGCCGCGACTGGGCGGAGGCGGCCTTGACCAGTTCGAGCAGGTTGGCTTCCGGCAGGCGGAATTCCAGGTAGCCACTGACGATGAGGGTGTCGTAGCCCTCCGGCCGGATCGGCGTGGTGTTCACCGAGAAGCCCTGTGACGTCATCACCGCGCCGCCACTCTCCGACACCAAGTGAAACTCATAGGCCGGCTCGCCGCGCAGCAGGTTCGCGCACTCGAACACCGACCCCAGGCTGAGGCTCAGGGACTGGAAGTTCGGGTAAACCATCAGCGCAACGCTGTGCATCGTCATTCTCCAAGGGGCGCGGGAGAGGGGATTGTCGGCGTGTGCCGGGTAAACGGCAACTGCCTTCGCGGCATGTCCGGAATCCTTGCGGATCTGACATTGTGCGCGATTGCCCCGACTCCTAACATTCCCTCAACGAACTAGACGACTGGTCTAATCGGACGGGATGAAGCATGAGCAACGAAACCAAAAGTGCAAGGCAGACCATTCTCGATACCGCGCAACGTATTGTCGGTCGCAAAGGATTTTCTGCGGTGGGCCTGAACGAAATACTGCAAGCCGCCGAAGTACCCAAAGGTTCGTTTTATCACTACTTCACCTCCAAAGATGCGTTCGGCGTTGTATTGCTCGACCACTATTTCGACAACTACGTGCACGGCATGCAACAACTGTTCGACCAGCCGGGCTTAACCCAGCACGCCAAGTTGATGCGTTATTGGGACTGCTGGATCGACAACCAGACCGGCTGCACCGACGCGGGCAAATGCCTTGCCGTCAAACTCGGCGCTGAGGTGTCAGACCTTTCAGAGCCGATGCGCCTGGCCCTGCAACGCGGCACCGCACGCACCATCGGCTTGCTCGCCGAGGCTTTGCAACAGGGCGTCGACGACGGTTCGGTCGTCATTGCGCAACACCCCGAAAGCCTGGCCCGGCGCCTGTATGCGTTGTGGCTGGGGACCAGCGTCATGAGCAAGATCACCCGTACTACGGCGCCTTTTGACGAGGCGCTGGGGTTGACCCGGCAGTTGTTGGGTTGGCCTGAACAGACTGACAACTCCACTTATCGAGGCACTGGAAAATGAAAGTATTAATGGTACTGACCTCTCACGACCAGCTCGGCGATACCGGGCGCAAGACCGGCTTTTGGCTCGAAGAGTTTGCCGCCCCCTATTACGCGTTCAAGGACGCCGGTGCCGAGGTGGTGCTGGCTTCTCCTGCCGGCGGCCAGCCGCCCCTGGACCCGGTGAGCGACCAGCCGGACTTCCAGACCGAACAGACCCACCGCTTCGCCGCCGACCCGGCTGCGCAGCAGGCCCTGGCGACCACGCTGAAGCTCGATTCGGTCAACGCCGATGACTTCGACACCGTGTTCTACCCAGGCGGCCACGGCCCGCTGTGGGACCTGGCGGAGTCGCCGGTGTCGATCGCCCTGATCGAGTCCTTCGAGCGCGCTGGCAAGCCGATCGGTTTCGTCTGCCACGCACCGGGCGCCTTGCGTCATGTCAAGGCGGTCAACGGCGACCCGTTGGTCAAGGGCCGTCGCGTCACCGGGTTCTCCAACTCGGAAGAAGCGGCAGTGGAACTGACCAATGTGGTGCCGTTCCTGGTGGAAGATGAGTTCAAGAAGTTGGGTGGCCTTTATGAGAAAGGCGCTGATTGGCAATCCTTTGTCATCACCGATGGCTTGCTGGTCACCGGGCAAAACCCTGGCAGTTCCAGTGATGTCGCCAAAGCCCTGCTGACACTCACCGCTTAATTAACTGACCGCTTGATGCATTGGTGACTTTTATAAGTCGCCAATGCTTTAGCGCGCCCGCTATTTGGAAATGATTCAATGAATGAGCCTATTTTAAGTACTCCGGTAAAACTGGGGCACCACACGCTGAACAACCGTATTGTGCTGCCGCCGTTGACACGCCAGCGCAGTGCGCAACCGGGCGATATCGCCACCGACTTGATGGCCGAGTACTACCGCCAGCGCGCGAGTGCCGGTTTCATGGTCAGCGAGGGCACACAGATTGAACCGCGTGGCCAGGGCTATGCCTGGACGCCAGGTATCTACTCCCCGGCGCAGATCGACGGCTGGCGCAAGGTCACCGAGGCGGTGCATGCCGAAGGCGGGGTGATCTTCGCCCAACTGTGGCACGTTGGCCGGGTGTCCCATAACGCCTTGCAGCCAGACGGCGCGGCACCTGTCGCACCCTCGGCACTCCAGGCGCTACAGGCCAAGGCCTTCATCGAAACCGCGCCGGGCGAGGGGGAGCTGAAGCAACCGCCAGTGCCGCGTGCCTTGACCATCCTGGAGATCGAGGAACTGGTCGGGCACTACGCCCAGGCCGCACGCAATGCACTGGATGCCGGGTTCGACGGGGTGGAGATCCATTCGGCGAATGGTTACCTGGTCAACCAGTTCATCTCGGCCCACGCCAACCAGCGTGATGACGAATACGGTGGCTCGCTGCACAACCGCCTGCGCTTTCTGCGCGAGATCGTCGAAGCCGTGAGCGCGGTGGTCGGGCCTGAGCGGCTGGGGGTGCGTTTCTCACCGCTGTTCAGCGGCACTGATCAGGACCGGGTGTATATCGGCCTGGTGGAAGACGATCCGCATCACACCTACGTCGAAGCGATCAAGGTGCTGGAAGAGTCGGGCATCGCCTATGTGTCCATTGCCGAAGCAGACTGGGACAACGCCCCAGTGTTGCCCGAATCGTTCCGCCGCGCGGTGCGCGACACGTTCAGCGGGCGCATCATCTACGCCGGTCGCTACACCGCTGAGCGCGGTGCCGGTCTGGTCGAAGCCGGGCTGGCGGACTTGATCGCGTTCGGGCGGCCGTTCATAGCCAACCCGGACTTGCCACAGCGGTTGTTCAACGGGTGGCCGTTGAATCCGCTGCGGGTGGAAGGGATGTACGGCGGTGGTGCAGAGGGCTATATCGACTACCCGGTGTACGCCCAATAGCCAGGCAACGCTGATCAAGGTGGGAGCTGGCTTGCCTGCGATGCTGGCACCTCGGTGTAGGAGTCAGACCGCGGCGATGCTATCGCAGGCAAGCCAGCTCCCACGCAAGCCAGCCCCTGTGTTACTCCACGCGCAGCACGATCTTGCCAATGTGATCACCGCCCTCCATCCGCGCATGGGCCTGGGCGGCGTCGGTGTATTCGTACACCTTGTCAATGATCGGCAGGCAACGCCCGGCGGCCAGCACCGGCCACACGTATTCGCGCAGTTGTTCGGCAATCGCGGCCTTTTCTTCCCGGGTGCGTGCACGCAACAGCGAGCCGGTAATCACCGCCCGTTTGCCAAGGATGCTCAGCAGGTCGACGTCGTTGGCCTTGCCGCCACCGAGGAAGCCCAGCATCACCAGGTGACCGTCCATGGCCAGGGACTTGATGTTGTTGTTCAAGTAGGAGGCGCCCATGATGTCGAGGATCACGTTCACGCCCTTGTCGCCGGTCCGCTTGGCGATGACCTCGGCAAAGTCCTGCTCGCGATAATTGATCGGCTCGGCGCCCAGCTTGGCAATCGCGGCACACTTGTCGGCACTGCCGGCGGTGGCGAAGGCCTGGATGCCAAATTCGCGGCACAGCATCAGGGCGGTGGTGCCGATGCCGCTCGTACCGCCGTGGATCAGCACGCGCTGGCCTTTGTGCGCACCGCCGAGGCCGAACAGGTTGGCCCACACGGTAAAGAAGGTCTCCGGCACGGCGGCGGCTTGAATCCAGTCCATGCCCTCCGGGATCGGCAGGGCCTGGCTGGCCGGTACGCTGCAGAACTGCGCGTAGCCGCCGCCATTGGTCAGGGCGCAGACCTTGTCGCCGACGACGTACTCGCTCACGCCATCGCCCAGGGCGACCACTTCGCCGGCCACTTCCAGGCCTGGGATCGGGCTCATGCCGGGTTTCATCGGGTACTTGCCGGCGCGCTGCAGGGCGTCTGGGCGGTTGACCCCGGCGGCATGCACGCGGATCAGGATTTCGCCAGGGCCTGCGACCGGCACATCGGCGCGGCGCGGTTGCAGCACTTCAGGTGCGCCGGGGGTGGTGATTTCAATCAGGGTCATTTCTTTAGGAAGCGTCATTTCAAAGTACCTGCAGCGATGAGCGTATGGGTTGGGACCGTGTCGAGCGGTCGACGGTTCAGCACAATCATGCCCAGTTCAAGGGCGAGTGCGACCACGATCGCGCCGGCGGCGATCAGGAACAGCAGCACATGTTGGCCGCCGCTGCTGTTGAACAGGGCTGAATAGGCAAACCCGGACAGCGCCTGGAACGTTGCAAAGGACACGGTGGCGCGGCTCCAGGCCACTTGTTGCTGGTGATGGTTGGGCAGCAGTTCATGCACCCGTGCCAGGGCCAGCGGCACGATGCCCGGTGGGAAGGAACCCAGGAGCACCGCCAGCACTGCCAGGGCGGTAAAGGAGCCGGCCACCGGCAACAGGCCCACCGCAATTGCCTGCACCACCAGCACCACGCGGATACTCAAGCGCGCGCCGAGTTTGTCGGCGAGGAACCCGTAGCTCACCGGGCCCACAATCGCGCCCAGGCCGTACATCACCCAGATCATCGCGCCAGTGTGTGCACCGGCACCCAGGCCACGGGCCACGTAGTCGACTAGGAACACCATTGCCGGCACCAGGCCCGCCGCCATAAAGGCGTACTGGGCGAACAGCAGGTACACGCCGGATGGCATCCGCGCTGAAGTGCCCGTGGGGGCCGGTGCTTCCTGCAGCGTACCGGTGGGCCAGGCGAACCAGCTGGCCGCCGTCAACACCAATGCCAACAGGCCCAGGCCAAACCAGGTCTGCTGCAAGCCCAGGCTCAACAGCGGCGGCACGAGCGTACCGGAGCCGGCAATGCCCAGGCCGATGCCCAGGAAAATCGCGCCACTGGCCAGGCCCCGACGGGCAGCCGGCACGTGGGGCAGCACGGTGGCGGCCACCAGCACCATGATCGCGCCGCCGGCAATCCCCGACAGCAGGCGCCAGGCGAAGAACCACACCACCGACAGCGCAAAGCCACAGGCGAAGAACGCCAGGGTCACCGCGACCATCATGATGCGCAGGGCAGTCTTGTTCGAGGTGCGCTGGGCGATGGGCCGGCCGATCAGCGCACCGATCAGGTAGCCCACCAGGTTAGCGGCGCCGAGATAGACCACGTCATTGGCGGAAAACCATTGGGCCTGGATCAGCGTTGGAATCAGTGGCGTATAGGCGAAGCGCGCCAGGCCAATGCTGACCAGGCTGGCACACAGGCCGGCGAAGATCGGCAGCCAGACCGCGCTGCGGGATGAAACAGGGGTGTCGAGCATGATGGCGGTCCTCAAGGTTTTTCTCTGGCGGCCAGCATAGCGAGGTTTTAAGATGCAATAATGCAGCGAATTAGCGTCATGGCGATGCAGATATGCATCACTGGAGGGCGGTATGAATTGGGATGATGCACGGGTGTTCCTGGCAGTGTGCCGTGAGTCCACACTGCGCGGTGCCGCGCGGGTGCTGGGGGTGGACCAGGCCACGGTAGGGCGGCGGATCAATGCCTTGGAAAAGTCCTTGAGCGCGACCTTGTTCCTGCGCACCTCCGAAGGCTATGCGCTCACGGCGGTAGGTGAAGCGGCGTTGCTCTCGGTGGAGAAAATGGAGCGTTCGGCCCTCGACCTGGAGCGGCAGATCCAGGGCCTGGATGACCGCCTGACCGGCACGGTGCGGGTCAGCACCACCGACTCCCTGGCCATCGACTTTCTGATTCCGTCCATCGCGCGCCTGCACGACAAGCACCCCGACGTGCGCGTGCAACTGGACGCCTCCACCCAGATCCTCAGCCTGGCCAAGCGTGAAGCCGATATCGCCGTGCGCAACACCCGCCCGGACAACCCCGACCTGATCGCCCGGCGCATTGCGCGCTGGCCGGTCGGGCTGTTTGCGTCCCAGGGCTATATCGACCGCCACGGCGTGCCCACGCCGGGCAGCCTGTTCGAAGGCCATGACCTGGTGGTCTACCAACCCTACCTGCAAAGCCAGAAGGACATGAGCCTGGTCTCTGAGCCCGTAGCGCGCGGGCGCATTGTCGCCGCCTTGAGTTCCAGCCTGCTGGTACGCCGCTCCATCGCCGCGGGTATCGGCATTGGTGAAATCCCGGTGTACACCGGTGAGCGCGACGGGCTGGTGCGCCTGTGGCCGCAGCGTACCCGGCCACTGCCGTATGACGTGTGGCTGGTGACCCATGCCGACCTGCGCCACACCGCCCGGGTGCGGGCGGTGATCGATGAAATCGTGGCGGCGTTTGCCGGCACCGGGGAGTGAGGTCAGCACAGGCTTGCAAGCGCTTAGGTGGCCCGGTCGCCACAATCAACGTTTGTGGCAATCAACCGAGAGCACCTATGAACGAATCGACGCGTCAGGACCTGGGACTATTGTTTCTGCGGATCAGCGGGGCGCTGTTCCTGCTGTGGGTGCATGGCTTGCCCAAGTTGCTCAACTACAACGAGCAATTGAAGCTGATCGAAGATCCGTTTCACCTGGGGGCGACTATCACGTTGCTGCTGGCGATTTTCGCTGAAGTGCTGTGCCCGCTGCTGATCATTGCCGGGGTGCTGGTACGCCTGGCGTGCCTGCCGATCCTGGCGGTGCTGTTGATCGCTTTGTGGGTGGTGCACCCGGAGTGGACGTTGTTCGAAGGGCAGTTCGGCTGGCTGCTGTTGATCATCTTCACCACCTTGCTGATCAGCGGGCCCGGTCGCCTGGTCCTGGGCCAGCGTTTCTCCTGAGCAAAAAAAGACCGGGCAAACCCGGCCAAATAAGGAGAGGGTGGTGCAGGCGTTTCAGCGTTGCAGGAACGCCAGCAGGTCTTCATTCAACTGCTGCGCGTGGGTCACGGCGAACCCGTGCGGCGCGTCCTTGTAGACTTTCAGTTCGGCGCCCTTGATCGAGGCGGCCGCCACTTTACCGGTGGTTTCGAACGGTACGATCTGGTCGCCGTCACCGTGGATCACCAGGGTCGGTACGTCGATCCTGGTCATGTCCGGGCGGAAGTCGGTTTCGGAGAACGCGGTCACGCAATCCACCGTCGACTTTAGGGATGCCAGCATCGCCACTTGCAGGGTCTGGGTCAGCACACCATCAGAGACCTTCTGGCCCTTGTTGAGGCCGAAGAACGGCGTGTTGAAGTCGCTGATAAATTGCGCACGGTCTTTCAACAGGCCGGCCTTGATGCCATCGAATACTTCAGTCGGCACACCCTGCGGGTAGTCCGGTTTCTGGCCGAACAGCGGTGTCACCGCGCCCAGCAGTACCAACCCGGCCACGCGTGCGCTGCCATGGCGTGCGATGTAGCGGGCGACGTCGCCACCGCCCATGGAGAAGCCCACCAGGGTCACGTCCTTGAGGTCCAGGTGTTCGATCAACTGGGCGATATCGTCGGCGAAGGTGTTGTAGTCGTTGCCGGTCCAGGGTTGATCCGAGCGGCCGAACCCACGGCGGTCAAACGCGATGGTGCGAAAGCCGCGGCTGCTCAGGTATTCCATCTGGTATTCCCACATGTCGGCGTCCAGCGGCCAGCCGTGGCTGAACAGCACGGGTTTACCGCTGCCCCAGTCTTTGAAATAGATCTGGGTACCGTCTTTGGCGACGAATGTGCTCATGAACATCTCCTTTCAAGGTGGTGTAAAACGCAGGATCACTATTGCCGTTAACCGGTTCAAGGGCTTGTACGGGTGTGCTTGCTTGGGGTTACCAACTGAACTTGAGCTCGACCCCCAGGTAATTGCTGTCGTCACCCCCAGCATCGTGCAGGGTCTGGCCCACGTCGTAGTGCACGGCCTCGACGGCGCCGGTGAGGTTGGGGCTGAACACATAATCGGTGCGCACTTGCGCATAGGCGCCGGTCCAGCGATTGCCCTGGCCTGCGGTGCCGGCCACCGGCAGGTTGGGCTGGGTATAGACCGCGTCGCTGGTGGTTTGGCGCCACAGCAGGCCGATGGCGGTTTGCACGCTGAGCTTGTCGATCGGCTTGACCGTGATCGACGGCTTGACGTGAATCAGGTTGCTGTAGCCGGTGTAGCCCGCCAGGGAAAAGTAGTAGCCGTTGGGGAACAGCGGGTTGAAGGTGCCGACGGTGCCATCCCCGGTTTTGCGGTCGCCCGAGGCGATGTCCAGTTGCAGACCGACGCGAGGTTTCCAGGCCAGGCTGTCGAAGGTGTAGCCGGTACGGCTGCCACCGGCCCAGGCGCGAATGTCCTTGTTGCCGACCGAGCCGCTTTGCAGCATCGCTTCGATGTCCCAGTCAAAGCCCATGGCCGCGCCGCCCAGGCGTGCGTCGAACAGGTGGCGGGTCTCGTCGCCGTCGGCGTCCAGGTAGTGAGCGGCGGTGCGCTCATATACGCCGTAGTAGGCGGACAACTCGTTATTGCCGCCCACCAGTCGCTCCACACGGACCATGTGGAAGCGCGCATCGCTGTTGGATTTGTCGTCGAAGTGACGCCCGTCCTGATATTGCACCGGCTGGCTGGCGATCCCGATAAAACGCCAGTTGGAGGTCTCCCAGTCGGCCCACAGCGCATCGAAGGACTGCCGCACATTCGGGCCGTCCCGCGATGAGATGAAGCGCTGCAGGTCGAAGGCGAAATCCTGGCGCCCGACACGGGCCTTAAGGGTCCCACTGCTGAAGGTATTCACATACTCGGCGAAGGCCAGGCGCAGGTCGACGCGATTCTGGTCGGCGCCGCCGATTGTCGTCTTGTCGTACGCCCGCGCATCTTCCAATTGGGTGAACACGCGCCAGTGCTCGTTCAGATGCAGGTCGGCGTGGACCTGGAAACGCTGGATCAGGTAGCGATCACGCTTCACATCCCGCACACCGAAGCCACTGGCATCGTTCATCTCGAAACGCTCGCGCAACGTCGCGCCCAGGGACAAGTAGGTATAGGGGTTCGCGCTGGATAGCGGGATGTACTTCAAGCTGTCCAGCGGCTGCGTGCGCAGCGCCGGGTCCTGCAGCACCGACCAGTCTTCCTGCCAGCGGTTGGCCTTGATGGCCGGGCGTGTCGCTTGCTCGTCGGCGTGGACACTGCTGACGAGCAGCGGCCACAGCACGGCCAGGCCCCAGCCTGTGCGGCGCATCATTTTGCGGCGTTGAGTTGATGGATCTCCGCGACGTAGCCGCCCGGAAACTCCACCAAAGCGCTGCGACGGCCTTTGCTGTCGAACGCAGGCACCAACACTTTGGCGCCGGAGCCGGTGGCCTTGCCCAGGGTGGCCGTCAGGTCAGCCACTTGATAGCCGGTGGTCTCATGGCCGAACGGGTAGGGCAGTTGGCCGTTGGTGACCAGCACGGCCATGCGCCCGAACGGCGATTCGATGTCGACGCGACGGTAGTTACCGTTGGCTTGGCCGATATCCACGCCAGGGGCGTGTTTGTCATCCGTCAGCACCTTGCCATGGGAGAAGCCGACAAACGATTTGATGAAGCTGTCGGCACGCTCGGCGCTGAGGTACACGCGGTTTTCCGGCACGGTCTGGAACGCGGCGTAATCCGGGGCCTTGGTGTGCCAGTAGAGTTGCATGTTCACACCGCCTGGCCACTGCACCACCGCGTCACGTCCGATCGGGTCGGGGAAGTCGCTGACGATCACCGCCGCGCCGTTTTCCCGGGCGGCCTTGAGGGCGAGATCCATGTCCTTGACCAGGTAACCGTTGCGCTCCTGGCCGAACGGGTGCGGGATCGGCGTGGTGAAACCGAACAGCGACACTGTGCCAACGGGTGTCTGCAACAGTTGCGAGGTGGTGCTGCTGGGCACCGGCAACACGTTCACCACCACTTGGGGCGTGCTTTTGCCGCCGAATGTGGCCAGGAAACTCTGGGTAAAACGGTCCACATCGGCCGGGGCGACGTAAACGTGGCTGGTGTCGTATTGCGGAGCCACGGCGACCGCCGCTGTCGCTGCAAAGGCGTTGCCCATCATGGCCTCGGCCAGCAACGTGACTGCTAGCGCAACCGTCCTTACTTTTCTGCTCATGCCCACTCTCCTGCGTCTTGAGAAAGTCTCGATCTTAGGAACGGGGCCGACCGGCGGATTGTACGGACGTGCTCGGTTGAACGATTCAGCGTCTATGCGGGTCATCGTTGAACGGCGGCATCCAGGAGCCCCAGGACATGCTCGACGTCTGCGCCAGATACGGGATTGCCTCGGACATTGAGATGATCGATATCCAGGGCATCAACGAGGTGTATGAGCGGATGCTCAAGGGCGATGTGAAGTATCGGTTCGTGATCGACATGGACCGCTTGAAAAAAGAAAGCCACGCCGCCTGATACCACCGACGATTCGGTGGTATCAGCTCTCTGTGGGAGCGGGCTTGCTCGCGAAGGCGGCCTGACAGTTGACCGCTATCTGACTGTAGCCCCGCGATCTAAATGTGGGAGCTGGCTTGCCTGCGAAAGCGGCCTGACAGCCGACCTCTCTCCAACTGTCTCCCCGGGATCCAAGTGTGGGAGCTGGCTTGCCTGCGAAGGCGGCCTGACAGCCGGCCTGGATGTTGGATCTGGCTGGGTACATATCCGTTGCTGCGGTAACGGCCGCTTATGGTTCCGCTCTTACAGCGGCTCACTTTTGGAAAGGCCCAAAAGTAAGCAAAAGGCCTTCGCCCCAACACTCGGTACCTCGCCTAGGCTCGGTATGCCCGTAATCCGACAGTGATTTGGGGGGCCGCCGCCACGCGCCATCCATGGCGCGGGGCGGCTAAACCGGCATCCCTGCCGGTTTACCCCCCAAATCCCTGTCGAATTCCGGCCAGCGTGTTTG